>DAIDLH010000017.1 GCA_027449605.1 Candidatus Muproteobacteria bacterium | reverse complement strand
GCTACAATTTCTCCATGACTTCAGCCCGGACAGCAAAGGATTTGCGTGGCGTAATGCCGATAGACGTCTCGACCGGACTCATCCGGGGAGTTCCGTACGTGGCGTCTCCCAACTGCGACGCGCGCCCCGAAGGCGCGCCGATCGATACCCTGGTCATTCATTCCATCAGCCTGCCGCCGGGAATTTTCGGCGGTCACGGCATCGAGCAGTTGTTCAGAAATATACTGAATCCTGACGAGCATCCCTATTATCGCAAGATCGACGGCCTGAAAGTCTCGGCCCATGCGCTGATCCGGCGTACCGGCCAGGTAATCCAGTATGTCCCCTTGCATCAGCGCGCCTGGCACGCCGGCCTGTCGTATTGCGAAGGGCGTACCCGCATCAATGATTTTTCCATCGGCGTCGAACTGGAGGGAGCGGACGATCTTCCATTCGAGGACGCCCAGTATGAATCGTTGATCAAGCTGACCCGCTCGCTCCAGAAAGCCTATCCTGCCATCTCGCCGGCGAGAATATTCGGGCATTGCGATATCGCACCTGGACGCAAAACCGACCCCGGCCCTACCTTCGATTGGAAAAGATACCTGGACGCCTGCGCATAGGACTTGCTTTACAACGGGCGCGGCCAGTACATTTATACGGACATTAAGGATGAGAATCGGCTGGCATGAGTGAAATTCTGATCGCAACGCTCCTGGCGATCCTCCTGGATCATCTGATTCCCGATCGTCAGGGCATCAAGCCGTTCGCCTGGTATCGCGACTGGGCGGAATCGATTGAAGAGCGTTTCAACGGCGGCAAACGCTCGCATGGCGTGGGCGCCGTCATGCTGGCAACACTTCCGATCGTTGCCGGAGTATTGTTGCTGCATTACATCCTGGGTCAGCTGGCCTGGATTTTCCGCTTTGCCTTCGATGTAATCGTGCTGTATCTGTGTATCGATGTTCACCGGCTTGGAAAAACCGCGAATGAGATTTCCAGTGCGCTGGAATCCGGTGACCTCGATGAAGCGAACGACAGATTGCAGGAATTGACCGGCAAGGGCGCCACGGAAAAAAACGAAGCCGGCATCGCGCGGGCGGCCGTGGAGGGCGTCCTCAAGCAGGGCAATTCACTGATCGTGTCGCCGATTTTCTGGTTCATGCTGCTCGGCCCGTTTGGCGCCGTGTTGCAGCGGCTGAGTTGCATACTCGACTCGCTATGGGGACATCGCTACGAGCGGTTTGCCGAGTTCGGCTGGGCCGCGGCCCGGTTCGACGATTTGCTGGGATGGATTCCGGCGCGCATCACCGCGCTTTCTTACGCGTTGATGGGAAGTTTCGAGGATGCGTTGCATTGCTGGCGTCGGCGCGTGGGAGTCTGGTCGGACATCAACAGCGGCCCGCTGCTGGCTTCCGGTTTCGGCGCCATGCATATGCAGATCTGTGAGGCGCAGGAGGAAGATGACTATGCCGAGCGCGCCTCCGATCTCACGGTCATTCCCGATGCCGGTCATGTCCGTCGGGTCGTGGCGCTGGTCTGGCGCGTGTTGCTGCTATGGCTTGTCATCGGCATATTGATGTCCGGAGCGCATCTGGTCGGTCTCTTCTCGGGTTAATTGCCTGCCGTTGCCGCGCTCGCGGTCAAATATCGATTCCTTCCTTCTTGTTCCCATGCCGCAGAAGCAGATAACCACGCTTGATCTGATGCGTCATGGGGAACCGATCGGTGGACGCAAGTATCGCGGCCAGACGGACGACCCGCTGAGCGAAAAGGGCTGGAAACAGATGCGTGACGCCGCAGGCGATCATTGCCCCTGGCAGGTCGTGGTCAGCTCGTCACTTTCGCGCTGCGCCGATTTCGCCCGTGAACTGGCTGCGCGACACGGACTGCCGCTGGAAATCGACGCGCGCCTGATGGAATTGGGTTTCGGCTCCTGGGAAGGTCGGACCGCCGGTGAACTGACGGCGGACGATCCGGATATTCTCAGCCGGTTCCGCCATGATCCTGTGACGCATGCGCCGCCGGGCGCCGAACCACTGGTGGAGTTCCGGGACCGGATCCATTCTGTTTGGAACGGCCTGCTTGAGAGTCATGGCGGAAAACATGTTCTGGTTGTCGCCCATGCCGGCGTGATCCGGATGATGGTCGCGTTCGTGTTGAACATTCCCCTGCGCGACATCTTCCGCCTCCAGGTGCCGAACGCTGGAATCAGCCGCATCCGCCTCGAGAAACATGATGGACAATGGTTTCCGCAGCTGTTGTTTCACGGTCGCAGCCTCTGAACCGGCATGAATAAATCCTGTGTTGTGTCGTGGTCGATGGTTTTACTCTGGCTGGTGGGCCCGGGACTATCCTTCGCGGCGGGTGCGGAAATTTCCGTACTGGACGATACCGGCAGGCCACTGAAACTGACGGCGCCCGCGCATCGCATTGTCAGTCTGGCGCCGCATGTTACCGAGCTGCTTTATGCGACAGGCGCCGGTCACTTCATCGTAGGCGCCGTGGAATACAGCGATTATCCGAAAGCGGCGAAGAACATTCCCAGAGTGGGGAGCGGCGCGGGACTGGATGTCGAAGCCATCGTCGCGCTGCATCCCGATCTTGTCGTCGCCTGGCGGTCCGGCAATCCCTCATGGCAGATGGATCGCCTGATCGGCCTGGGAATTCCCGTTTTCCTGACGGAGCCGCGCCACCTCGATGATATCGCCGGTTTGCTGGAAAAACTCGGCGAGCTCGCCGGAACCGGCGCGGCCGGCAGCAAGGCGGCGACGGATTTCCGCCGCAGGCTGGCGCAATTGCGATCCCGATATTCAGGACAACCGGCCGTTTCCGTGTTCTATCAGATTCTCGACAACTCGCTGCTCACGGTCAGCGGCCGGCATATCATCAGCGACGTCATTCAGCTTTGCGGCGGACGAAACGTATATGCCGCGTTACCGGGGCTGGTGCCGCGGGTGGATATCGAAGCCGTGCTCAAGGAGAATCCGGAAGCGATCCTGGCCAGCGGCGACGAAGCCCTGTGGCCGGAATGGCGCAATCGTTGGCGTGCCATGCCCATGCTTTCCGCGTCGATGCATGAAAATATTTTTCTGATCCCTCCCGACCTGATACATCGCCACAGTCCGAGAATCCTCGATGGCGCCGAGCGGGTATGCGCCGCGCTCGAACAGGCGCGGTCGAAAAGAAAAATATCGGGCGATCGCTAACGGTTCTTGCCGGGTTGCCACAGGACATCGGCGCGTCCGGCGTGGACATTCAGCGCGCGGGCGAGGACAAACAGCAGGTCGGAAAGACGGTTCAGATATTTTGTGGCCGTGGAATCCATTTTCTCCGTTTGTCCGAGGCGCCATACATCCCGTTCCGCGCGCCGGCATACGCTTCGCGCCACGTGACAGAGCGCGGCTGTTTCCGATCCTCCCGGAAGGATGAATTCCTTCAGCGGCGACAGACGGCTGTTGAATTTTTCCAGCGTTGTGTCGAGACGGGCGATCTGCGCCTCGGTCATGGTGCAGCGTCCGGGGATGCTGAGGTCGCCGCCAAGGTCGAAGAGATCATGCTGAATTTCCGTGAGCGCGGCGCGGATTTCATCCGGCGCTTCGCGGGAAACCAGCACGCCGATGAGGCTGTTCAGCTCGTCCACCGCGCCGATGGCCTCGATGCGTCGGTCGGTTTTTTTTACGCGCGAACCGTCGCCGAGGCCGGTGGTGCCGTCATCGCCGGTGCGGGTGACGATTTTCGAGAGGCGGTGTCCCATGTCTAGCCTGTGAGGCGATAAATAATCGGGATCTGGGCGCTATACCGTTGCCCCTGCAGCCAGGCGCGCGCATTGGGAATTGAACCAATTCGACGCAGAATTAACAAGGCGTCCTCGTCCAGAACGCGATATCCCGATGATCGAATCACCCGGATATCGCTGATTTCGCCTTCGGCGCTGAGCTGGAGCGCGACAAGCACCTCTCCCTCCCAGCCCTGTCGCCGGGCAAATGGCGGGTACACAAAATGTTCCTGGATGGAACGGCGTATGAGCCCGAGCATGTGATTGGCCAGCTTGTCCTCTGGCGCCGTCTCCGCTTCCTCGGCGGGGGCGTCTCCGCTACGAGCGGACGAAATTTTCCGGGAACTTGTGTCGGCCGACGGCGTGTCGTGGCTGACGGCTGGTGGTTGGGGAGACGGAGACGATCGGTGTAGGCCGGCCGATTCTGCGACCGGCGCCGCGCTGTGCCATGCAGAAACCCACAACGTGCGTTTGTCGGCAAGCGGCTCCGCAGGAGACGGAGACGGAAGCGAGAAGACGGTTATTCCGTGCATCAGCACTGACAGAGTCATCCAGAACATGATGCGGCGGTATCGGGTTGTCGAATTTCTCATGTTGACCCTCGGCCTAGAAGTTTGCCTCTATTCCGGCGAAGAAACCCGCGCCGGTCCCCTGGAATCCGTCAACGGGCTCGTATTTTCTGTTGAAGAGATTGTCGACTCTTCCGTGAAGGCGGGTGTTCTTGGATGACTGCCATGACGCGCCGATTCCGGCCAGGGTGTAACCGCCGGTGTTTATGGCCGCGCCGGTGACGCGATCGACATCCTTGCGGCGCCCGGTATAACGCAGGCTCAGTGTGAGATCGGCGTCATGCGGCACGATCCGGGTCCTGCCCTGGATGGCCGCCATCTGCCGTGGACGGCGCAGCAATTCCTGGCCATTCTGATCCCGTGTACGCGTGCGCGTGTACTCGGTGGTGATCGTTGTGTCATTCGAGGGACGGAACGAAAAGCCGGTTTCGTAGCCTTCGATGACGGCGCTGTCGATGTTGACCGACGTGCTGTCGAAGCTCGGCAGGTATATGACCTTGATAAGGTTTGTGATTCGATTTTTGTAGTAAGTGAAATGCGGTTCCAGGCGCCCGCCGTTCAATGCCTGTTCGATGCCGACCTCCCATCCCTTGCTTTCTTCCGGCTTCAGCGCCGGGTTGCCGGTATAGGCCGTTCCGAAATTGGTCGGCGTCGATCCGAAGCGCTCATAGAGCGAGGGCGCGCGATACCCGGTGCCGTAGCTGGCTTTGAGTTTGGTCGACGTTTCGGGGATGGCATACAGTGGAGTGAACCGCCAGGTCCTGGCGCCCGGGAAGCTGTCGTAATTGTCCGAGCGTATGCCGACGGCGCCATGAAAATCATCGGCGAGCGTAAATTGTTCCTGGAGATACCAGCTTTCGACGCGCTCCTGGGCATGGGTGTTCTGGGTGAGGATAAAATCGCCGAAGGAGGAACCGAATGCGGCGCTTCCGGCGCCGGTCACGCGGTCCTTCTTTGTTTCATAACCCAACACCGCCTGATTGTTGCTCGACAGGGAAACCTGGTTCTGGAAATCGGTCGTTTCGGTTTCGCCCAGGAACCGCGTATGTTCTTCGTCGCCGAGCGGGGATTGACGGTTGTTATCGGTTTGTCGGTCCTGGCGCGACCGGGAATAGCCGAGAACGGGTTTCCAGCGCCCATCCGCCAGGGAGGATTTGGCTTCGAGGCGGACAAACCGTTGCATGACGCCGCTTTCCGAGTCCGGATCCTCGCCCGTGCCGATATCCAGCTGCGAATGCGCGTGAATCGACCTGGCATAGAGATTGAACTCGGTGCCCGCGGTTGGCGTGATGCCGCCTTGAAAGGACGCAGTTGTGTTGCGATACCCGTCGTTCTCGTTGCCCTGTCCGGCGCGTAAACGTTCCGGGGTGATGGATTGGCCGGCGGTGTTGAATTGGGAAAGTTCCATCGAGTAATGAAACCGGGAATCGCTTCCCCGCGCGGATAAGCCCTCGGTATAGGTGTGAAACGAACCGCCCTCGAACGATGCCGTATATTGGCCGGGGCCTTGTCCGCGCCTGGTGATGATATTGATCACGCCGCCGAGCGCACCCGAACCGTAGAGAGTGCTTTGCGGGCCGCGGACAATTTCGATTCGCTCGATGTTGTTCAGGCTCAGATGCGCGAAGTCATAGGCGCCGTTCGGTGTGCTGGGATCGGCTATCTCAATCCCGTCGAGCAGGACGAGAGTGTGATTGGAGTTCGTGCCGCGTGTGAATAGCGAGGTCTGGGCGCCGATGCCGCCGGAAGTGGCGACGCGCATGCCAGGCTGTGCCGCCAGCGCTTCCGGGAGACTGCGCCATTGATTGGCCCGGATATCGTCGGCCGTGATGACGGTGACCGAGCTGGCGACCTGTTGCAGCGGTGTTGGAATGCGTGTGGCCGTGACGACAATCGGTTCCTCGGCGCCGCTCTCGGCTCCGAAAACCGGAACCGGAGCAACGAACGCCATGCCAATCACGAGGCGGGTTATGGATGTCTTCATTTTCTTCTCCGCAAACTGCGCGCACCCGCGCAGAGGTTGATTTAAGCGTGCGGAGGAAGGAGAGAAGCGGAAGGCGCGAGGCCATGGCCGCCCGCGCCGCCCTCCGCGACACCATTGGGTCGCTTCAGGCCGGTCTCCGGGCTCACGAGCGGATCTCTCCGGCGAATCGCCTTCCCGTCAGATGCAATGACAGTGGCGTTTGATTCGCTTTGACTCGTTTACCGTTGCGGGGGCAGCGCCGGGATGGTCAGCCAATTTTTCGGCGGACGCACCGGCTTCCCGTTTCATCTCCCGGCATGAATCTGCCGGGAAACACCTGAAGCTGATGAGCTACATGCTCGGGCGCAATATATGAAGCGATCGACGACGTGTCAATGCTTGCAAAAAATTCTCATCCGGGACCGGATAGACGCGAGAATGAACACGACAGATTTTGCTCGAATGGAAATAAAAAAGCCGGCCCGAAGGCCGGCTTTTCAACATCAGACAAACGACGGAGAATCGTCGGTCTTATTTCTTCTCGGGGGCCGCGGGAGCAGCCGGAGCCGGAGCCGGAGCCGGGGCTGGAGCAGCCGGCGCGGCATCGGCCGGCTTGGCGGCATCCGCGGCCGGGGCAGCGGGGGCCGCCGGAGCAGCTGCAGGAGCAGCCGGAGCGGCGGCCTTCTCTTCCTTCTTCTCGCAGGCGGTCACCGCCGTCATGGCCAACAGTGCGGCAAGCAGAATCGAGTACTTTTTCATATAGATAAGCATCCTTTTAAAAGGTGTATGTGAACCGTGAATGATATGCGGCAATCCAGGATAACATCCAGCGCCGGACGCTTATTCTTCTTAAATCGGGGAAGTTTTCCATCGTTAATATTGCATGTAAGGATTTATTTTTTTTATTGAGATTGCCGGAAGCCCGGGAGAAATAGGCCGGTCAGGAAGCCAGGCGGGGGGCGCCGTAGAACAGGCCCTGGGCGTTGCTTATCCCGATTTCCTGCAGCGCGTGCTCGGTGGCGGCGTCTTCCACGCTCTCGGCGATGGTTTGCATGCCGAACGACGAGGCCAGCTCGTGGATATGGGTGACGATCTTGCGGTCGGATTCGTTTTGCAGCATGCCGCGCACGAACGAGCCCTCGATCTTGAGGTAATCCGGGCGGAACTGGTTGAGGAAATTGTAGGTGGAGTAGCCGCTGCCGAAATCGTCCAGCGCCAGCTTGCAGCCGAAGGCGCGCAGCTGCTGGATGTCCTGATGCAGGGAATCGCTCAGCGGAATCGTCTCGCGCTCGGTGATTTCGATGGTGATCGAGCGCCCGCCGGCGCAGGCCGGCTTGAGCAGTTGACTCAGGTCCTTCACGAACCCCTTGTCGTTGAAGGATGAAATGTCCACGTTGAGAAACAGCGCATGTTCCGAGGGCGTCTGCAACAGCGCCTGGCCGATGACGTGCAGGTCCACTTCGCGCGTCAGGCCCAATTCTTCCGCCACGGTGATGAAATCCTTGGCCTGGATCACCAGACCGTTGATGCGCATGCGCGCCAGCACCTCGTAAGCGACCGGCTCGCCGTTCTTGAGGTTGCAGATCGGCTGGTACGCGGGATGGATATGGCCCTGCTCGAGCGCGTTGCGCAACTGGAACCCCTGGCTGAAGATCGACATCACCGCGCGGCTGATGTCCGGCGACAGCACCTCGATGCGGTTGCGCCCGCCGCGCTTGCTGTGATAGAGCGCGACGTCCGCGGCGCTCACCAGGTCCTGGGCGTTGGTTCCGTGCGTCGGCGCCTCGGCCACGCCCATGGAGGACTGGAGCTGCATGTGTCCGACCGGCAGCGGAATGCGCGTGTCGCTGATGCAGTCGTGCAGCTTCCGGGCGATGCGCGTCGCGTTCTCGATGTCGGTGTTCTTGAGCACCATGGCGAATTCATCGCCCGCCAGGCGAGCGATGTAGTCGTTGCGCCGCACCTGCTGCTTGAGCAGTTGTGCGGTGGTGCGCAGCACCTCGTCGCCGAACGGATGGCCGTAGGTGTCGTTGATGAACTTGAAGCCGTCGAGGTCGATGAGCAGCAGGCACACCGGCATGTTTTTCGGCAGGTGGTCGGACAGGATCACCTCGAGCTGGCTGTCGAAGTGGCGGCGGTTGTAGAGTCCGGTGAGCGGATCGGTGACCGAGAGGTGATAGAGCTCGTCCTGGTAACGGCTCAGCAGATGATTGAGCTCGACGCTCTTGGTGATGTCGCTGAAGGTGCCGATGATGCCGGTGAAATTTCCCGCCGAGTCGGTCTGGGCATCGGCGTCGAGGCTCATCCACAGGCGCTTGCCGTCCGCCGAGCGCAGCGAAATCTCGCGGTTCTTTTCGTGCAGCTGCGCAAGCGCGCGCAGGTCGAAGTCGCGGATGGCGTCCTCGTCGAGGAGGAAATCGGCGAAGGGTTTCCCCAGCGAATCTTCGGCGACGAAGCCGGTCAGCGCCTGCCACGCCGGGTTGAGGAAAACGATGCGGCCGTCGGCGTCGAGCTCGAACAGAACCTCGTGCATGCCGTTGACCAGCTTGCGCAGCCGCGTTTCGCTGTATTCGAGCAGCTCGCGCGTCTCCTCGAGGCTCTGGATGTAATGGCGCATCGTGGCCGAGCCGTCGGCGAAGGCCTGGTTCAGTTCCTGGATCTCGCGGCTGCCCGATTCGATCAGCTTCACGCGCGGGCGCCAGTTGCCGTGGGCGAACTCGCGCGCCCATTGCATGAGCGGCCGCAGCGGCGCGGTGAAGCGGGTGAGCAACAGATACGCCAGCAGGAAAACCGCGGCCAGCGCGATCGCGGTCAGCGCGCCGCCGACGGCGACCACCTGGCGCACGCTCCGGTTGAGCGGCGCATACGACAACTCCGCCTCGATGCGTCCGACCTTCGCGCCGTTGATGCTGACTTCGGAAACCAGCAGCGGACTGGCGCCGGCGGCGCCCGCCAGCATCCGCGACAGCCAGCTGGCCGGTTCCGCGTTGCCCTGGTGCTGGTACAGCAGCGAACCGCCGCCGTCGTCGACGATGCGTATCGAGGCGATCGCGGGATCGGCGGCGATTTTCTGCATGTAATCGTCGAGGCCGGCGACGTCGTAGCCGGCGACCATGCCGCGCACCGCCGGCTCGACGAATACCATCAGATTGTTCGCCAGGCGTCGTTGTGTCTCGAGGTGGGTTTGCGCCGCCTGCCGCGCAAAGCCGATGGTGACCGCGGTGGCGGTGAAAAACAGAAGGACGGAGAAGGAAGCGGCGATCCGCGCGCGCAAGGTTCGGGGGAACAGCCGCAGGCGCATCATGGGCGCGTCATCGCAGGGAAAAAAGGAAGAAAAGGACGGGCAGGGAGCCCAGGCCCTGGCGCGGACTCAAGCGGACGACTCAATCCCAATGCGCGTGCTCCGTCATTATATGTATGTGCCGCGACGAGTGGCCGGAAGTATAACGGCCGGGCCTGTTTTAATCCACCGGCGCGCTAGTCCGGCAGGTACCAGCGGGCGCCGTCGGCATGGATTTCGCGCAGGCGACAATGGTACAGCCGTTCGAGGTTCGGGCGCGTGAGCACGTCCGGCATCGGCCCGTGGAGACACTCGCCGTGGTCGAACAGCAGGATGCCGTGCGTGCCGAAACGCGCGGCGAGATTGATGTCGTGCAGCACGAAAATATTCATGTGGCCGGGACGGGCGGCGCGGGTGGCGAGCCATTCCAGTATCCGGACCTGGTGATGCAGGTCGAGGTGGTTGGTCGGCTCGTCCAGCAGGCACAAAGGCGCGTCCTGGGCCAGCAGGGCGGCGATTTCAACGCGCCGCCGCTCGCCGCCGGACAGGGTGGCGAGCGGACGTTGCGCGAAACCGGCGAGTCCGACGGCTTCCAGCGCCGCTTCGGCGGCCGAATAATCCTCCGTGCTCTCCCATTGCCAGCGTTGCAGGCGCGGATGGCGGCCGGTCAGCACGGTTTCCATCACCGTGGCCGGGAACGCCGATTCGAAGTCCTGGAACAGCACGCCGAGACGGCGCGCGCGGCGGCGCGACGGCATGTCGCGGAGCGGAACATGGTCGAGCATGACCCGGCCGTGATCGGGTTGGCGCAGGCCGGCGAGGGCGTGCAGCAGCGTGGTCTTGCCGCTGCCGTTGGCGCCGAGGATCACCCAGTTCTCGCCGGCGTTGAAGCCGGCGTCCAGCCGGTCGCACAGGGTGCGGCCGGCGATATGCAGCGTCAGTTGTTCCGTGCGCAGCATCAGCGTGCCCGCACCAGAAGGAAAAGAAATACCGGAACGCCGAGCAGGGCGGTGAGCACGCCGACCGGGAGCTGCGCCGGCGCCGCCCAGCTGCGCGCAAGGGTGTCGGCGACGGTCAGGAACCCGCCGCCGAGCAGCACGCTGGCCGGCAGCAGGAAGCGGTGATCGGAGCCGCCGGCCAACCTTAATATATGGGGAATGACCAGGCCCACGAAGCCGATGCTTCCGGCCAGCGTGACCGCCGTGGCGGTGAGCAACGACGCCAGCAGATAAACCACGGAGCGCAGCCGCGCCGGATTTTCTCCCAATGCGGCGGCGATGTTCTCGCCGCGCATGAGCAGGTTGAGCGGGCGCGCGAGCCACCATGCCGCCGCCAGCCCGGTCAGCAGAATGATCATTCCGGCCGCGGGCTGCGTGGCCGTGCTCAAGTCGCCGATCAGCCAGAAAAGCATGCCGTGAATCCGGGACGCCGGCGTCACGGTCAGGATCAGGCTGATGACCGCGCCCCAACCGGCCGCAACCACGACGCCGGTGAGCAGCAGGCGATTCTGCGTCCAGGCCGCGCCGGCGCGGCTCAGCCCGAATACGATGAACATGGAAAGCAGCGCGCCGGCGAAAGCGTTGACGTGCAACCAACCCGCGCCGAGACCGGCCAGCATCGACAGCAGGACGGCGACCGCCGCGCCGCCCGAGACGCCGAGCACATAGGGATCGGCGAGCGGATTGCGCAACAACACCTGCAGCAGCGCTCCCGAGAGCGCGAGCATCCCGCCCACGGCGAAAGCCGAGAGCGCGCGCGGCAGGCGCAATTCGTGTATCACCAGATACGCCGTCGCGTCGTCGCGGTGGCCGAGCAGCGCGCGCCACAGTTCCGCCGCGCCGATATTCACGCTGCCCTGGGACAGGGCGTACCACAGGCTCAACGGCGCCGCCGCCAGCAGGAAAAGCGCGATCAACAGGCGGCGGTTCATGGACGATGCATTCAGCGTAGCGGCAGAATCCGCCAGCCGCGTTTTTGCGCCTCGCGGCTCAGGATATCGTCGGGATTGACCGCCACCGGATGATCGACGATGGAAAGCAGCGGCAGGTCGTTGTGCGAATCGCTGTAGAACCAGCTGTCCCGTAGCGTCTGTCCGTGTTCCTGCATCCAGGCGTTCAGGCGCGTCACCTTGCCTTCGCGATAGCACGGCGTTCCGGCCACGCGGCCGGTGAAGCGGCCGTCGCGTTCCTCCGGTTCGGTGGCGATCAGGTGCGGAATGTCGAATTCCTCGGCGATCGGCGCGGTCACGAAACGGTTGGTGGCGGTGATGATCACGAGCGTGTCGCCGTTCGCGCGGTGCAGGTTCACCAGCGCGCGCGCCGCGGGCGTGATCATCGGCAGAATCTTGGTCTGCATGTATTGCCGGTGCCAGCGGTCGAGCGTGGCGCGGTCATGGGCGGCGAGCGGTTTCAGCGCGAACGCGAGGAACTCCATGATGTCGAGCGTGCCCGCCTGATACTGGGCGTAGTAGCGTTCGTTCTCGCGCTCGTACTCCTCGCCGTCCACGACATGGTTCTCGATGAGGAACCGGCCCCAGGCGTGATCGCTGTCGCCGCGCAGCAGCGTGTTGTCGAGATCGAAGATGGCGAGACTCAAGGTGATTTCCTGTCGCAGTGATAATTGCACCGCAAAGACGCAAAGATCGCAAAGGTTAACATAATTAAAAAACAAAATTTGAATCCCGGATTTTTCTTTGCGTCCTTTGCGCCATTGCGGTGGGTTCTTATTTTTTATCAAAAAATGTCTGTTCCGGGAGCGGGTGCTGCAAATCCCAGATGTACACGCTCGCGTCGTCGGACGTCGAAGCCAGATAACGCCCGTCGGGCGAGAGGCGCACGAAGCTGCCGCACAGTTCGTGCGGCTGAAAACGCTTGAGCGGCGCGCCGGTCGCGGCGTCGAGCAGATAGACCGCACTGTCGGTCTGGCGCCCGATGCTCGCCAGCGTCCGGCCGTCGCGGCTCAGGCTGATCGATTTGACGAACCCGTGATGCGGCGTCGGCAGGGTTTGCAGCTGGCCGTCGTCGAGCCGCCAGCGGAACAGCTTGAACCAGCCGCTGCCCAGGAGCGATTTTCCGTCGGGTGTGAACGCCAGGTCCTGCGCGTCCGTGGGCGGGGAAGGCAGAGGACGCGGTTCCTCGCGGCGTCGCCAGAAAAACACGCGGCCGTCGGTTCCGCCCGACGCCAGTTGGCCGTCGGCGGCATGATAGGCCACCGCGCGCACCGCGCCGCGATGCGGCCGCCAGTCGCGCATGAGCGCCAGGTCCGCGAGCCGCCACAGGCGCACATGTCCGTCGCTGTGTCCGGTGATCGCGAGGTCGCCGGCTTCGTCCACCGCCAGGCTGGTGACGGGCGCCGGGGTTTGCAGGCGTTTCAGCAAGGTTCCGTCGCGTTTCCAGCGCGCGAGCGTGCCGTCGTACGCGGCCGAAAGCAGTTCGCGGTCGCGATCCAGGAACTGAAGTCCCTGCACCGAATCGGTGTGCGCCTTCCAGCCGGCGAGTTCCTTTCCGTCCGGCAGGCGCCACAAGCGGATGCGCCCTTCCGATCCTCCGCTGGCCAGGGTTTCCGAGCGGTCGTCGAAAGCCAGAACGTAGCCGTTGTTGTGCGCGTCGCGCAGGATGACGTTGGCGGGAATGCGGGGCGTGGCGCAGCCGGAGACGGCCAGCGCGCCCGCCAGTAAAACCAAACGGATACGCAGCCCGACGCTTCGTCCGGGATTGCCGCCGTCGCGGCTTCGTGAAAAAATCAACACAAATCGTTCTCGCAGTCTCTAGGTTCTGGCGGGATTGTAATGATAGACGAACACGGTTACCGCCCCAACGTGGGCATGGTCCTGTGCAATCGCCGCAACCAGGTGTTCTGGGCGCGGCGTTGCGGGCAGGACGGCTGGCAGTTTCTGCAGGGCGGCATCCGCCCCAAGGAAGCCATCGAGGCCGCCATGTACCGCGAACTGCGCGAAGAGGTCGGCCTCGATCCGGCGCACGTCGAAATACTCGGCCGCACCCGCGACTGGCTGCACTACGACATCCCCGACGATTACCGTCGCCGTCATCCGAACAGCGTCTTTCGGGGACAGAAACAGATCTGGTTCCTGCTGCTTTTGCTGGGGCGCGATGACGACGTGCGGCTCAATCTGTGCGAGCGGCCCGAATTCGACGAGTGGCGCTGGGTCGAGTACTGGAGCCCGCTGGAACGCATCATCAGTTTCAAGCGCGACGTCTACCAGCGCGCGCTGACCGAGCTCGAACCGTTTCTTTCGTCCGTGCGCGCGCCGGACTGAGGAGCACGCGGCGCATGCCCCCAGCCGCCGCCCGCCCGTCTTCACGCCGTCGTTTCCTGATCGTTCTCGCCACCCTGACCGTCCTGCTGTCGGGATTTTTCGCGCTCGGCCGACTGCCGGTCGATCTGCTGCCGATGCCGGAAACGCCACGATTGCGCGTGACGGTTTCGCTGCCGGGCGTGACGGCGCCGGTGATCGAGGAACAAATAACGCGTCGGTTGGAGCAAGTGCTGACGGGAACCGCGGGCGTCACCGACATCGAGTCGGTCACTACCTCGGGCGGTGCGGCGATCGATTTGTCATTACTTCATCGGCGCACGCTGACGGACGCGCAACAGGATTTGACGGCCCGCCTCGAGCGCGTGAAGTCTTTCTGGCCCGCGGCGGCCGAGCCGCCGCGCGTTTCCGTCATCGACGCCTCATCCGTCGTCGAAGAGTTCGCCGTCGCCTCGCGCGGCGGCGATCTGCTGGCGTTGCGTGACTGGGCGCAAGACGTTTTCGCCGCCCAGCTCCGCGAGCTGGGCGGCGTGGCCGCGGTCGAGCTGCACGGCGGGGCGGTGCGCGAAATCCTGGTGCAGCCGGATCAACGCCGGCTGGCGGGGTACGGATTGTCGTTCGGCGATCTGTTGCAAGCGATCCAGAAGGGCCCCGAGGCGGGCGTCCCGGTCCGGCGTCCGCCGGCCAGGGGCCGCGGACGGCACGTGCCGATGCTGTCGGGCGGCGCCGCAGCCGTGGCGGCGTTGCCGGTGATGCTGCCGGACGGCGAGGCGGTGGCGCTCTCCGAAGTCGCCGCGATCACGCTCAACGAGGACGCGCAGCCCGATCGTTTTCTTTTCGAAGACGGCGAGGCCGTCAAGCTGACGGTTCACCGGCAACCGTCGGCGGCCGCGTCGGATGTCAGCGAGCGTATTCAGGCGCACCTCGAATGGATGCGCGCGAACCGGCTGATCCCGGAAGGCATCGGGATTCATCCCCTGTCCGGGCGATTCACGCAGGCGCGCCACGCGCTGCGCCAGATTACCCTGGCGCTGAGCGCCGGCCTGGTGCTGGTGTTGTGTGTCGCTTACCTGTTTCTCGGCAGCGCGCGACGGTGCGTGATCCTGGGCGCCGTCATCGCCGTTTCCTTGCAGGCGGCGTTCGTGGCCATGGCCTTGTCGCGGCTGACGCTGGACGTGACGACCCTGGGCGGACTCGCGCTGGGCGTGGGACTGTTCTGCAGCGGCGCCATGGTGCTGTTCGGCAACGCGTCACGCGCCGCCGGCGACACGGTGATGTCCTACTATTCGGTGATCGCGGCGGCATTTGTTCTGCCCGCGACGCTGTTGCCGATGCTGTTCACGGGCGGTGAGGCCGGGTTCTTGTTCCGCGAATTTGTTTTTGTCTTCGGCGGTGCGTGGTTGATCTCCGCCTTGACCGCGCCGTGGCTGATACTGGCGTTCGACAAGCGCGCTCGCGGCGGGTCATCGCCAAGGCGCGTTTGGGTCGGCCATGCCGTCGCAAGCTTGCGTCATTCCTATGCACGCGGCCTGGGCGCGGCACTGCGCCGGCCCGTGCTCGTGCTGGCGATCGCGTTGCTGGCGTCGGCCGGCGCGGTGACGGCGGCGTACTTGCAGGCCAAGCGTGTGGCCGGAACTTCCGACGCGACCGTCACGGTGACGGCGCGCATTCAGGGGCCTGACGTCGCACGCCTGACCGCCGTGGCCGACGAAGCCGCGCAACGCTTGCGGTCCACGACCGAATGGCGCGAGGTTCGTCACGGTTTGCAGGCCCTGCATCTCGAACCGCGCCTGCGCCTGGATGAAAATCGCGCCCGCGAACTGGGCATCGACGACGTCGACGCCGGCCGGGCGCTGGCGATCGCGCTGACCGGCATCCCGGCCGGAGAGCTGCGCGACGCCGAGCATCGTTATGACATACGCCTGCGCCTGCCGCCGGAGGAGTCCGGCAGCGACACGGCCCTGGGCCGGTTGCTGCTGCTCGGCGAATTGCAAAACCGTCCGGCGGTGCATCTGCGCGACGTCGCCGTCATCGAAACCGTTTCCGCGCCGGAGCGGATTCGCCGGCGCGACGGCATGCCGCTGGTGGAGATTGCCGCCGTGCCAGCGAGCAGGCTCGCGCCGGAACAGGCGTGGACGCGCCTGCGCGAGACCTTGCGTGATCTTGAGCTGCCCGCCGGTTACCGGTTGTCGTATCCGGATTACACTTCGCCGGACGAAATTAGGAATCGGGCGTTCACGCTGTTTGGTTTCGCGTTGCTGATTTTGTTCGTCGCGCAGATTTTGCTGCATCGCTCGCTGCGCGCGGCGCTGCTGATTACGTTCGCCGCGTTCCTGACGCTGGTCGTCACGGGCGCGGTGCTGCGGATTTTCGGAATGGCTCCGTCGCCGCCGCTGTGGCTGGGCGGGCTGATACTGATCGGCGTCACGGCGGGGCGGACGTCGCCGTTCGTGGCGTCGGCGGCCGACCGGAGCGGAAAGGGACCATCGCGGCGGCAAATGCTGCGGCGAATCGCCGCGGATCAATTTCAGCCGTCGCTGGCGGTGACTTTTGTCGCGCTCTCGGGCATGATGCCGCTCCTGTTCGTGGCCGGCGCCGCGAGCGTTTTGCACCCGGTGATCGTCGTTGTCGTGACCGGATTGCTGGTTTCGTTGCCGGTGAACCTGTTTCTTTTTCCAGCAATGTACTTATTTACTGAACGCAAGGAACAAAGCTACGGGACATGACGTCTATATATTAGGTATGCACGACATTGGCATTGTTCGGTTTTAATTTTCCGGAGGACCCCGTGACCCAACACCCCCGCCGCACGTTCCTGAAAAACACCCTCGCCACCGCGGTGCTCGTCACCCTGGGCGGCGCCGGCCTGCTGAGCCCGCACCGGGCCCTGGCCGCCGACTGGCCCAAGGACGCC
>DAIDLH010000016.1 GCA_027449605.1 Candidatus Muproteobacteria bacterium | reverse complement strand
CGATACGAATGACATCGCTGCCGTGACGTATAACGTAGATGCCATATTTTGAGAGGGCCGGTTTCTCTATTTTTCCAAGAAGACCCTCTTCATTCAGCGCGACGTCGGTCGTTTGCACCATAGTTGCCTTGCCGTCTAACGTTCCGCGTGAGCGGCGCCGGCCCCGAGACAGCAGGAAACGGTGTGCCGCTTCACGGCGTCCGACTCGACGCGGTTGTTAGGAGCGCCTTTTTGTAACTTGCTAGAACACGCGCCGCATGGCTTGAATAGTCATGGTTTTGGCTCGGTGCATTATATTTTGTAACTGCGAACCGCTTGTCTTGTATTTTCTGGATATGACAGGCCATGTAAATAACCCAAGCTTCTAGGCTCTTACGTTTCGTTGGTTCCATGAACTTGCGGTCAAGGACGAAAATGTGTGCCACAACTTTACGCGGCACTTTGTTTTTAAAACTCGGCATATTCCTTGCGACACGGTTTAACGTGCCATAAGCTTTAAAATGATGGGCTATGCGGCCTACAATTGTGTACGTTTTAGATTTCCCATACTCACCGATATAAAACGGAGATTCCTTTCCTTTTTCTGAGAGAAAGTACAGGCAGGGAGTCCCTTTACTCGGAACAGACACTTGGCCTTCTTCTACTCTCCCGTCCGTGAACTTGAATATGAGCATCGCAAACACTCCTTTGCGCTCCTAACGTTAAAGCTGTGGGGCGCAAGCGCGACAGCGCGCAGCGTCCCACACGAGCGCCTTGTTAGCCCTTAGTTTGTTATTTCTCTTTGCTACCACCAAGCTTTGCCAATAGAGCTTGAACCATTTCAGGATTACTAGGTTCTTTCCGCAACCACATGCTTTGAAATTTAACCGTGTCTTTGCCAAATAGTAGAACTTGATGTGTTCGATCTCCTTTTTCAGGAAATCCGGGATTTCCTCTACCGCTCATAAATCTTTCGAGAACTGTAATTTCCATATGCACTGGCTCGGTGTCAGAAGGGTAAATACGATACCCGAATGTTATTCCAGGCCCCTCAACATGCCATAGCCTCCAAAAATAGTGCGTACCGTAGGAGCCCCTCATTTTCGTTAATACACCTTCGGCCGATTCATTTGCTGGATCAAAATGCCATATCATCGTTTCATGCTTTGGAAGGAAGATCATTGACATGACGCGACCATCCTGGCCTTGAATTGAGTATATTTCCGGTGTTTTCGGAGAACTCCAAATAGCTACCACACAACCTTTTAAGCCAAAGAACAGGAAAGCGACCACGAGGAGGCCTATACCAATCTTGCTTGCTATGTCCTTCGCAGCCATTTATGTGGCTCCTTGAGGGCTAACGCCGCGCTTGAGGCGCCGAGGGGCGCGCAGCGACCCGAAGGTCGCTCTCGAAGCGCTTGTTAGAAGCCATACTCAAAAGGCACACACCCGCCCGGCTTATCGATAGCCGGGCCAGATTGGGTAAAACCAACGGCGGCATAGAAACCTTGGGCGTACTCTGATGAGTTTAGTTGGATCTTCTGTCGTGGGCTCTTGGATCGGCACTCCCCAATTGCATTTCGTATCAAGGCACGCCCAATACCTCGGCGTTGAAACGAAGGCAACACAAACAGATGAGAAAGATTCCAGAACTCTTTTACAATTATGAAGCCGACGATTTTTCCAGGCTCGCGATACTTCGCGTGAAAGCTGTCCACCTTCGTTGAGCTCCACTTTTCCAAAGAAGCGGTGATTTCTCCAACGAGGAACTGAGCCTCATCTTCGGATGAAGTAATACACTCGCGCACGGCGGCCTCGACAATTACCAGAAGCGCTGGAAAATCTTGTTCATCTATCGGCGTTATCATGTATGGCTTCTAACGATGATTAGACGACATATTGACTGTTATTAACATTAACACTGCAACGGTCTCCACGTGAATCAACGGCTTACGGTGAATGCCAGCGGAGATAGACTGCAAGATTGCAAGATAACATGCAAGAAACTGGCAAACCGCCGTATAACATGAGTATAACGATAAGGCGGACAACGATTTTTCCTTATTCGATCAATGTCCTGGCTGCGGACCCGCGGATCACGTCCAATAAGGTTGCAGATTCTGTCGGTATCTGTATATATATACAGTATATCGAAAACCTGCCACAGGAGCCCCTGCCACCATGCATCCGGATGCCCTCTCTCCCCGCGAACCCCGGCTGTCGGACCAGGTCCGCGACACGCTGCGCCGACGCCATTACAGTTACCGCACCGAGCAGGTCTATTTGTACTGGATCAGGCACTTCATTTTCTTTCACAAGAAACGCCATCCGCGCGAGATGGCCGAACGCGAAGTAGCGGCGTTTCTCACCCATCTCGCCGTGGATCGGCGGGTCTCGGCCTCGACCCAGAACCAGGCGCTTAACGCGATCCTGTTTCTCTACAAGCAGGTGCTGGGACGGGACATCGGCCTTATCCAGGGCGTCGTGCGCGCCAAACGCCCGGAACGGCTGCCGACGGTCATGACGGTCGCGGAAACTCAGGCGGTTATTGGGCGATTGTCCGGCCGCGAATGGTTGATGGCCTGTCTCATGTATGGCGCGGGCTTGCGGGTCATGGAATGTCTTCGGCTGCGCGTGAAGGACGTGGATTTTGGCCTGAACCAGATCGTCGTGCGCGACGGCAAGGGCGGGAAAGACCGTACCACGACGCTGCCGGCGGCCGTAATACCGGCGCTGCGGCATCGGATCGAAGAGGTCAAACGCGTGCGTGAGGGCGATCTCGCCGATGGCTACGGTGAGGCATCGCTGCCTTATGCGTTGGACCGGAAATATCTGAACGCCGCGCGCGAACTGGCTTGGTGGTATGTGTTTCCGGCCTCGCATCGCAGCCGCGACCCCTACGGCGGGCGAATCAAGCGCCACCACCTCGATGAATCGGTCATCCAGCGCGCCATGAAACAGGCGGTAAGGGCAGCGGGTCTTTCGAAGCCAGTGTCGTGCCATACCTTTCGACATTCTTTCGCGACACATCTGCTCGCCGCCGGTCACGATATCCGGACTATTCAAGAGCTTCTGGGTCACCAGGATGTGCGTACCACCATGATCTACACGCATGTGCTCGGCAAGGGTGCGCGCGGCGTATCGAGCCCGCTGGATGCATGGGCCGGAGACAGCATCAAAGCGATGCCACGCCTTGAAGCACGGGAAATGCCGGCAGACTGGAATAGACCTGTGTTGGTACCTGACCGGTCATTCAACGGGACTGCGCCGTGAGCGACGAACTCACCCGCCGCCAGAGCGAAATCCTCAACCTGATTCGCCAGCAAATCGAGAAAACCGGCCTGCCGCCGACGCGCGCGGACATCTGCGCGGCGCTCGGCTTCAAATCGCCCAACGCCGCCGAATCGCACTTGCGCGCGCTCGAAGCCAAGGGCGTTATTGAGATGACGCCCGGCGCCTCGCGCGGGATTCGTATTGTCGCTCAGGGCGCGCTGGCGCCGGAGTTCTCGCTGCCGGTGGTGGGCCGGGTGGCGGCGGGCGAACCCATTCTTGCCGTGGAGCATATCGAGGATCACTACCGCGTGGACCCACGCCTGTTCAAGCCGCGCGCCGATTATCTGTTGCGAGTGAGGGGAAACAGTATGCATGATGCGGGAATACTCGATGGCGACCTGCTCGCCGTGCACCGCACGAAGCGGGCGGAGTCCGGTGATATTGTCGTCGCGCGGGTAAATGACGAGGAAGTAACGGTGAAGCGCTTTCACCGGCGCAGCGCCTATCTGGTTCGATTGCTGCCGGAGAATCCTGACTTCGATCCGATTGAACTCGATCTGCGCGTCGACAGCCTCGCGATCGAGGGTTTGGGTGTGGGTGTGCTACGGGAACGAGTGTAACGGACGGCGCGTGGGACGCGCCCTACGTCTTGATCAACCCTAAATCTTCGGGAGGGTCACGCCCTGCTGACCCTGGTACTTCCCGCCGCGATCCTTGTAGGAAGTCTCGCAGATCTCATCGCCCTCGATGAACAGCACCTGCGCCACGCCTTCGTTGGCGTAGATTTTCGCAGGCAGCGGCGTGGTGTTGGAGAACTCCAGCGTCACATGCCCTTCCCACTCCGGCTCCAGCGGCGTGACGTTCACGATGATCCCGCAACGGGCGTACGTGCTTTTGCCGAGGCAGATGGTGAGCACGCTGCGCGGGATGCGGAAATATTCGACGGTGCGCGCGAGCGCGAAGGAATTCGGCGGGATGATGCAGACATCGCCCTTGAAATCGACGAAGCTGTTCGGGTCGAACTTCTTGGGGTCGACGATGGTGGAGTTGATGTTGGTGAAAATCTTGAATTCGTCCGAGCAGCGGACGTCGTAACCGTAGCTCGAGGTGCCGTAGGAGACGATGGGGCCGTTGTTGGCGCGCTTGACCTGGTTCGGCTCGAACGGCTCGATCATGCCGTGGCTCGCCGCCATGCGACGAATCCATTTGTCAGATTTGATTCCCATTTAAACGGTATTTTGCCGCAAAGGCGCAAAGACGCAAAGGGATTTATTGGCTTGCTGAAAAACTTCCCGGCGATGCAAAACTACCCCCTCACCCTATCCCTCTCCCGGAGGGAGAGGGTATTCATTTTTTCTTTGCGCTCTCTGCGTCTCTGCGGCAAAAATTATTATGTATTCTGAATGACGATGCTCGGGAACTTGGCCGAAAAGTCCTTCTTGCGCAGCGACAGCTTCGCGGCCACGCGCCGGGCGATGTCGCGGTAGATCTGCGCGATGCGGCACTCGGGATCGGCGACCACCGTCGGCTTGCCGGAGTCGGTCTCCTCGCGGATGCGCATGTCGAGCGGCAACGCGCCGAGGAAATCCACGTCGTACTGCTCGGCCATCTTCTCGCCGCCGCCGGCGCCGAAGATATGCTCCTCGTGGCCGCACTTGCTGCAAATGTGCGTGCTCATGTTCTCGACGACGCCGAGCACCGGGATGTCCACCTTCTCGAACATCTTCAGACCCTTGCGCGCGTCCAGCAGCGCGATGTCCTGCGGCGTGGTGACGATGATCGCGCCGGTGACCGGCACCTTCTGCGCCAGCGTCAACTGCACGTCGCCGGTGCCGGGCGGCAAATCCACGATCAGGTAATCGATGTCTTTCCAGTTGGTGTCGCGCAGCAGTTGTTCCAGCGCCTGCGTCACCATCGGTCCGCGCCAGATCATCGGCGTCTCCTCGTCGATGAGGTAGCCGATGGACATGGACTGGAGGTGGTAGCTCATGAGCGGCTCAAGCGACTTGCCGTCCTTGGATTCGGGCTTCATCTTCACGCCGAGCATGGTCGGCTGGCTCGGGCCGTAGATGTCGGCGTCGAGAATGCCGACGGTCGCGCCCTCCGCGGACAGCGCCAGCGCCAGGTTCACGGCCACGGTGGACTTGCCGACGCCGCCCTTGCCCGAGGCCACGGCGATGATGTTCTTCACGCCCTCGATCGGCTTCACGCCCTTCTGCACGCCGTGCGAAACGACCTTGGAGGTGATATTGATCGCGACGTCCTTGACGCCGGCGATGGCGGCGACTTTCTCCTTGAGCTTGGACGTGAGCGTCGGGATATGTCCCTTGGCCGGATAACCCAACTCGATGTCCACGGTCACCTTGCCGCCGTTGACGGCGATATTCTTCACCGCCTTCGCCGCGACCAGGTCCAGCTCGAGATAGGGATCGATCACTTCCTTGAGCGTCGATTCGACTTGCTGTTGCGAGACGTCCGCCATTTACTCACTCCGGTTTCCGACTGTCAGGGGGCGCACATGCTACACCGCGGACCGAAAAAAGTCATGGCCGGCATGGGCACAAAAGCGGGATTTCCCTTATGATATCGGGGACAAACCAAAGAGAACCGCCGGCCATGTTATCGTGGCGGCGATTTTATGCCCGAAAAGAAACGCAAAATCCTCGTCACCAGCGCCCTGCCCTACGCCAACGGCCCGCTCCACCTCGGGCATCTCGTGGAATACATCCAGACCGACATCTGGGTGCGGTTCCAGAAAATGCGCGGACACGAGTGCTGGTACGTCTGTGCCGACGACACTCACGGCACGCCGGTGATGCTGCGCGCCCAGCAGGAAGGCATCGCGCCGGAACAGCTCATCGCGCGCATGGGCGCGGAACATAAACGCGACTTCGATGACTTCGGCATCGGCTTCGACAACTATTATTCCACGCACTCGGACGAGAACCGCGAACTCGTCACGGAAATCTACAAACGCCTGTCCAAGGCTGGACATATTTCCAGGCGTACGATTAAACAGGCCTACGATCCGGTCAAGAACATGTTCCTGCCCGACCGCTTCATCAAGGGCACCTGCCCGCGCTGCAACACGCCGGACCAGTACGGCGACTCGTGCGAGAACTGCGGCGCCACCTACTCGCCGACCGAACTGAAAAATCCGGTCTCGGCGCTGTCCGGCGTGCCGCCGGTGCAGAAGGATTCGGAACATTTCTTTTTCAAGCTCGGCGATTTCAAGGACTTCCTGCGGATGTGGCTGTTTCCCCGCGAACACAAAAACGACCGGGACATTCACGTGCAGGCCGAGGTCGCCAACAAGCTCGACGAGTGGTTCGACGCGGGACTCAAGGACTGGGACATTTCGCGCGACGCGCCCTACTTCGGCTTCGAGATTCCGGACGCGCCGGGAAAATATTTCTACGTCTGGCTCGATGCGCCGGTCGGCTACATGGCGAGTTTCCAGAACCTGTGCGCCAAGAAAGGCCTCAAGTTCGACGACTTCTGGGGCAAGGATTCCCAAGCCGAGCTGTATCACTTCATCGGCAAGGACATTCTTTATTTCCACACGCTGTTCTGGCCGGCGATGCTGGAGGGCGCGGGCTTTCGCAAGCCGACGTCGGTGTTCGCGCACGGCTTCCTGACCATCAACGGGACCAAGATGTCCAAGTCGCGCGGTACCTTCATCACCGCGCGCTCGTATTTGAACCATCTTAATCCTGAATATCTGCGCTACTACTTCGCCGCCAAGCTCGGCCCACGCGTCGAAGACATCGATCTCAACCTTGAGGATTTCGTCGCTCGTATCAACAGCGACTTGGTTGGCAAATACATCAATATCGCCAGCCGTACTGCCAGCTTTATTACCAAACACTTTAATGGCCAGCTGTTGGCTGTACAGCAATTCACCAAAGGCGACTCGAATTACATCGATGGTGTGCGTGGCTCCGCATTCCAGATTGCCGAGGCCTACGAAGCCCGAGAGTTTGGGAAGGTTGTGCGCGAAGCAATGCGCATTGCGGATGGTGTGAATCAGTATTTCGACCAGCACAAGCCGTGGGAGTTGGCGAAAGACCCAAAACGACGCGAGGAGCTTCATCAAGTTTGCTCTCGCTGTGTGCATGCCTTCTATATGCTGACAATCTTCCTTGAACCCATCTTGCCTAAGACCGCTGAACGCGTAGCTCGGGAATTCTTCGAAAAATCGGAAAGATTCCGCTGGAGTGATCTGGAAACATTTCCCGTGTGTATCAACCCTTACCAACATCTGGCCACGCGCGTGGACCCGAAAAGCATTCCCGCGCTGCTCGATGAATCCCAGAAGGACATGAAGACCATGGCCGAGAAAACTTCCGCCACCATCACCGAAACCAGCGACCTCGCGCGGCACCCGATCCTGCCCGAGATCAGCTACGACGACTTCGCCAAGGTGGACCTGCGCATCGCGCGCATCGTGAAAGCCAGCCACGTCGAAGGCGCGGACAAGCTGCTGGAGATGACGGTGGACCTGGGCGGCGTGACGCGCACCGTGTTCGCCGGCATCAAGGAAGCCTATAAACCGGAAGACCTCGAAGGACGGCTCACGGTCGTGGTGGCCAACCTCGCGCCACGCAAGATGAAGTTCGGCCTGTCCGAGGGCATGGTGCTCGCCGCCGGACCCGGAAAAAAAGATTTATGGATTCTTTCCCCTGACACCGGAGCGCAACCGGGCATGCGGGTGAAATGAATGCCGGTCCGGGATCTCCCACGAAAAATCAGGGTGTCTGGCCGGACGTAGCGGGATGATGCGCCCATAAATCGTCCATATGTAAAAACTTTCCTTCCTGACATTTATCCCTGTAAAACAGGACCATCCAGCACGTAGCATAGCGGCCATTCGCCACTATACTTATAGATAGTTGTGGTGGAAGGGAAAGCATGGAGAGCGGGACGCGAATTCGGCGTCCCGCTTTTATTTTCGCCGACAAGAAATCCAAAAGAATTCATGCAAGGAGGTGCGAGCCGGTCAATATGAGATGAGGTGGAGTTTATGTGCAACAAGAAATATCTTTCGTCGTTGTTTTTCACCATCGCCGTCAGCGGCGGTTTTTCAATCGCCGACGCCCAGGCCACTTCGGTCTATCCATCCGGGATGTTCGTCAACGATCCAGGCATGGTCCTGATGGTGGACGGCACGGACCGGAACGCCAGCGTCTCCCTGCTTGTCCGGCTCGACACGCCGAACCGGTCTGCGTTCGACTTCGGATTCATGAACAACGACATCTATGTTCCGATCACCGGGAAATCGCGCGCCAAGGGAAGCTACACGTTCGCGGGCGGTTCCATCGTCGATTTCGCGCTGCGTAACAGGGGAGGCGACGGCCTGTTCGGCACCGCCGACGACCTGATCTACCGGCTTTCCGACGGCGCCGGCTATGCGACGCAATATTATTCCGCTCCGGTCAGCGCCACGCGCTCGCGCCATCCCGTGGTTACGGGAACGTATTTCCAGGATTTGAAACTGAGCTGGGACCTGAATCTCGACGGCATCGTGGACGCGCGCGCGCTGCTGAACGTCCGCAGCAGCAAATACGACGGCATGATGCCGGCGCCGCTGGCGGTATCGCTCCCCGGCGCTACCTGGCTGCTGGGTTCCGGTCTGGCGGTGCTGGGAGTCACGGCGCGGCGCCGGAATCGGCCCGGATAAGCCGGGAGTTCCCGATGCTCATCGGTGTCCATTCCTGAATTGAGGGGGGTGCCCATCATCCCCGGGTCAGTACAAACCGGGGATGAATTTTTTCACCACGCGCGCGTAATCGGCGTAGTTGCTGTATTGCCGTCGCAACCAGGCTTCCTCCCGTCGTGCCTTGCGGTCGAAGAACAGTCCCAGCAATAACGCGCAAAGCAACCCCGCCATACTCAACCACCACAGGGCCCAACCCAGACTCGCCAGCATCACGCCGCTGTAGATCGGATGACGCATGTAACGGTAGACGCCGTTCCGGTGCAGCGTGGCATCGGCCAGCGGCCGCGGGAACGGCGTGAGCGCATCGCCCAGACTCATGAAACCCCAGGCGATCAGCAGACCTCCCGCCAGCGTCATCAACACGCCCAGCCACGCCAGCGGATGAAGCGGAACGATCTGACCGGCGCCGAAACGGATCGGAACGATGAACACGAGCAGCATCAGCGGCACCTGGGCCAATACCCATAATCCGCCACGGGACACGAAGGAATTATTCTGCGGCATGCGCTCGAAGCTCCGGTTCAGCCGTACACGGTAACGGTTGTTGCCTGAGGCGTAAAGCGCGGCCATACTCTCCGGCCATGCCGACACCGCCCCGACAAGCCGTTTCCGCCGACCGCATCGACGCGTGGCTGCCGCAGACGCAGTGCACGCAATGCGGTTACCCGCGCTGCCGCGACTATGCCGAGGCCGTCGCGCGCGACGAGGCCGGCATCGACCGGTGTCCGCCGGGCGGCGAGGTCACCGTCGCCGCGCTCGCCCGACTGCTGGATACGGCGCCTGTGCCGCTCGACCCGCGTTTCGGCGTTCACAAACCGCGCGCCCGCGCCGTCATCGACGAAACCTTGTGCATCGGCTGCCGCAAGTGTCTCGACGTCTGTCCGGTGGACGCCATCGTCGGCGCGCGCAAGCTGATGCATACCGTGATCGCGCGCGAATGCAACGGCTGCGCGCTGTGTCTGCCGCCGTGCCCGGTGGATTGTATCGCGATGCAGCCCGATCTTACCGGGCATGCGCGAAGCGCATCCGGCTCGCCTCCCTCTCCCGCTTGCGGGAGAGGGAATGAGGGTGAGGGCGCATGTAGCGACGGGCCGTGGCCGGAGTACACGCGCGCGGAAGCGGATCATTGGCGCACGCGCACCGGAAATCGCCTGCGTCGCCTGGCGCAGCGCAAACGCGCGCGCGGCGCCGCGCGATCTTCCGAAACAACACCGGCGCCCGATCGCGAGAAAATCCGCGCCGAGATACGCGCCGCGGTGGCGCGGGTCAAGGCACGCAGGACGAACGCTGGCAGGAAGATCTGATCTGTACATGAATGCACGCAAGCGTCGTGAAATTTTTGCCCGGCTCAAACAAGTCAATCCGAGTCCGACCACGGAACTGCGGTACCGGAATCCCTTTGAACTGCTGATATCGGTGATTCTCTCGGCGCAGGCCACGGACAAAAGCGTCAACAAGGCCACGGCGGAACTGTTCAAGGTTGCGCGCACGCCGCGGCAAATCCTCGATCTCGGCCTGCGCGGACTCAAGCGTCACATCCGCACCATCGGCCTGTACAACACCAAGGCGGCCAACATCCTCAAGACCTGCCGGCTGCTCCTGGAAAAACACCGCGGCCGGGTGCCGGCCACGCGCGAGGAATTGCAGGCGCTGCCGGGCGTGGGGCGCAAGACCGCCAACGTGATCCTGAACACCGCCTTCGGCCAGCCGACCATCGCCGTGGATACGCATATCTTCCGTGTGGCCAATCGCACCGGACTGGCGCCGGGAAAAAACGTGCTGATCGTCGAGAAAAATCTGCTCGAGGCGGTCCCCGAGGAATACCGCCACGACGCGCATCACTGGCTGATCCTGCACGGGCGCTACACCTGCACCGCGCGCAAACCGCGCTGCGCCGAATGCGTTATCTATGATTTGTGCGAGTACCGGGCTAAAGTAATAAGAACATGAACGTCAAACCCGCCGCTTCCGGTTTGAGTCACGGTCACCGCCCGTTACCGGAGCACGCGGAAAAAGCGGTGAAGCAGGCGCTCGCGAAAGCCGGGCTCGAGCGCGCCAACGCCGTATTGTTGTTCCTCACGCCCGAATACGCCGCCAATCCTGAGCCGGCGTTGCGCGCCGCGGCGCGCGCCGGCGGCTGCCTGCAAGTCGTCGGCTGCACCGGCGCCGGCATCCTCACCGAAGACGAATGGGTGCTCGACAGCCCCGGCGCCGCCGCCATGGTGTTCGGCGAGCGGATTCAGCTGAACATTGCGCCGCAGCGAAAACTCGGCGACGAGGACACGGTGCTGAGCCTGTGCACGCCGGCCGGCATGACCGCGGAGTGGCTCGACGTCGCCGCGCGGCGTTTCGGCGCGGTGTCGGGCGATCTCTTCGGGCACGGGCCGTTCAAGGTCTGGAGCGGCGCGCGCGTGGCGGAATCGGAACAGGTGGACGCGATCCTGAGCAACGTCGACGGCGTGATCGGCGCCTCGCAGGGCGTGCGCGCGCTGACCTCGCCGATCGAAGTCGCCGAAGTGCAGGGCTACGACATCAAGCGCCTCGGCAACTATCCTGCGCTTTCGGTGCTGGTGCAGTCGCTGCCGCCGAACGTGCGCGAGATGGAGCGCGTGCCGCTGCACATGATCATGGGCGGCGTCGCGATCGGCGATCCCGAGACCGCGATCCGCGAGGGACGCTACCGGCTCAATCACATCGTCGCCGCCAACACGCGCGACCAGTCGATCACGCTGTCGGAACGACCGGCGCGCGGCGAACGCCTGTTCTGGGCGATGCGCGACGCGCTCACCGCCGAACGCGACATGCGCGCCTGCGTCGCGCGCAGCGCGCAGGCGCTGCCCGGCGCGCCCGACTTCGCGCTGCTGTTCCCGTGCATGGGCCGCGGCCCGAACTTCTTCGGCAACCGCGACCGCGATCTCGACGTGCTGCGCGCGCAGTTCCCCGGCCTGCCCGTCATCGGCATGTACGGCAACGGCGAGCTCGGTCCGCTCGACGGCGTCAATCACCTCTATCAGTATTCCGCGGTGCTCGGCCTGTTTCGGGCCCGGGCCGCCTGACCATGTTCGCCGGGCAGGACCGCGGCCAGACGCGCGAGGTGTTTTTCCGCGCCTGGCGCGCGCACCGCGAGGGACGTCCGCTCGAAGGCGTGGAAAAGCTGATCGTGCAGGTGGCGCTGCGGCATCCCGAATATCATTCGCTGCTGGAGCAGGCCGAAGCGGCGCGCGAACGCGATTATTTCCCCGAGTCGGGCGAGACCAATCCGTTCCTGCATCTCGGCATGCACATCGCCATCGAGGAACAGTTGTCGCTGGACCAGCCGCGCGGCCTGCGCGATTATTACCGGAAAATCCTCGAGCGCCATCCCGACGAGCACGAAGCCCAGCATCGCATGATGGAATGCCTCGGCGAAATGCTGTGGCGCGCGGGCCGGGAAGCGACCGCGCCGCGCGAAACGGTTTACCTGGACTGTCTGCAACGGCTGGCGGAAGGTTCCGCCAAGCGCTGATTCCTCTTCCCGGGCACGATCCGGCGTGAAACTTTTGCCGGACCCCTGTGTCTTATTCTGGCCGGGACATTCGAACAAACCGCCGTCCGGCGACCACTTCCCAAAAACCGCATGGAGGAGTCATGCCACTGGCTCAAAGAACCGCGCAATGGGTCACGCCGGTCATCAAGGGTCTCGATTCGCTGCAACCGTTGATTGACCTCGGCGTGCGCCTGTGGGTCGCCAACGTGTTCTGGAAATCGGGCGTCGAATCCCTGAGAGACTGGGAGATGACCGTCGATCTGTTCACGAATGAATTTCACGTGCCGCTGCTCTCGCCGCACGCGGCCGCGGTCCTGGGCACCGGCGTGGAACTGGTTTTTCCGGTGTTCCTGGCGCTCGGGCTGGCCGGGCGTTTCTCGGCCTTCGCGCTGTTCGTGTTCAACATCATGGCGGTCGTGTCCTACCCCGCGCTCAACGAAGCCGGCCTCAAGGACCATATCTATTGGGGCATCCTGCTGGCGGTGTCGCTGCTCCACGGTCCGGGAAAGATTTCCATCGACTATTTCATTCGCCGCCATTGGATGGGAAAATAACTCCCGCCCATGAACCGGATCGCCGTCAAACTCCAGCCCGTTCCCGGGTCGTCGTTCGCCCGCGCTCTCGGAGCGCACGGCCTCGACCCGCTGCGCCGCGAGCGACTGCGCGAGCTGCAGGTCAACGTCGGGCGCCTGTGCAACCAGGCGTGTAACCACTGCCACGTGGACGCCGGTCCCAAGCGCACCGAGATCATGACCTGGGAAACCATGGAAAGGATTCTCGCCTGGAGCCAAACCGCCGGCGTTACGGCGGTGGACATCACCGGCGGCGCGCCGGAAATCAATCCGAGCTTCCGCCGTCTCGTGGACGGTTTCCTCGCGCTCGGCATGCAGGTCACCTCGCGTTGCAACCTGACGGCGCTGCTCGAACCCGGACAGGAAGATCTGGCGGACTGGTACGCGCGGCGGAAAATCCGTCTGGTCTGCTCGCTGCCCTGCTACACGCAGAAAAACGTCGACGCCCAGCGCGGCGACGGCGTGTTTGAAAAAAGCATCGAGGCGTTGAAACGCCTGAACGCCGCCGGTTACGGCCGCGACACGGCGCTGACGCTGGACCTGGTTTACAACCCCGGCGGCGCGTTCCTGCCGGGCGCGCAGGAAAAACTCGAAGCCGATTATCGCCAGCGGCTGGCCGAGAACTTTGGTATTGTGTTCTCGCATCTCATGACCATCACCAACCTGCCGATCAACCGCTTCGCGCATTTTCTCGAACGCACCGGCCAGACGGAAAAATACATGCAGCTGCTCGAGGAAAGCTTCAATCCCGCGACCGTGCCGGGACTCATGTGCCGGCACCTGATCAGCGTCGACTGGCGCGGGCGCGTGTACGACTGCGACTTCAACCAGATGCTCGATCTGCCGCTCGGCGATCAAGCGCATCGTTACTTGTGGGACATCACGGTGGATCGGCTGGCCGGAGCGCCGGTCGCCGTGGATTCGCACTGCTTCGGCTGCACCGCCGGCGCCGGCAGCAGTTGCGGCGGCGCGTTGGCTTAGAAGCCCTGACAAGAAAATATCATAGAGACGTAGGGTGGGCACCGCCCACCATTGAACGCCGACCGAAGTAACCGCCGGTGGGCAATGCCCACCCTACAAATTCTCACAGGAACCGCTTGAGCGGCTCGTACTGCTGCGCCACCAGCCACAAATCGTCGGCGGTATCGATGTCGCGCAGCCGTTTCAGCAGATCGAACTCCATGCCGATTTTTTCAGCGCACGCGAGTGTGGTCTCGAGGACTTTATTGCTACCCCACGGCATATCCGTGAACAGCTCGGGCCGCGCTTCCTCGAGGCCGATGAAATAATATCCGCCGTCCTCGGTAGGCCCCAGCACGTTTTTTCCGCGCGCCAGCCAGTCGTTGGCCTGGTCGAGCACGTCCCAGCCGCACTGGGGTACGTCGCAACCCATCACCGCGGCGCCGTCGTTTCGTTCGATGCCTTCACGCAGCGCGTTCAGCATTCTCGCGCCCAGATCGGCGCCGGTCTGGGCCGCAAGCCGGACCTGAAACTCGCGCGCAAGCTCGTGGAACAGCGGATGATCGGGATCGGGTGAGACATACAGTGACACCTCGCCGGGCCAGGCGGAAACCGCGAGCTCGACCGTGGCGCGGATCATGAAGGCGGCGATTTCCGCGGTGCGCCCGGGACTGTAGTCCGGTTGCAGGCGCGTCTTGACCTGCCCGGCTATCGGCTGCCGCGCGAACAGGATCAGTTCCGGCTGGCTCATCAATGTAGCCCTACTTCGTTCGTCCTGTCATTTTAATTACGACCGTACCAACGCGCGAGGCGCGTCGGCGAAACGCCGAGCCAGTACAGCAAGCGCAGTGTCCACATGAACATGACGGTGCGTACGACGCCGTGGCGTTCCCAGCGCCGCGAGGACGTGACCACCGGCTCGCGCAACCGCGCCGGTTTGCCGACCCATTTCAGGCGCGAGGTGAACTCGATGTCTTCCATCAGCGGCAAGGGCGCGAATCCGCCCAGCATGTGATAAACGTCATGACGCACGAACAGGCCCTGGTCGCCGGTGGCAATGCCGCTCAGAGCCGAGCGCCAGTTCATCAGGCGCTCGATGACGCGAAACAGGAAATGGCGTCCGGACAGACGCACGTCGAACCGTCCCCATGCATGGCCGACGCGTACCGCCTCGCGGATGCGCGCCACGGCCTCCGCGGGCGGGATCGTGTCGGCATGCAGGAACAGCAGCACGTCGGACGTGGCGACCTGCACGCCGGCATGCATCTGCCGCGCGCGCCCGCGCGGCGCCTGGATCAGATAGGGAACCGGCTGCGTGCCGCTCGTATCGGCGGTCATGAGCTTGCACACGATCTCGACGCTGGCATCGGTGCTGCCGCCGTCCACCACGATCACTTCGTCGAAACGGTGTCCGGCGAGGAGCCGCGACAGGCTTTGTTCCAGATGTGCGGCTTCGTTGAACACCGGCAGAATGACGGCGACCGTCGGTGAGTTGTCGCTCGGAGATCCGGGGGAAGACATGGGCAATGCCGTCGCGGCCGGTGCCGTCAGCCGGAGTGCGGCGTCTTTCCGGACAGCACCAGGCGCGCGAGCCTGGCGATCAGCAGCAGCGGCAACGAAGCGTGCATGATGAGATCGAAGATATCGATCGGCCGCGACAGTTCGCCGTGCGCCAGCATCTTGAGCTTCTGCCACAAATGCGGCTCCGGCGTGAACGGCGCCAGCCCCAGGGCCAGCGCCGCGACCACCAGCGCCGTGAGCGGAATTCTATCGAGCCAGAGCAGTAGCCCTGCTTCGCTTCGCTGCGTTCGTCTTGTCATAAGAGTAGAGCCTATCTCAAAAACGCTCCGGCAGATATTTGTAGGGTAGGCATCGCCCACCAACTCAGCTTCGCTGGCTGTCCGACGGTGGGCAGTGCCCACCCTACGTCTATTTTGAGACAGGTTCTAGCTATCTCGCGCCCTGCGTGCCTTTCTGAATGAGCTCGATCTTGTAGCCATCCGGGTCCTCGACGAAGGCGATGACCGTGCTGCCGTGCTTCATCGGCCCGGCCTCGCGCGTCACTTTTCCGCCGCGTGCCTTGATGTCCGCGCAGGCTTTGTAGGCGTCGTCCACTTCGAGCGCGATATGGCCGAAACCGTTGCCAAGATCGTATTTATCGGTGCCCCAGTTGTAGGTCAGCTCGACGACCGCGTGCTCGGTTTCCGGCCCGTAACCGACGAACGCAAGCGTGAACTTGCCGTCGGGATAATCCTTTCGTCGCAGCAGTTTCATGCCCAGCACGTCAGTATAGAACTTGATCGACCGGTCGAGATCGCCGACCCGAATCATGGTGTGCAGCACGCGCATGGGGAACCCTCCACGAAACGGTTCAGCCGAAGTGACAGACGTAATCGAGCAGGTCGGTGACTTCGATTTCAAAGTGGGAATTGGCGGGCACCGAGAAGCTCTGACCCGCCTGGTATTCGCTCCAGCCCTGGCTTCCCGCGAGCTTCACGCGGCAGTGGCCCTGGGTCAGCTCCATGATTTCCGGCGCCTGGGTGCTGAAACGGTAGGTGCCCGGAAGCATCACGCCGAGCGTCTTCATCTCGCCCTCGGGGGTGATGACGGTGCGGCTGGTCACCTTCCCGTCGTGATAGACGTTGGCCTTTTTCTTGATCTCGACGTTCTTGAAGCTCATTTTTTCCTCCTACGCTTTGCGGCGATACGCATGCGCAAGGCATTCAGCTTGATGAAGCCTTCGGCGTCCTTCTGGTTGTAGGCGCCCCTGTCCTCTTCGAACGTGGCGATCGTGGCGTCGAACAGGCTGTCGAAATCCGATTTGCGGCCGACCACGATCACGTTTCCCTTGTAGAGCTTGAGCCGCACGGTGCCGTTCACGGTTTCCTGCGAGGCATCGATCATGGTCTGGAGCATTCTGCGCTCCGGGCTCCACCAGTAGCCGTTGTAGATGAGCGAGGCGTAGCGCGGCATCAGATCGTCCTTCAGATGCGCCACCTCACGGTCGAGCGTGATCGATTCGATGGCGCGGTGCGCCTTGAGCATGATCGTGCCGCCCGGCGTCTCGTACGCGCCGCGCGATTTCATGCCGACATAGCGGTTCTCGACGATATCGGTGCGGCCGACGCCATTGGCGCCGCCGAGCTTGTTGAGCGTGGCGAGCACGGCGGCGGGCGACATGGCCTTGCCGTCGATGGCGACGATGTCGCCTTTCTTGTAGGTCAGTTCGATATAGGTCGGCTTGTTCGGCGCCTTCTCGGGCGAAACCGACCAGCGCCACATGGACTCTTCCGGCTCCTTCCACGGGTCCTCGAGAATGCCGCCTTCGTAGGAGATATGCAGCAGGTTCGCATCCATGGAATAAGGCGATTTCTTGCCGCGCTTCATCTCGACCGGAATGCCGTGATTGGCGGCATAGCTCATGAGCTTCTCGCGCGAGGACAGGTCCCATTCGCGCCATGGCGCGATGATGCGGATGTCGGGACGCAGCGCGTAATAGCCGAGCTCGAAGCGCACCTGGTCGTTGCCCTTGCCGGTGGCGCCGTGCGCCACGGCGTCGGCGCCGACCTTGTTGGCGATCTCGATCTGGCGCTTGGCGATCAGCGGCCGCGCGATCGAGGTGCCGAGCAGGTATTCGCCTTCATACAGCGTGTTGGCGCGGAACATCGGGAACACGAAATCGCGCACGAACTCTTCCTTGAGGTCGTCGATGAAGATTTCCTTCACGCCCATCTTCTTCGCCTTGGCGCGTGCCGGTTCCAGCTCTTCGCCCTGGCCGATGTCGGCGGTGAACGTGACGACCTCGCAATCATAGGTTTCCACCAGCCACTGGAGGATGACCGAGGTGTCGAGACCGCCGGAGTACGCCAGTACTACCTTTTTGATGTTTTTCATGACAAAGGCCTATATGAGTTTTTGCCGCAGAGACGCAAAGGACGCAGAGATTTTAATTCAAAAACCCGTTTTTCTCTGCGATCTCCGCGTCTCTGCGGCAAGAATTATTACAAACTACTTCTTCCGCGGCGGCATCAGGTCGGTGCAGACCCCTTCGTACACCTCGGCGACCATGCCGACCGACTCGCCGAGCGTGGGGTGCGGATGGATGGTCCTGCCGATGTCTTCCGGGTCGCAGCCCATTTCGACGGCGAGCGCGAGCTCGCTGATCAGATCGCCGGCATTCGTGCCGACGATGCCGCCGCCGATGACGCGATGGGTTTCTTCATCCACGATGATCTTGGTCAAGCCTTCGTCGCGGCCGTTGGCAATGGCGCGACCGGAGGCGACCCAGGGGAACCTGGCTTTGCCGATGGCACGGCCCTGCTTCCTGGCCTCGTCTTCGGTCACGCCCACCCAGGCGATTTCCGGATCGGTGTAGGCGACCGACGGGATGACCGTCGCATCGAAAAAGGACTTCAGTCCGGCCGCCGCCTCCGCCGCCACATGGCCCTCGTGCACCGCCTTGTGCGCCAGCATCGGCTGGCCGACGATATCGCCGATCGCGAAGATGTGCGGCACGTTGGTGCGCATCTGCTTGTCGACTTCGATGAAGCCGCGATCGCTGACGGCGATGCCCGCCTTCCCGGCGTCGATGTTCTTGCCGTTCGGCGCGCGGCCGGCCGCGACCAGAACGAAATCATAAACCTGCGGCTTGTCGGGCGCCTGCTCGCCCTCGAAGCTGACCTTGATGCCGGTCTTCGTCGCCTCGACCTTCGTTGTTTTGGTCTTCAGCATGATGCGGTCAAAGCGATGCGCGTTCATCTTCTCCCACACGCGCACGAGATCGCGGTCGGCGCCGAGCATGAGCCCGTCCAGCATTTCGACCACGTCGAGGCGGCAACCCAGCGTCGAATACACGGTCGCCATTTCCAGCCCGATGATGCCGCCGCCGATGACGAGCATCTTCTTCGGCACGTCCCGGAGTTCGAGCGCGCCGGTGGAATCGACGATGCGCGGGTCTTCGGGAATGAACGGAAGCTTCACGGCCTGGGAACCGGCGGCGACGATGGCATGGGCAAACCGGATGATTTTTTTCTCGCCGGTCGGCGCCTTGCCGTCGCCTGCCGTCAGCGAGACCTCCATGTGATGCGGATCGAGAAAGCGTCCGACGCCGCGGATCACCTCGACCTTGCGGCCCTTGGCCATGATGCCGATGCCGCCGACCAGCTTGCCGACCACTTTGTCTTTCCAGGCACGCAACTTGGCGAGATCGAATTTTGGCGCGCCGAAACTGACGCCATGCTCGGCGAGTTTCTGCGCCTCCTCGGTCACGGCCGCGACATGCAGCAGCGCCTTGGAGGGAATGCAGCCGACGTTGAGGCACACGCCCCCAAGCGTCGCGTAGCGCTCGACCAGCACCGTCTTCTTGCCGAGATCGGCGGCGCGGAAGGCCGCCGAGTAGCCGCCGGGGCCGGCGCCGAGCACCAGCACCTCGCATTCGCCGTCGACCTTGCCGGTATAGGTCGCCGCGCCTGGAAGCGGCCCGGTGCGTGGCGCCGGTGCAGGTTCCGCCGCGTGCACCTCGAACTTCGGCGTGGGCTTGGCTGGCACGGCAGCCGGCGCTGCTGCTACCGGCTCGGCCTTCGGCGCGGGTTGGGCGGGAGCGGTGTCGGCTGTCTCCAGCAGCAGGATCAGCGATCCCTGCGCGACCTTGTCGCCGACCTTGAGCTTGACGTCCTTAACCTTGCCTCCGGCCGGGGACGGGACGTCCATGGT
>DAIDLH010000015.1 GCA_027449605.1 Candidatus Muproteobacteria bacterium | reverse complement strand
CCGGAAGTGACCATCACCACCAAGGGCACGGAGATCCACGAGGAGTACCGGCTCAACGGGCGGCTCTACATGATCAAGGTCACGCCGGCCAAGGGCAAACCCTATTACCTCATCGACCACGAAGGCACCGGCCAATTCCGCCGCAGCGATTTCGAGCCGCGCATCTCCATCCCCACCTGGGTGATCAAGCGTTTCTGATGTTTGCGCGCAACCGGCGCGGGAATTTTTCCCGAGAGGTTTTCAGGGGTATTTAGGACATGGATAAGAGTTCAACACCGGACAAAACCGCCATCGGAGAAAATGCCGGAACCGGTCAGGGCATCGCCTGGATCGCGCAGGGCTGGCGTCGGGTGCAGGACCGGAAACCGCTGTGGTTCGGCATGGCCGCGGTATATCTCGGGTTCGGTTTCGCGCTCAAGCTCATTCCGTTCATGGGCGACCTGCTGCTGGTGCTGGTGTCGCCGATGCTGCTTGCCGGCGTGGTCGACGGTATGGACCCGCAGAACGGTCACGAGCGTGCGGAAGCAAACGGCGCCGGCTCGTCCCTGCCGCCGCCGTTGCAGGCCTGGCTGGTGCAACCGGCGCAGGAATTGATATGCATCTTCAGCCGGGAAACCAAAATCTTCGGAGCGGTGTTGCTGGGCATCGTCACCCTCGGCCTGGCCATGCTGGTCAAGATCACCGGGTACCTGCTCATCGGCGGCTCGATGATCTCGGGACTGACGGCGGGTCAGTTGAGCGCGACGCCGGTCACCACCGTGCTCGGCATGGGTCTGGTCGCCGTGCTGTACCTGCTGCTGGCCATGGGTCTTGTCTACAGCGTTCCACTGACGGTATTGAAGAACCGCCCGCCGTTCGAGGCGATAGCGCAAAGCTTCATGGCCTGCCGCGACCATGCCGTGCCGCTGCTGGGGCTGACCGTGCCGTTTCTGGCGGTGTATCTCCTGATTCTCGCGGCCTTCGCCATGAACCACTGGCTCGGCTACCTGCTCACGTTCAGCGCGGGCCTGGTCGCACTGCCGGTTTTCGTGGCGTCCGTCTACGGCAGTTATCAGTCGCTGTTTCCTTCCGCCTCGCGGCGGTAATTCTTTTCGCTTCACGCTCGGATCGCGTTCTTGCCACGGGCGTCGGCCACGCCAATAATCCGTGCATGTCTACGCGGGTTTATTACGGCGAGTCGCTGGCGGCTTATGGCTTCGGACAGGGACATCCCTTCGGTCCCGATCGCCTCGCCGCCTTCTGGCAGGAAATGACCCGACAGGGTCTCGACCGCCGATCCGACATCGGCGTGCCGGTCGCCTGCACCGAGGGCGATCTGGCGCTGTTTCATACCGCCGGCTATATCGCGCGCGTCAAACGCCAGTCGCAAACCGGCGAGGGCTATCTCGACTACGGCGATACCCCCGCCTTTCCCGGCGTGTTCGAAGCGGCGTCGGTGGTGGTGGGCTCGGTGCTGGACGGGCTCAAGCACATACTCGCGGGCACCGGCCGGCGCGTGTTCGTTCCGATCGCGGGCCTGCACCACGCGCGCCGCGACACGGCCGCGGGCTTCTGCGTGTTCAACGATGTCGGCGTGCTGATCGAGGCGCTGCGGAAACATCACGGCATCCGGCGCGTGGCCTACGTGGACATCGACGCGCATCATGGCGACGGCGTGTTCTATTCCTTCGAGGACGATCCCGACCTGATCTTTGCCGACATCCACGAGGACGGCCGCTATCTCTACCCCGGCACCGGCGCCGCCACCGAGACCGGTGCCGGCAAGGCGAAAGGAACCAAGCTGAACATTCCGATGGAACCCGGCGCGGATGACGCCGCGTTTCACCGCGCGTGGCCGCGGGTGGAGGAATTCGTGCGCGCCGGAAAACCGGAGTTCATCATCCTGCAAGCCGGGGCCGACAGCATCGCCGGCGACCCGATCACGCACATGCAGTTCACGCCCGCGGTCCACGCGCACACCGCGACGCGCCTGTGCACGCTCGCCGATGAACTGTGCCAGGGCCGTATTCTCGCCACCGGCGGCGGCGGTTACGACCGCGCCAATCTCGCCGCCGCCTGGAGCGGCGTGGTGCGAGCGATGCTGGCGGTGTGATCCGCTCCTGGTTGTCGTACGATATTCCCGCTGGTCTTCACCACGGCATAACAACAATAATCTGCACATGAAAATCTGGATCGCCATCGCCAAGGGCATTGATACCGTCAACGAACACGTCGGGCGCGCGGTGCTGTGGCTGGTCGGCGCGGCGACGCTGATCTCGGCCGTCAACGCCCTGGTTCGCTACGGGCTGGGACGTTCGTCGAATGCCTGGCTGGAAATCCAGTGGTACCTGTTCGGCGCGATCTTGCTGCTGGCCGCCGGTTACACCCTCAAACACAACGGCCACGTGCGCATCGACATAATTTACGGCCGGCTGCCGGCGCGCGTGCGGGCCTGGATCGACCTGCTGGGAACTCTGTTTTTCCTGTTGCCGCTCTGCGGGCTCATGGTGTGGCTCGCGTTTCCGGGATTCATCGATTCCTTCGTGCACGGCGAAACCTCGCCGGATGCCGGCGGACTGATCCGCTGGCCGGTGCGGTTGCTGATTCCGCTCGGCTTCGCGCTGTTGGCGCTTCAGGGCCTGGCCGAAATCATCAAGCGCATCGCCTTCCTGCGTGGAGAAGGAAAACTCACGCATGAGCAGCCGCAGGAGGAAGTGTGAATTTTGCCTTCATGGCGCCGCTCATGTTCACGGGCCTGGTGGTGTTCCTGCTGCTCGGCTATCCGGTGGCATTCGCGCTCGCGGCCAACGGCCTGCTGTTCGCCTTCATCGGCATCCAGTCGGGGTTTTTCGATTTCAGTCTGTTGCAGGCGCTGCCCGAGCGCGTGTACGGCATCGTCTCCAACCAGACATTGCTCGCCATTCCTTTTTTCACCTTCATGGGATTGGTGCTGGAGCGCAGCGGCATGGCCGAGGAACTGCTCGACACCATCGGCCAGCTGTTCGGCCGGGTGCGCGGCGGGCTGGCCTACGCCGTGGTGATCGTCGGCGCGCTGCTCGCCGCCACCACCGGCGTGATGGCGGCGTCGGTGATCGCCATGGGACTGATCTCGCTGCCGATCATGCTGCGTTACGGTTACGACAAGCGCCTCGCGAGCGGCGTGATCACCGCCTCGGGCACGCTGGCGCAGATCGTGCCGCCGTCGATCGTGCTGATCGTGCTCGCCGACCAGCTCGGCGCCTCGGTCGGCGACATGTACACCGGCGCGCTGGCGCCGGGCTTGACGCTCGCCGGTCTGTACTTGTGTTACGTGTTCGGCGTCACACTGATAAAACCCGAAGCCGCCCCGGCCCTGCCAGCCAAGGCGCGCACGTTGCGCGGTGCGGCGCTGGCGCGGCGCGCGGCGGTCTCGATGATCC
>DAIDLH010000014.1 GCA_027449605.1 Candidatus Muproteobacteria bacterium | reverse complement strand
CCCCGTGTCGCGAGCCGAGCACCGCAGCGCGATCAGGGGAAGTCGCGAGACTCCTGATCGAGCCCGAGGCGCGTTTCTTAGCGCCCGGCGAGTTAGGCGAGCGCCTGATCGGGCGAGGCGCGCAGGGGACCGCGCGGTGTGTGCGCGGTGAGCGACCCGGGGTGTCTTCTTTTTGGTGACTTTTTCTTGGACAAGCAAGAAAAAGTCACCTGCCGTGGGTCAGCCACCCACAAGTTGGTTTTCATCATCGCCGAAGGCAATTCATCAAACAACAAGTAGAATAGCGCGATGCAACATGACTCCACTTGGCGCTGGAAAGTCATCATCGCCTTCACGGCGGTGTATATCATCTGGGGTTCTACCTACCTCGCGATCCGCGTCGGGGTGCAGCAACTGCCGCCAGCGCTGTTCGCCGGCGCGCGATTCGTCGTCGCCGGTGTCCTGCTCGCGCTTTACGCGCGCCTGAGCGGGCAGAAATTTCCCGTGCATCTGCGCGAATGGCGCACCATCGCGATCACGGCGCTGTTCATGCTCGTCGGCGCGAACGGGCTGGTGGTGTGGGGCGAGCAGTGGGTGCCGTCGAACCAGGCGGCGCTGATCGTGGCCACCACGGCGCTGTGGCTGGCGGGCTTCGGCACGCTGGGCGCGCATGGCCACAAGCTCTCGCCGCGCACCATGCTCGGGCTTGCGGTCGGGTTTTTCGGTGTCGCCATGCTGCTCATGCCGGAGAACGGTTTCACGCTGGAACATTTCGGGGCGCAGCTCGCGGTGCTGGGGGCCTGCCCGTTGTGGGCGGCCGGTTCGATGGTCGCCAAGCGCGGCCAGCTCGCCACGCCGCCGCTCATGGTCGCGGCCATGCAGTCGCTGGTGGCCGGCATTGTTTTTTGCAGCTTCGGATTTGCCGCCGGAGAGACCATGCGCTGGAGCTGGTCGCCGCAGGCAATGGCGGCGCTGGCGTATCTCATCGTGTTCGGTTCCTGCTTCGCCTACGCCGCATACGTGTGGCTGCTGCACGAAGTCAGCCCCTCGATGCTCGGCACCTACGCCTACATCAACCCGCTCGTGGCGGTGGTGCTAGGCTGGCTGGTGCTGCGCGAAACGCTCAGCGCCATGCAGATGGCGGGCACGGCGGTGATCCTGATCGGCGTGATGCTGGTCAGCATCACGCGCCCGCGGGCGCTGGCGGCGCCGAGCCAGCGGACCTAGCAATGTAGGTTGGGGTGAATGAAATGAACCCCAACAAAATCTACCGTGAAGCACAAGAAATCGATCGTGATAGCGGGATATGTTGCGTTGGGGTTCGCTATGCTCACCCCAACCTACACTCCACTGATATAATCACGGCTTCCTCTCCACCCGTCTCCGCGCATGCAGAACTTCGCCTCGCTTCCGCCGCTGTCGCTCTACGTGCACATCCCGTGGTGCGTGCGCAAATGCCCGTACTGCGATTTCAATTCGCACGAGGCGCGCGGCGAGATTCCGGAACGCGAATACGTCGACGCGCTGCTGCGCGACCTGGAACAGGACCTGCCGCGCGTGTGGGGACGGATCGTGCATACCATCTTCATCGGCGGCGGCACGCCGAGCCTGTTTGCACACGAGACCATCGACCGTCTGCTGTCCGGCATCCGCGCGCGGCTGCCGCTCGACCAGAATCCCGAAATCACGCTCGAAGCCAATCCCGGCACGGTCGAGCTCGAACGCTTCAAGGGATTCCGCGCGGCGGGCGTCAACCGCCTGTCCATCGGCATCCAGAGTTTCGACGAGGAAAAACTGAAGGCGCTCGGGCGCATCCACGGGCGCGCCGAAGCCTTGCGCGCCGCGGAAGCCGCGCGCGCCGCCGGCTTCGACAATTTCAATCTCGATCTCATGTTCGGCCTGCCCGGCCAGACGGTGGAGCAGGCGTTGACGGACATTCGCACCGCGATCGGCCTTCGCCCCACGCACCTGTCCGCGTATCAGCTCACGATCGAACCGAACACGCTGTTCCACGTCCGCCCGCCGGCGCTGCCCGACGACGATTCCGCCTGGGAAATGCAGAGCCGGTTGCAGGTCGAGCTGGCCGCGGCCGGCTACCGGCAATACGAAGTCTCGGCTTATGCGCAACCGGGATACGAATGCCGGCACAACATGAACTACTGGAAGTTCGGCGACTACCTCGGCATCGGCGCCGGCGCGCACGGCAAGATCACCGATGCCTCCGGCATCGCGCGTTTATGGAAAGTGAAACATCCGGGTGAATATTTGCGCACCGCCGGCACGGCCGAAAGCTTCGGCGGCGAACAGAAACTCTCGCGTCACGACGCGACGGCGGAGTTCATGTTGAACGCGCTGCGTCTGACCGACGGCTTTCCCTCGCCGCTGTTCCAGGAACGCGCCGGGCTGCCGATCTCGGCCTGCGAACCGGAACTGGCGCGGGCCGAGACCCAGGGGCTGATCGAATGGAACGCGCAGACCATCCGCCCCACGCCGCAGGGCCGGCGGTTCCTGAACAACCTGCTGGAGCTGTTCGTGTGAAACGCCGCCTCGGCGTGCCATTGATCCTGATCGCGGCGATCGTCATCGCCGTCACCGTGGCGCTGCTGCTGCCGTCGTCGGCGCCGCCGCCGGACACGCAACTGATCCTGCTCGACGGACGCCAGCTCACGCTGCGCTCGCTGCGCGGCCGGCCGGTGCTGGTGAGCTTCTGGGCCACGAGCTGCCCGCCCTGCGTCGAGGAGATTCCCGACCTCGTGCGGCTGTACAACGACTGGCATCCGATCGGCTTCGAACTGATCGCCGTGGCCATGCCCTACGACCCGCCGGCGCTGGTGCAGGAATTCACGCAGCGCCGCGGCCTGCCGTATCCGGTCGCGCTCGACGTGCAGGGCAGGCTGACCAGCGCCTTCGGCGGCGTGCCGTACGTGCCGGCGGCGTTTTTCATCGCGCCGAACGGAAACATCGTGCAGAACTCCACCGGCCGTCTGGACATCGACAAGACGCGGCGTATGATCTCGCGATACCTCAAGCCATCCGGCTCCTGATCCGCATCGCCGCCGATAAAAACACGGTTCATCATGCTCTGGATCAAATCGCTGCACATCATTTTTCTCATCACCTGGTTCGCCGGCCTGTTCTACCTGCCGCGGCTGTTCGTGTATCACAGCATGATGACCGCGACCGACCGCGAAGGCCACGAGCGCTTCAAGATCATGGAGCGCAAGCTGTTCTTCGGCATCATGACCCCGGGCGGGGTTCTCACCGTCGTGTTCGGCCTGTGGCTGTGGCTCGGATACCAATGGAGCGGCCGCTGGCTGTACGCCAAGCTGGCGCTGGTGGTCGTGCTGATCGTTTACCACGTTTACTGCGGCAAGCTGATGCTCGACTTCAAAGACGACCGCAACCGCCACGATCACGTGTGGTACCGCTGGTTTAACGAGTTTCCGACCGTGATCCTGGTCGCGGTGGTGATTCTGGCGGTGGTCAAGCCGTTCTGATTTTTGACGGGTATCATTGATTTTTGGCCGCGGCGGTCGTATTTATGCGTTCAATCGCCGTCACAGACTCATAACCAGGGAGCATGGGGAGAGCAACAAAACCTGGAGAGTCATATGTCACATCGGATCGTTCCGGCCACGCTGTTGTTGCTGGGTCTGGCCGCGAGTCCCGTTGTTCGGGCCGAAACCTTCGGCCTGGAACAAGCGCAGAGTTATGCGTTGCAGCACAACCCCGACCTGCTCGCGATGCGCGAACAGGTCGCGGCCGCGGGCGGCCGCACCCAAACGGCGGCAGGCGCGCGCCTGCCGAGCCTCGGCCTTTCCTACAGCGCCCGCGCCAGCAACAATCCGCTCGACGCCTTCGCCGACAAGCTCAACCAGCGCAACGTCGCCACCCAGGACTTCGATCCCGCGCGCCTGAACCATCCGGGCACCAGCAACCTGCACATGACGCAACTGGCGCTGCGCCTGCCGGTGTACGCCGGCGGCCGACTTTCGGCCTCGCTGACCGGCGCCGAGGAGATGGAGAAAAACGCGCGGCTGCAATACGAACGCGCGCGCGAGCTCACCGCCTTCCAGACCCGGCGCGCTTACCTGAACGTCCAGGCCGCGCAGGAAGGGCTCGCCATCGCCGACGACGCGGTCAAGGCCGCGCAGGAACACGCGCGCACCACGGCGCAGCTTTCGCGCGAGGGCCGGATCGTGATTTCCGACAAGCTCACCGCCGAGGTGCATCTGGCCGCGGTGCAGTCGCAACGCGAACAGGCCGCGACCCGTCTCGAGTCGGCGCGCAATCAGTTGAAACTCGTCATGGGCCTGCCGCTCGACAACGAGCTGACGCTGACGCCCGCCGCTTTCGACGCGGCGGCCGACACGGCCAACCTCGCTGACCTCGAAGCGCACGCGCTCGCAAACCGCCGGGACCTGGCGGCGGCGCGCGCCATGCATCAGGCGGCCAAGGCGCGGATCCAGGCCGCGCGCGCGACGCACAAACCCAATGTGGATTTCATCGCCACCAGCAACTGGTTCGACGACAACCCGGGTTTCGACAGCCATTCCTCGAGCGTCATGGGCGTGGTCAGCCTCGACCTCTATGCCGGCGGACGGCATCAGGGCGAAATTGCCGCGGCCGCCGCCGAGGAAAGAGAGGCGCAGTGGCGCGTGCAGTCGCTGGAGCAGGCGGCGCGCCACGACGTGCGCGAAGCCTGGGAAAATCTGCGCGAGGCCCGCGCGCGGCACGCGAGCGCCGCCGCCAACGCCGAACGCGCCCGCGAGAACGTGCGCCTCGTCAAGCAGCGCTACGGGCAGGGGCGCACGATCCTCATCGATCTGCTGCAAGCGGAACGCGCCTACACCGACGCGCGCGGCGAGGAACTGGTGTCGCGCGTGAATCTGGAAGTGGGACAGGCCGCGCTGCAACTCGCCGAAGGAGCCTTGCCTTTGCCGCAGGAGGGAACGCCGTGAACGTACCGCGGCGCGTAGCCGTCATCATGCTGGTTGTTCTGGCGCTCGCCGGCTGCAACAAAAAACCGGACGTGCCGCCGCCGTCCCTGCCGCGCGTGGAACGGCCGGTGCTGTCGCTGAATCTTAAGCCCGGAGACTTGCTCAAGATAAAAATACCGCGCCAAGCGCTGGTGGAACGCGGCGGCATTCCCGGCGTGTTCGTCCTGAACGAAGCCGGCGAGGCGCGCTTCCGCCTGGTGCGTCCCGGCAGAACCGTCGACACGCAGGTGGAAATCCTGAGCGGGCTGCACGGCACCGAAACGCTGGTGCTCGGCGATCTTTCCGCGGTGCATGACGGCAGTCCGATAACGGCAGTTTCAAGTAGCAAGTAACAAAGATACTCAACCATATTTTTCTTGCTACTTGCTACTTTCCACTTGCTACTGACATGCCATGGCGCAACTGAAACCGAGCAACACCAAACATTCCCTTAATCTTGCAGGCAGGATCGCGGCATATTTTATTGACAGCAAGCTGACGCTGCTGATCATGGCGTTCGCGTTTCTCGCCGGCGTGTTCGCGTTTCGGGTGACGCCGCGCGAGGAAAATCCCTCGATCATCGTGCCGGCGGCCAACGTCATCGTGCAGAAGCCCGGCGCCTCGCCGAGCGAAATCGAGCAGCTCATCGTCAAGCCGCTGGAAGCCATCCTGCAAGGGCTTGCCGGCATCGACCACACCTACGGCGTCGCCATGAACTCGCTGGGCGTGGTCACGGTGCAGTTCAAGGTCGGGCAGAACAAGGAGGACTCGCTGGTCAAGCTGTACGACCGCATCATGAGCAACCTCGACCGCATGCCGCACGGCACGCTGCAACCGCTGGTCAAGCCGGCCGACGTGGACGACGTGCCGATCCTCACCATTTCCCTTTCCTGCGCCACGCGTGACGCCTGCGAACTGCGCCGCATCGCCAACAACGTGTTGGAGGAGCTGCGGCGCGTCGAGGGCGCGGCGTTTTCGTTCGTGCACGGCGGCGAGCCGCGCAAGATCAACGTCTATCTCGACCTCGAACGCCTGCACGCCTACAACATCACGCTCGCCGATATCCGGCGCGTGGTCGAGGCCACCAACCTCGACATACCGTCCGGCGCGTTCGTGGGCGGCAACCGCGTCGCCAGCGTGCAGGCCGGCGGTGCCTTGCGCTCGGCCGCCGACGTCGGCGATCTGGTGGTGGGGCTGTCCCAACACCAGCCGGTGTACCTGAAACAGGTCGCGCGCATCGTCGATGGCCCGGGCGAGGTCGAACGCCTGCATCGCATCGGCTACGGGCCTGCATTTTCGGGCAAGCGCGCCGCCGATTACGAAACCCCGGCGGTGACGGTCGCGATCGCCAAGCGCGCCGGCACCAACGCCGTAACGGTCGCCGACGAGGTGCTGGCGCGGCTTGCACGCATCCGGCCAAAACTGATCCCCGAAGGCGTGCAGGTGAACGTCACGCGCAACGACGGCGCCAAGGCCAACGACGCGGTGAACCTGCTGATGGAGCATCTCGCCATCGCCATCGCCAGCGTGGTGGCGCTGCTGGTGTTCTTCCTCGGCTGGCGCGCGGCCTCGATCGTCACCATCACCATTCCGCTGATTCTGTTCATCACGCTTGCCATCGGTTTCGCCGCCGGCCAGACCATCAACCGCATCACCCTGTTCGCGCTGATCCTCTCACTCGGCCTGCTGGTCGACGACTCGATCGTGGTGATCGAGAACATCTTCCGGCACTACGCGCAAAAGGGCGCGGACCGGCTCAAGGGCGCGATCGCGGCGGTGAACGAGATCGGCAAGCCGACCAACCTCGCCACCTTCACCGTGATGTTCGCGTTCCTGCCGATGTTCTGGGTCACCGGCATGATGGGACCGTATATGGCGCCGATCCCGTTCAACGTGCCGATCGCAATGATCGTATCGCTCGCCATCGCCTACACCGTGGCGCCGTGGGCGGCGTACCGGTTCCTCAAGATACGGGGACATGAGGGCGAGGGCATCGAACATCACGGGCACCGCGGACGGCTCGAACATCTGTATGAACGTCACATGGGGCGGCTCATCGCCTCGCGCGGGGCGCGCAACGGTTTCTTCCTCGGCGTCGGCCTGGTGCTGCTCGCGGTGCTGCTGCTGCCGGCCTTCGGCTGGGTGAAGTTCCAGATGCTGCCGAAGAACAACACCAACACCTTCAACATCACCGTCGACATGCCCGAGGGCACGAGCCTCGAAGAAACCGACCGCGTGGCACGGATGGTCGGCGACATCGTGCGCCGGCACCCGCAGGTCGAGACTTACGAGACCACGGTCGGCGAGGCCGGCGTGGTCGACTTCAACGGTCTGCTGCGCGGCGCCAACCTGAAAGCCGGTCCGAACGTGGCCGACGTGCGTGTGAACCTGCGCAACAAGCACGACCGCCGGGAGTCCTCGATCGACATCGTGCTCGACCTGCGCCCGCCATTGGCGGAACTTGCGAAACAGACCGGGGCCAACATCAAGCTGGTCGAGGATCCGCCGGGCCCGCCGGTGCGCGCCACGATCCTGGCCGAGCTCTACGGACCGGATTACGCACAGCTGCGCCAGCTCGCCAAGGAGCTGCGGCGCGAGGTATTCGAGCAGACCGACGACGTGGTGGACATCGACGATTCGGTGACCGACGACTGGACCGAATACCGCGTCGTGGTGGACCGCAGCCGCGCCACGCTCGCCGGCATCCCACCGGCGCAGGTGGCGGAAACGCTGCACGCGTTCCTTGCCGGACTCGACGCCAGCACCGTGCATCTGGAGTTCGAGAAGGAACCGGTGCCGATCCGTTTTCGCATTCCCGCCGCCGATCGCGCCGGGCCGCAGGATCTGTCCAAGATTTTCTTCACCAGTCCGCAGGGCCGACAGGTGCCGCTCAGCGACATCGCGCGCGTCGAGAGCCGCGTCGCGCCCAAACCAATTTACTACAAGGATCAGTACCCGGTGGTGTACGTGAGCGGCGAGCTCGGCTCGAGCTCGCAGGTGTACGCGGTGCTCAAAATGTGGAACTGGCTGCGCAACCACGAACTGCCGGGTAACGTGAAACTCACCCAGTACTTCATGGCCGACCCGGACACCAGCGGCTATTCGGTGCGCTGGGACGGCGAGATGCGCCTGACGCTGGACGTGTTCCGCGACCTGGGCTCGGCGTTCGCGGTGGCGATTATCCTGATTTACCTGATCCTGGTCGGTTACTACCGTTCGTTCGCGGTTCCGCTCATCGTCATGGGTGCGATCCCGCTCACCGTCGTCGGCGTGCTGCCGGGGCACATGATCATGGGCCAGCACTTCACCGCCACCTCGATGATCGGCGTGATCGCGCTCGCCGGCATCGTGGTGCGCAACTCACTGCTGCTGATCGACTTCATCCTCGAATACCGCAAGGGCGGGCACGCGCTCGACGAGGCGGTGTTGCAGGCCGGCATCACGCGCCTGCGCCCGATCCTGCTCACCGCTTTCGCCATCATCCTGGGCACGCTGATCATGGCCTTCGATCCGGTGTTCGGCGGGCTGGCGATCTCGCTCATCTACGGCACCTTCGCCTCCACGGTGCTGACGCTGTTCGTGATCCCGCTGGTTTACTTCATTTACGAAAAGCGCCGCGCCGCCGCGTAGCACCCGCAGCACGCACGGTGTTCGGCAGGTTAGCCAGGATGACTCCAGCCAGCGCCTCGATCGCGGCCACGCGCGGGAAACGGCGGCGCCACACCAGCGAGACACGCCGGTAGGCGTCCGGCACTTCCAGCGGGCGCGTGACCACGCCGGCGCCGGTCATGGCCGGGCTGCGCAGCGCCAGCGCCGGCACCAGCGTCGCCCCCATGCCTGCCCCCACCAGCTGCAACAGCGTGTCGAGACTGGCGGCGCGCAGATCGGCCTGCTCGCCGGTCTGGGCGCGCTCGCGCAGGTGGCACACCTCCATGGCCTGCGCGGCCAGGCAATGGCCTTCGGACAGCAGCAGCAGATCGAGCTGGTCGAGGTCGCGGCGCACGATGCTGTCCTTGGTGTACAGCGGATGCTTGCGCGGGATCGCCAGCCAGAACGGCTCGTCGAACAGTGTGCGCGCCGTGAATTCGACATCCTTCACCGGGGTCGCGATGAGCACGCAATCGAGCTCGTGGCGGTGAAGCCGTTCCAGCAGGCGCTCGGTCAGCTCCTCGGTGAGCACCAGTTTCAGTTGCGGGTGCCTGCGCCGGAGCGGCGCCAGCACCAGCGGCATCAGGTAGGGACTGAGCGTCGGGATCACGCCGAGCCGCAGCGGCCCGGCCAGCGGATCCTGGCTGGCGCGCGCCAGTTGCGCCAGCGCCTCGGCTTCCTCGACCGCGCGCCGCGCGTGCGACAGCAGCGCCTCGCCGAGCGCCGTGAGGGTCACGGATTTC
>DAIDLH010000013.1 GCA_027449605.1 Candidatus Muproteobacteria bacterium | reverse complement strand
CCTCGCGCGTTTCGTAGTCGCCCGAGGTCGGGCGCAGGAAGAAATCCCGGCCCCAGAAGGCGCGCAGATAAAAATTCAGCCTGCGCTGGTTGTCGATGAACAACGTGCCGCGCCGCTCCTTTTGCAGCATCGCCTGCGAGTCGGCGCTCTTGAGGTCGAAGTACGCGAGCTGCGCCGGGAAATCGCGCAGGTGTGCCTGCGCGCCCCACAGCGCCCAGCGCCGCAAACCGCCGAGCGTGAGCTTGCCGAACAGTTCGTCGAGGTGGCCGAGCATCGGCCGCAAGCCGCGCGGCACCTTGGCGGAAAGCTGGTGAATCAGATTGAGATAGCCGCGCAGCAACTCGGCGTCGCCGAGACGGCTGGCGGCGGTCGGCAAGGTATCGAACATGAGCTGGATCACCTCGCCGCTCACCATCGAGGCCAGCTTCATGGCGGCGGTAATGCAATCGGTGAGGACGTCCTCGCCGACGTCCTTGACCACCGCCGGCATGGACTGGATATAGGTGACGACAAGCTCATTCCCGCGTCCGAGCTGGGACAAACCCCTGGCGCCTTCGAGCCAGTTGTGCAGGCCCTGCGGGCTCATCACGCGCGCGGCCTCGTGGAAGCTCGCTGCGAGCGTGTCGCGTACGTGCGGGTCGAGCTGTTCGAGCTGGTCCTGGTATTCGTCGAGATTGATGGTCATGGCAGCGCGCGGGGCGGGGCGGGAACGCTCACTCGTCTTCGTCGTCGAGATCGGCTGACCAGCCGAGCTCGCGTGCGCGCTTCACCGCTTCGTTGTAAATCCGCTCGTGACGCACGCGCAGCTCCGCCGGCAGCCGGCTGACCATGTGCCCGTAAGGCTCCCACGCCGCGTGCACCTGCCCGTACAGGGTATCGAACTTCGGCAATTCCCAGCCTTCGCAGGTCTCGGTTTCGGGAAGAATCCCGAACACCCAGGCGTCGCGAATCATCCGGCCGATATCGGTCATGCCGCCGTAAACATCGGCGTGAATTCCAACGTAGGCCGTGGGGCGGTTCATGATCAAAAGTATGTATTGACCGCCGCGTCCAGTGTCTCGCGCATGTCCGGATCGTCGGTGATCGGTCGCACCAGCGTCATCTGGCAGGCGGCGCGCGGCTCGATGCCACGCGCGATCAACTGTCCGGCATAAGCAAGCAGGCGCGTGGAGATGCCCTCGTCGAGGCCGTGGCCCTTGAGGTTGCGCGCACGGTGCGCGATCTGCACCAGTTTCTCGGCGGTGGCCTTGTCCACTTTCGTTTCGTGCATGACGATCTCCGACTCCACCTCGGCCTCGGGGTAATCGAAGTCGATGGCGCCGAAGCGCTGCTTGGTGGATTGCTTCAGGTCCTTCATCAGGCTCTGGTAGCCGGGGTTGTATGAAATCACCAACTGGAAATCGGGGTGGCAGTTGACCAGCTCGCCCTTCTTTTCCAACGGCAACTGCCGGCGGTGATCGGTGAGCGGATGGATGACGACCGTCGTGTCCTGGCGCGCCTCGACGACTTCGTCGAGATAGCAGATCGCGCCGATGCGCGCCGCCACGGTGAGCGGGCCGTCGTGCCACCGGGTGCCGCTCGCATCCAGCAGGTAGCGGCCGACGAGATCGCTCGCCGTCATGTCCTCGTTGCACGCGACCGTGATCAGCGGTTTCTTGAGCTTCCACGCCATGTATTCGACGAAGCGCGACTTGCCGCAACCGGTCGGGCCCTTCAGCATCATCGGCATGCGCGCGCTGTAGGCGGCTTCGTATAGCGCCACCTCGTTCGACACCGGCCGGTAATACGGCTCCTGCGTCACCAGGTACTGCGCGACGTCGGTGGCGTCGTGGGTCTTCGCGCTGATCGCTGTTTTGCTCATGCTCATTGGCTCCGTTGTTAGAGTCCGTTCGTGCTGAGCTTGTCGAAGCACGAACGGTGACCGGTAAAATATCTTCGTATGTGCCGTTTGCCCTTCGACAGGCTCAGGGTGAACGGGTCATCTATTTCGACTCCGAGGCTTTGACAGCCGCGAAACCTCGGTCCAATTTCCGGCAATCATCGCTTCCTTCTTTGCTCTGTTCCAGCCTTTAATCTGTTGTTCTGCTGCTAATGCCTCTTCGCGAGTTTCGCAAGGCTGACTAAAAACCAGGGTCACAGGTCGGCGTTGATGCGTGTAACAACCTAGTAT
>DAIDLH010000012.1 GCA_027449605.1 Candidatus Muproteobacteria bacterium | reverse complement strand
TTCCCGATGACACTTTTCACCCCCACCCCAACCCTCCCCCATCAAGGGGGAGGGAGTTTGATTTTGCGATAGCTTCTAGTAGCCCTACTCGCTTCGCTCATTCGTCCTGACATATAAAAACTACTCCTCCATCGAGAAGGTGGCGCGCACTACCTGATCCATGGTGGTCAGGCCCTGCGCCGCCAGGACGATGGCGGCGCGGCGCAAGGTCTGGAAACCCGGTTGCTGTTTTGCCGCCGCCTCGAACTGCGCGGGGTCTTTCGTGTGCATGGCTTCCACCAGCGCATTGTCCATCTCCAGATATTCGAAGACGCCGATGCGGCCCGAATAGCCGGTGCCGTTGCAGTGACTGCACCCGCGCCCGCGCTTGAATGTGAGCTGCTCGGCCTTGTCGCCGGCCTCGGCCCGGACAATGGCCATCTGCGCGGCGGAAAGCTCGTGCGGCTCGGCGCAGGACTCGCAGATGCGCCGCACCAGGCGTTGCGAAACGATGCCGCGCAGCGAGGCCGCGACCATGTAAGGCTCCACTCCCATGTCGATCAGGCGCGTGGCGGTTGAAATAGCATCGTTGGTATGCAAGGTGGAAAGGACAAGGTGACCGGTCATGGCGGCGCGCAGGCCGATTTCCGCCGTTTCCTGGTCGCGCATTTCGCCGACCAGAATGATGTCCGGGTCCTGGCGCAGCATCGACCGCAGCACGCGCGCGAACGTCAGCTCGATCTTGGCGTTGACCTGAACCTGGTTGATGCCGGCCAACCGGTATTCCACCGGGTCCTCGACGGTCAGGACCTTGAATTCGGGACGGTTCAGTTCCTTGAGCGCCGCGTACAGCGTCGTCGTCTTGCCGCTGCCCGTCGGGCCCGTGACCAGCACCATGCCGTTGGGGTTGTGAATCAACCGGCGGAAACGCTCGAGCAGATTCTTCGGCATGCCCACCTGTTCCAGACTGAGCACGCCGCTGAACGGATTCAGCAAGCGCAACACCACCGACTCGCCGTATTGGACCGGCATGGTCGAGATGCGCACGTCGATGTTTTTGTCGCGGATGCGGATGTTGGTGCGGCCGTCCTGCGGCAGGCGCTTCTCCGAGATGTCGAGATTCGCCATCAGCTTAACGCGCGACACCAGCGCGCCGGCGATGCGCCGGTCGGCGATGGTCTGCACCCGCAGCACGCCGTCGAGGCGGAAACGGATGCGCAGCTCTTTTTCATCCGGCTCAATATGGATGTCCGACGCATTCACCTGCACCGCGTCCTCGAACATGCTTTGCAACAGCTTGACGACCGGCGCATCCGTCAGCCCCTCGGCTTCGGCCAGCGCCGCCAGGTCCACGCCGCTCTGGGCGGTCAATTCCTGTTGCAGCTCCTGCGCCAGGTCGCTGATTTCTTCCGTGCGCCGGTAGACGCGGTCGATGGTCTTGAGCAGTTCGGATTCCTTGACCACGGCGAAACGCAGCGAACGGCGCAGCACGCGCGACAACTCGTCGTACGCGAAGATGTCGGTGGGGTCGGCCATGCCCACCAGCAGGCTTTCGCGGCTGTCTTCCAGCGCGATGGCGCGGAAGCGGCGCGCGTGCGTCTCGGGAATCAGGCGCACGACCTCGGGCTTGTAGTGATAACGCCGCAGATCGATATAAGGAATATTCAGCTGCTGCGACAGAAAGGTCAGCAGCTGATCCTCGGAAATATATCCGTTCTCCACCAGCACGCGCCCGAGCTTGCGGCCGCTCTTTTTCTGGTCCGCCAGGGCGGTGTTGAGCTGTTCCTGAGAAATAACCTTATTCGCCATCAGCAGGTCGCCGATGCGAATCTTCTTGGGCTTCATCTCGGTTATCGTTGCCATCGTGATTCCTCTTCGGGCCGCTTCCAGTCCCGCGAACAAGGCGGCTTAATATCCTGAAAATATTGACTTAACCCCACTATAGTCGAAAAAAGCCGGCGCTCCCCGACGCGGGCATGAGCGCATCCGCCCGAGGGCAAGACGCCCCGATAGTACAAGCAAATACCAAGCCAGCTTTGGGAAACAGAAGAAAAATCGCGGATGAGTCGGGCTATCGAGCGTGACGTAATATGCGCGGGTTGACGGGTTTTCCGGATCCCGCTGCGCTTCATCCGGCTGCCCGTCGTAAAGGCGCGCGCTGAACCTCAGTAGTACGCGCGTAACGAATAAGCGGCGGCGGCCTGTTTTTCCATCTCCTTGACCCTGTCTTCCAGGACCTGCGCCTCTTCCGCCCTGCCGGCTTCGCGCCGGAGCCTGGCGGTGAGCGAATAGAAAGGAATCAGTTCCGGCATGCTGGGGTAATCGTGCCTGACGCCGTCATCCAGGACTTGCAGTGCTTCCTCCTTTTTGCCGGCCTGCAACAGCAGGGTGGCGTAATCCATTCGTCCCTGGAACAGGCGGGGATTCAGCGCCAGCGCGCGGCGGAAGGATTCGGCGGCAAGCTCCTGACCGTTCGTACCCGCCAGCGTCGGGTTCTGCTGGTAAAGCCGCCCGCGCATCACAAGCGCCAACCCCCGCAGGGGGTTGACCTCCTGCGCCCGGTCCAGAAACTGCATGGCGTTTTCATAAAGCGATTTCCGCCCGGAATCGTCCGGGGGAAGCATGGCGACCGCATGCCGGTACAGATCGGCATGCGCGATCAACGCGCGATCGTCCGAGGGAGTCAGGCGTTGCGCGGCGGCCAGGCTCTCGTCGGCTTCCTGCAATTTGCCTTCGCGCGCCTGCGTCAGCCCTTTTTCATAATAGGAATTGGCCATCCCCAGGGCAATGAAGTAAAGAACGGGCAGAAGCACCGCCAGCGCCACGATCAGGAAGCAGGACTGCTTGCCGACAAAGCGCGAGGGGCGCAGCAGCAGCGTGGGCGTCTCGAGCGGACGGATCGCCAGCTGGTGAAATCGCCCCATCGCCAGACCCGAGATCATCATGATGGACAGAATATAAAGATTGAAATCGACCGTGCTGTGAACGGCCACCGTCATCAGGCCGCAAAAAAGACCCGTCATTTCGACGTGAGCATCGCCGCGTATTCCGGTCTCGCGCAGGGCGCGCACGAAAAGCGCCAACGCGGCGCCCAGCACCGCCAACAGAAGCATCATGCCCGGCAGGCCGGTTTCAATCCATATCTGGAGATAATCGTTGTGGGCAAAGAAGCCGCCGGTATTGTCCAGCGGGTTGCGGTATGGCGGGTAAGCCAGATAAAAAAGCCCGAGGCCGATGCCCCGCCACGGCGAATCCTGCAACAAATTCCAGGACGATTCCCAGATCATGCGGCGCGGCGAGTCCTGCAACAATTGGGGAAGACGTTCGCTCAACCCTCCGCCTCCGGCCGGAATTTTCGTGACCAGAAACGCCAGCGCCAGCAAACCGAACAATACGGCCAGTGCGCGCCCGGGAACGCACCGCGCCGTCAGCACGGCCAGTACGCCCATGCCGACGGCGAGACTCAGGTTGGCGCCCCGGCTTGCCGTGAGGATGATGGATAAAAACAGAACCCACAGAGCTGCCCCCAAAATTACGGGATAACGGCGCGGGGCCGCTTTATTCGCAAATGTTTGCAGAAAGTACGCCGAAGCCGGCAGCGCCACGAGATTGAGAAAAGCCGCGTGGGTATTGCGCGTTTCGAAAACGGATCGAGCCTGCTGTTCCAGCACCAGCACCTGATAAATTCCCATCAACGCCAGCACCACCCCTATTACCAAGAGGATGGCCGCGGCATGCGACCATAAAGCATCCCGGTCCGGCGTCAGGGTATAAAGCCAGAACACCAGCACCAGGCTCCCAACCCACCAGAAATTGATCACACTGATGTTGGGCACCAGGCTCCATGAAAGCGAGAGCGCGAGCCACAACCAGAACAGGATCAGACACAGCGCCAGCGCTGTCTTGGGAATGCGCCAACCCGAGTCATATGAATGCAGGAAAATCCAGCCCAGCCAGATCACCAGCACGATCTGGGCAATGGCGAATAATTCGATTTGCGGGCCCTTGAACAGCAAGGCCGGAAGAAGCGCACAGATAAAAAACAACGAGCTGACATGCACAGCGGGCAGGTCGGTCTTTTTTCTTTTGGCTGCCGCCATATTCCTCCTTGAATGACCGGTGACGGACGTGCGGACCACACACCTAACTTATATACAATCCCGGATAAAACACCAGATGGCGCACTGTTAAGGATAACGACGCTCTTCTCATTGGACCCGAGACGCGCGGCCTGCCCGGGCCGCTGCTCGAATCCATCCCGGCGGAACAGCGCCTGCGACTGCCGCTGGTCGCCGGCAACCGCCGTCTGAATCTTTCCAACGCCGTCGCCATCGCCGTGTACGAAGCATGGCGGCAGCTGGGATTCAAGGGCGGGGAATAATCGACCTACTCCTGGCGGGATTCGCGCCGGAGCAGCGCCTCGACCGCGGACTGCGGCGGGAGATTTTCGTAGAGCACGAGATAAACCTGTTCCGTGATCGGCATTTCCACCTTGAGTTGCTTCGCGAGCCGATACAGCTCACGCGCCGTGGCCACGCCTTCCGCCTCCTGTCCAAGCTCCGCCAGGATTTCGGAAAGCCTGCGCCCCTGTCCCAGCGCCAGACCGACGCGACGGTTGCGCGAGGCGTTGTCGGTGCAGGTGAGTATCAAGTCGCCCGCGCCGGTCAGGCCCATGAAAGTTTCCTTCTGTCCGCCCATGGCGACGCCGAGACGGGTGAGTTCGGCGAGGCCGCGCGTGATCAGCGCGGCGCGCGCGTTCGCGCCGAAACCGAGACCGTCGCTGATGCCGGCGGCGATGGCCATGACGTTCTTGATCGCGCCGCCCAGCTGCACGCCGGCCACGTCGCGGCTCGTGTACACGCGCACGCGTTCGTTGCGCAGCCAGGAAGCCGCTTCTTCCGCGGTTTTGTCGCTTTCGGAAGCGACGGTCAGCGCCGTCGGCAGACCGAGCGCCACTTCACGGGCGAACGTGGGACCGGAAATCACTGCGAGAGAATGCTTGCCTTCAAGCGCTTCGCGCGCGACTGAACTCAGTAATTTGCCGCTGCCGGGTTCGAGACCCTTGGTCGCCCAGGCCAGAATCGCGTCGCCGGACAACAGCGGACGCAGCGCGGCGAGCGTGGCGCGGAAGGCATGGCTGGGGACGGCGATCAGAAAACGTGAAACAGACTTTGCGCTTTCGGCCAGCGATGCCGATACGTGGAGATTCGGAGGGAAGACGACATCCGCGAGATAGGCGCTATTCCGGCGCTCGCGTTGCAGACGTTGCGCATGCGCGGCATCGTGGCTCCACAACGACACGGACCGTCCATTGCGCGCCAGCAACAATGCCAGCGCCGTGCCCCACGATCCGGCGCCCAGCACGACCACGGCGGATTCTTTTTCGGAAGCCATCTGATTCCTTGATGCCCGCCGAAAATCCATTACGGCAGGAGGTTAGACAATAAAAGGCCGCGCGCAGTAAAACATATCGGGCCGATGCTCCATGACGCGCTTCTTCCCTGCCGGCGCCATGAACAAACTTCAAATAATTATTAATTGATGCTTGGCGGGTTCGCCTGGCCGGCCTGTTTCTGCTCGTACAAAGCCTCGAAATTGATCGGATTGATCAACAACTGAGGAAACCCGCCCTTGCCCACGAGTTCATTGATCGTCTCGCGCACGAATGGAAGCAGCACATAGGCGCAGCTGATCTGAAGCGCGCGCTGCAGCATTTCCCCATCGACGCCGTTGATGCGGAAAATTCCCGCTTGCTTCACTTCGACCAGGAAGATGGTCTTGCTGTCGCGGTTGGCGGTGGCCGTCACGGTCAACGCCACTTCATATATGCCCTGTTCCGCATTGAGCGCGCCGTGCTCGAGTCCCAGCTGAACGCCGATTTCCGCCGCGCCGTCCTGCGCCTGGACAAACGTCATGGGCACGCTCGGCGCCTCGTAGGAAATATCTTTTGTGTAAATTTTCTCGATATTGAAAACGATACTCTCTTGTTGACTCTGTTCCACCGTCTCTACCCTCGCTAATCCAGTTTGTTTGTAAATGCCGGCGACTCAAGATTTCAGCAGCGCGTCCAGCTGTCCCGCCCGTTCAAGCCCCGCCAACTCCGCGTATCCCCCGACATGCGTATCGCCGATGAAAATCTGCGGCACGCTGGTCCGCCCGGTGAGCCGGATCATTTCCTCGCGACGCGCGGGATATTCATCCACCATCACCTTTTCCGCCTGCGCGCCCTTTTTGTCCAATAACCGCTCCGCCATGCGGCAATAGGGGCAAACGCGGGTGCTGTACATCAGCACTCTCGCCATGACTACTTCTCCACGGGCAGGTTTTCCTTCTCCCAGGCAAGCAGCCCGCCGGAGAGATTGTAGACCGCGGCGAATCCGCCTTTGCGCAGGATCACGGCGCCCTTCATGGAACGATTGCCGGCGCGGCAGGCGACGATCACCGGCTTGTTCCTGTATTTGTCCAGCTCGCGCAACCGGTTCGGCAGCGTCGACAACGGCAGATTGATCGCGCTGGGAACGTGACCGGACTGGAACTCTTTCGGCTCGCAGACGTCCACCACCACGCCGTCTTCGCGGTTCAGCAGTTGCACCGTCCGCGCGGCATTGACGTTCTTGATGCCGTGAATATATTGGGTCAGCGGACCGGCCGCCAACAGAAACAGAATCACGCCCAGGGCGACGAACAGGTACCAGTTATGGATGACGAACGGCATGGTTCAGTAACTCGATTGTCTGTTTAATAATGAATCAAAGGCGGGAAAAGTCGGTCCTGTCTGGCGTGGCCCAACCGGATTTGCCGGATTGACAACCGCCGTCACCCCGGCCGCGCTCAGCGGTGCACCGCGCTGCAGAACGCCGAACGCAACGATCCGATCAGCTGCAGAATTTTCGGATCGCCGATCCGGTAATAAACCTTGTTGGCGTCCTTGCGCGCCGCGAGAATGCCCTTGTCGCGCAGAATGGAAAGATGCTGCGAAATGTTGCTTTGCGACGTGCCGACCTGCTCGACGATGTCCTGAACGCTGACCTCGGTATTCCCCCCGAGAATGCAGAGGATTTTCAGGCGCAGCGGATGCGCCATGGCCTTCAGGGAACGGGAAGCGAGATGGATGTCGTCTTCGTTGGTGATCAGTACGTCTTCAACTTTTTCGGCGGCGGCGCTCATGTGTTCTAACCTCATGGATCGCTCTCAGCCCGCGCTCCCTTTGCGGACCCCGTAATCTGCTGTGTCGCGAGCGAAAACATTATACAATATCGACGATATTTAAAAGAGACTGGAATAACCGCTATTTGAGTCATCGAACATGTCATCGACCCCTAAACCCTTGGTTCTGATCGTTTTGGACGGATGGGGCTACCGTGAAGACACCCAGTACAACGCCATCGCCGCCGCCCGCAAGCCGGTGTGGGACGCACTCTGGAAACAGTACCCCCACACCCTGATTCACGCCTCGGAGGCGGCCGTCGGCCTGCCGTCCAGCCAGATGGGCAATTCGGAAGTCGGCCATCTCAACCTCGGCGCCGGCCGGGTCGTGTATCAGGAATACACGCGCATCAACCGCGCGATCGGCACCGGCACCTTCTTTACCAACAAGACGCTCACCGACGCCATCGACCTGGCGCTGAAAACCGGCAAGGCGGTGCACATCATGGGCCTGCTTTCGCCCGGCGGCGTCCACAGTCACGAAGAGCACATCCACGCCATCGTCGATCTCGCGGCCAAGCGCGGAGCGACCAAGCTTTACCTGCATGCGTTCCTCGACGGGCGCGATACGCCGCCGCAGAGCGCCGCGGCTTCGATCCGGGCCATGGAAGAAAAATTCGCCGCCGTGAAACAGGGCCGCTTCGCCTCGCTCATCGGCCGCCACTACGCGATGGACCGCGACCACCGTTGGCCGCGCATCCAGGCGGCGTACGACCTGATGACGCAGGGCAAGGCCGAATTCAGCGCCGCCTCCGCTTCGCAGGCGCTCGAGATGGCCTATGCCCGCGGCGAGACCGACGAGTTCGTCAAGGCCACCGTCATCGCGCCGCCCGGCGCGGAACCGGCGTATATCGCCGACGGCGACGTGGTCATCTTCATGAACTTCCGTTCCGACCGCGCGCGCCAGATCACGCGCCCCTTCATCGACCGGAACTTCGACGCCTTCGAGCGCGCCGCGATCCCCAAGCTCGGCGCTTTCGTCAGTCTCACGGAATACAACTCCGAGTTTCACGTGCCGGTGGCGTTTCCGCCGGAACGGCTGCGCAACGTCATGGGCGCGTACCTCGCGAGCCTGGGTCTGCATCAGCTTCGCATCGCCGAGACCGAAAAATATGCGCACGTCACCTTTTTCTTCAACGGCGGCGTGGAAACCCCGTTCGATTTCGAAGACCGTATCCTGATTCCGTCGCCGACCGACGTGCCGACGTACAACCTGAAGCCCGAGATGAGCGCGGTGCGCCTCACCGACGAGGTGGTCAAGGCGATCCGCCACGGGCACTACGACGTCATCGTCTGCAATTTCGCCAACGCGGACATGGTGGGCCACACCGGCGATTTTGACGCCACGGTCAAAGCCATCGAGGCGGTCGACCAGTCCCTGGGACGTATTTACAAGGCGATCAAGGAGACCGGCGGGGAAATGCTCGTCACCGCCGATCACGGCAACGCCGAACAGATGTTCGACTTCGAAACCGGACAACCGCACACGGCGCACACCACCAACCCGGTGCCGCTTCTGTACGTGGGTCGTTCCGCCACGCTCGCGCCGAGCGGAGCGCTCGAGGACATCGCGCCGACCATGCTTTCGCTCCTGGGCCTGCCGCAGCCGACCGAAATGACCGGCCGGCCGCTGGCGACGCTGTCGTCCGCGCAACCGGCGATCGCCGAGGGTCGCGCCTGACGGACAAGCAACCTGCGCCCTGTCCTCGCGACATCGCCCCGATGAACCGCCGCGAAGCGCATGGAACGCGCCGGGCGGCGGCGGTGCTGTTATCCGCGCTTTTTTTCACGAGCTTACACCCGGCCGATGCCGCCGACTCCGCCCAGGAGGAGGCGCGATTGCAAAAACTGCGCACGCGCATCGGCGCATTGCAGGAAAAACTCAACGAGACCCGCGGCCAGCGCGACACCGTGCGCGACGAAATCCGCGATCTCGAACGCCGCATCGGCGATCAGTGGCATGGCCTGAGACTGACCGAGACGCGTCTGCATGCCAATGAGAGAAAACTGCAGGACCTGAAGACGCAGGCGGCGCGCAACCGCGATCAGATCGAGGCGCAAAGACGGCAACTCGGGCGCCAAATGCGCACGGCCTACGTCATGGGCCGGCAGGATTATTCAAAGATGCTGCTCAACCAGGAACAACCCGCGAGCGTGGCCCGGGTGTTGACTTATTATCAATACTTCAACCGCGCGCGCACCGAGCGTATCGCCGATCTCCAGGCCAGCCTGTCGAAACTGGACGCGCTCGACCGGCAGATCCGGGAGCAGAACCGCGAACTGGAAAACTTGCGGACCACCCAGCGGGAACAGAAAGCGGCGCTGGAGACGACGCGCGCGCGCCGCGGCGAACTGCTCGCGAGCCTCGACCGCGAGGTGCATGACCGTTCCCGGGAACTCGGACGGCTGCAGACCGACGAAAAGCGCCTGGAACAGCTGATCGAGGAGCTGAAAACGGTGTTGCCGGAAACCGCGCTCCCGCCGCCCGCCGGTGAAAAACATTTCGCGCGGCTGCGGGGGCGCTTGCCGCTGCCGACGCGCGGCCGGATACTGGCGCGTTACGGCGCGCAAAAAAACCTGGGAAATCTCAAATGGCGCGGTCTTTTCATCGCCGGACGCGAGGGGCAGGACGTGAAAGCGGTGTTCCGCGGACGCGTGGTGTTCGCCGACTGGCTGCGGGGTTTTGGGCTACTCTTGATTCTGGACCACGGAGATGGCTATATGACGCTGTACGGCCACAATCAAAGCCTGCATAAGGCGGTCGGCGACTGGGCCGAGACCGGCGAGACCGTCGCCAGTCTGGGCAACACCGGCGACGCGGCGCAGCCGGGGGTGTATTTCGAGATTCGTCAGAACGGCGACCCGCGTGACCCGCTGATCTGGTGCAGGGCGCGATAACGACCGCTACTCATATCTCAAGACGAACGAGCGAAGCGAGTAGGGCTGCCTTTTTCGCCGCCCGCCGACGTGGCGGAACGGTTTATTCAACGGAGCATCATTAATGAAACTTGCAACACGTTATATTCTGGTCCTGTTTCTCGGGATGTTCGTCGGCGCCGCGATCATCCTGGACATGGGTGTATTGGCCGAGCGCGACGAACCCAAGGAGGCGCTCGCGCCGCTGCCGCTCAACGAGCTGCGCAGCTTCACCGAGGTCTTCAGCCGCATCAAGTCCGACTACGTCGAACCGGTGGAGGACAAGAAACTTCTCGAAGACGCCGTGCAGGGCATGCTCGCCGGCCTCGACCCGCACTCGGCCTACCTCGACGCCGAAAGCTTCAAGGACATGCGCGTGGAAACCGAGGGCCAGTTCGGCGGTCTCGGCATCGAAGTCACCATGGAAAACGGCTTCGTCAAGGTCGTCTCGCCGATCGAGGACACGCCCGCGGCGCGCGCCGGCGTGAAGCCCGGGGATCTCATCATCCGGCTCGACGACAAGGCGGTGAAGGGCCTCACGCTCACCGAGGCCGTGCGGCTCATGCGCGGCAAGCCCGGCAGCGACATCACGCTCACCATCGCGCGCGAAGGCACGACCAAGCCGCTCAAGCTCACGCTCACGCGCGCGGTCATCAAGATCCAGAGCGTGAAGAACCGCATGCTCGAACCGGGTTACGGCTACGTGCGCATCACCCAGTTTCAGGCCGGCACCGACAAGGGCCTGACCGAGGCGATCAGGAAACTGGAAACCGAGAACAAGGGCGGGCTGCGCGGGCTGGTTCTGGATCTGCGCAACAACCCCGGCGGCGTGCTCAACGCGGCGGTCGGTATCAGCGACGCGTTCCTCGACAAGGGGCTGATCGTGTACACCGAGGGCCGCGTGGCCGATTCCAAGATGAAGCTTTCGGCGACGCCGGGCGACCTGTTGAACGGCGCGCCGATGGTGGTGCTGATCAACGGCGGTTCGGCTTCGGCGTCGGAAATCGTCGCCGGCGCGCTCCAGGATCACAAGCGCGCCGTCATCATGGGCACGAAGAGTTTCGGCAAGGGTTCGGTGCAGACCATCATCCCGGTCAGCAACGGCGCCGCGCTCAAGATCACCACGGCGCGTTACTACACGCCGAGCGGCCGCTCGATCCAGGCGTCCGGCATCGTGCCCGATATCGTCACGGAAGAGGCCAAGCTCACCAAGAGCGAAGTCGCCGACCGCCTGCGCGAAGCCGATCTCGCGCGCCACCTCGAAAACGGCGACGAAACGGCCAAGCCGAAGGAAGAGCCGAAGAAGGAAGACAGGAAAGACGAGAAGAAAAAGGATGAAACCGGCAAGCCCGCAGCCGAAGACTATCAGCTGCAGGAAGCGCTGAACCTGCTCAAGGGCATCAGCTTCTTCAAGGCCCAGGACAAGTAAGCGGGGCGGGATGGCGACCGTACTGGTTCCTCTGGCGCAGGGCGTCGAAGAACTGGAGGCGGTCACCGTCATCGATCTGCTGCGTCGCGCCGGCATCGAAGTCGTCACCGCGGGCCTCGATGCCGGTCCGGTGAAAGGCAGCCGCGGCACGGTGCTGTTGCCGGATGTCGCGCTGGAGCAGGCGTTGAACCGCGACTACGACATGATCGTGCTGCCCGGCGGCCAGCCCGGCGCCACCCACCTCGAACAGGACGCGCGCGTTGTCGGCTTGATCAAAAAGATGTCGAACGAAGGACGCTACACGGCCGCCATCTGCGCCGCGCCGCGGGTCCTGGCCGGCGCCGGCGTGCTCGACGGCAAACAGGCCACGTCGTTCCCCGGCGCGCTCGATCCCGCCCGGTGGCCGCGCATCCATCAGGAAAACCGCGCCGTCGTCACCGACGGCAGGATCGTCACTTCGCGCGGACCCGGCACCGCGATGGACTTCGCGCTGGAACTGATTGGTTTGCTGTCGGGGAAAGAAACGCGTGACCGCGTCGAGGCTGCGTTGCAAAGATAAAACGATCGGACAGGATCAGGGCGAAAATAAATTATTTGAAGCCGAAGCGCGTGCCGAAAAGAATACGGCTGCGTTCGAGGCTGTTGGGATCGAGACTGGTCGTGGAACTTCCCAAACCGTAACTCGCCTCGGCCTGGAGACTGAAACCGCGCTGCACCTGCCACTTCCATCCCGCCGACAACAGCGAGCGATCGCTGCTGCGTGGCGACACGAACGCCGAGTCGTCGGCCGCGTCGTACAGACTCTTCTGCATCTTGAACGACACGTACGGGGTATGCGACTGGAACAGCGTCAGGCTGCCGCCGACGGTGAAGCCGTAATAACGGCGTCCAAGGTGGCGGTAGATTTCCTCACGCGCCACTTCGTCACCGAGAAACACGCTGCCGGTAACGCTCGGTTTCACGGCGCTCGGCAACCGGCTGGTCCAGGAGATCGCCGCGCGGCTGTCGAACGTATCCAGCGGCGACGGATTGACCGCGGTGCCCTCGCCGTACTCGGCCGAGATGGCGAAACTGTTCGCGGTATCCACGTCGTGCCGCCACCTGACGCCGAAGGCGTTGACACGGTAACCCGGCGCCTGCACAAAATAAGCGGGGGAAGATCTGCCGGAAGTCTCGATCTCGCCGTATAAACTGATCGCAGAAGCGCCCGTTCCGGCCTCGCCGGCATCCGCCGCAGAGCCGTCGTCCGCAGCGGCACGCTGCGAACGGTACAGGTCAAGACCGAAGGAATTGTATTCGGAAGGATTCCGCAACTGGACCTGGGGAACCCCGAGGGTGCCCACGCCCGCGAACGGGGCGTCGTCGAACCAGGAGAGCTTTCCCGATGGGGCGGACAAAGCCGTGCCGGTGCCGGCCAGCAGCACCGCGCCCGCGAGAATGGTTTTTTCGACGGCTCTCATGCGATACCGGTCCGGTTTCATCAATATGCAATGAAATTCTAGCATAATGCCGTCACAGACGGGTCACCGTCCGTCACGGATTCCGGCCCGGCCAGCCTCGCCACAGCATAAAACCCCCCAGCGCGGCAAACGCCCCGCCGGCGATGTCGCTCCATCCCGGCGCTTCTGAAGGCGCCATATCTAGGCCCAGCAACAGGGCGCCGGCAATCAACAGACCGCTCCCGGAAACCGCGAAATAAAGCCGGCGCTGCTGCTGTCGCAACTGGCGGCGCAGTTGCTCGATCTCGCGCGCCGAAGATTCCTGATCCGGGCCCCGCTCGCGCACGCGCCGCAGGTTCTCGTGCACCAATGACGGGATTTCCGGCAACATCGCCCACCACTTGGGAAGCTCATTGCGCAACGCGCGGATGAACGCGCGCGGTCCCAGGTGTTCACGCATCCAGCGTTCGAGATAGGGCTTGGCGGTGTCCCACAGATCGAGGTCGGGATACAGCCGCCGCCCGAGACCCTCGATGTTGAACAGGGTCTTCTGCAGCAGCACCAGTTGCGGCTGGATTTCCATGTTGAACCGACGCGCGGTCTGGAAAAGATGCAGCAGGAACCGGCCGAAGGAAATGTCCTTGATGGGGCGGGCGAACACCGGTTCACACACGGTGCGGATCGCGGCCTCGAATTCCTCCAGCCGCGTGCCGGGCGGCACCCAACCGGCGCGCAGATGCGCGTCGGCCACGGCATGATAGTCGCGGTTGAAAAACGCCAGGAAATTTTCCGCGAGGTAGCGCTTGTCCTTCTCGCCGAGCGTGCCCATGATGCCGAAGTCCACCGCGCGGTACTGTCCCTCGGGCGACACGAAAATATTCCCCGGGTGCATGTCGGCGTGGAAAAATCCGTCGCGGAACGCCTGGGTGAAAAAAATCTCCACGCCGTTGTGCGCCAGCTTGCGCATGTCGACGCCGGCCGCCTTGAGCCCCTCGACGTTGCCGATCGGGATGCCGTGGATGCGCTCCAGCACCATCACCGTGCGGCGCGTCAGGTCCCAGTAGACCTTCGGCACGTACAGCAGGTTCGAACCTTCGAAGTTGGCGCGCAGACGGCTCGCGTTCGCCGATTCCACCCGCAAGTCGAGTTCGTCGTGGATGGTCTTGTTGTATTCGTCCACCACTTCGACCGGCCGCAACCGCCGCGCCTCGCTCACGTAACGCACCGCGAGCCGCGCCAGCAGATACAACAGCTCGATGTCGCGCTCGATCACCGTCTCGATGCCGGGGCGCAGCACCTTGACCGCGACTTCGGCGCCGTCGTGCAGGCGCGCGATGTGCACCTGCGCCACCGACGCGGAGGCGATCGGCTCGCGGTTGAATTCGCTGAAAAAACCTTCGAGCTTTCCGCCCAGCGCCCGCTCGACCAGACGCACCGACTCGTCGCCGGCAAACGGCGGCACGCGATCCTGCAGCCGCGCCAGTTCCTCGGCAATGTCCTCCGGCAAGAGATCGGGGCGGGTCGACAGCATCTGGCCGAACTTCACGAACACCGGTCCCAGCTCCTCGAGTGCCTCGCGCAGACGCTGACCGCGCGGCAACCCGCGGCGCGCGAACAGCCGCCACGGCGCGAGTCGCAGCAACAGACGGTAGGGACGGAACAGATGGATCGCGGTGACGAACTCGTCCAGGTCGTGCCGGACGAATACCTGCGTGATGCGCAGCAGGCGCGCGAGCTGGCGCAGGCGCTTCATTTCACGCCCCCGCGCAGGCGGTTGAGGCGCGATTCCAGGCGTTCCGACTCAACTCGCAGCGATTCCACGGCCCGCCGAAACACTTCGACACGCGAGCGCGAGGGAAGCAGCCGGCTTTCTTCCCGCAGATAATCGGCCGCGTCCTCGCCCAGCGTATTCAGCGACTGCCGCGTCCAGCCGCCGAAGCGGCGCAGCGCGTTGCCGAGCTGATGCGCGGCGACGTCACCCAGCACGCGCGCGATCTGCTCCTCCCAGTCGATATCGATTTTTTCGAGCAACTGCTGGAAGCGCTGCCCGAGCGGGATGTCGCCGCTGATCTGGACTTCGCCGTCGGCCGCGGCGCCGGGCACGACACGACGCAAGGCCAGTTTGGCAAATACCGAAACATCGCCGCTCAGCGTGACGTGCGCTTCGGTATCGTGTTGCGCGCGCAGGCCGACGCCGGACGCGGACGGCAGCACGAAAATTTCAAGCGGGTGAGTTCCGGCAATCCGGATCCGGACGACCTTCCCCTCCAGTTCGCCGAGTCGCGCGAGCGTGTCGGGATCGAGCCGCAATGCGCGGTTGACGACCTCTTCGAGCAGCGTTGTCAATGACGGAGACATAATTAAGAAATTTCACCGCAAAGACGCAAAGATCGCAAAGTTTTTTTATTGGTTGCGGCCCAGGGCGCAACCAAACCCGTTGCACCCGTTCGGCGGCGCGAATGTCCACGGACATTCGCGAGAACTCCGCCTCTCCCATAGCGTCTTTGCGGTAAGCGATATTAAAACTTATATCCTTTATGCAGGGCGACGATGCCGCCGCTCAGGTTGTGGTACTCGACCCGCCCGAACCCGGCCTGCTCCATCATTGTCTTCAGCGTTTCCTGGTCGGGATGCTTGCGGATCGACTCGGCGAGATAGCGGTAGCTGCCCTCGTCCTGCGCGATCACGCGTCCGAGCCACGGCAGCACGTTGAAGGAATAGGCGTCGTAGAGGTTGTTCAGTCCCGGCACCGCCGGGCGTGAAAATTCGAGCACCAGCAGCGCCCCGCCCGGCTTCAACACCCGGAACATGGACGCCAGCGCGCGATCGATGTGCGTCACGTTGCGCAGCCCGAAGGCGATGCTGACGCGGTCGAAATGATTTTCGGGAAACGGCAGGTTCTCGGCGTTGGCGCGCACGAACGCGACGTTGCCGACGATGCCGCGGTCGACGAGGCGCGCGCGACCGACGCCGAGCATGGATTCGTTGATGTCGGCCAGCACCACCTGCCCGCGCCGCCCGGCGCGCACGGCGAATTTCGCCGCCAGGTCGCCGGTGCCGCCGGCCACGTCCAGCACGCGGAATCCGCCGCGCACGCCGCTCGCCTCGACCGTGAACTGCTTCCACAGGCGGTGGATGCCGAGCGACATCAGGTCGTATTTGTTCGCGACCGAATGAAACACCCCGGCGACGAGATCGTCCTTCGCCGACTCCGGTACCTCGCGGAAACCGAAATGCGTGGTGCGCTGTTCCTTACCGGGTTGGGACATGGCGTTTATCCCGCCGGCTTGGGCTTGCGCTGGTGACCGGATTTGGCCAGCCGCTCCAGATACTGCTTCCAGAGGCCGTCCTGATTCGTGCCCAACTGGTGCAGCCAGTCCCAGGAATAGATGCCGGTGCTGTGGCCGTCGTCGAAAAACAGGCACACGGCGTAGCTGCCGACCGGCTCGATGTGGGTGATGTTCACGTT
>DAIDLH010000011.1 GCA_027449605.1 Candidatus Muproteobacteria bacterium | reverse complement strand
CTCACGAATCCCCTCATTTGAACTGAGCGGGTGCTAGCCGCGATTCGGCGCGATTCGGTAGATGTTCCAGCGGGTTTTGGGCTGGAACAATATGATGACAGGTGCGGTTCGACGGCGGGCAGGGTTTGCGGAGGTCCGCTCGTTCGTAGGCGGCGTGTATGGCGTTGACCTGCATGCCAAGCGGATCGACACACTGTCCGGCGCGACCCTCGGGGTCATGCAATCCGCGTCGCTGGCGGTCGCAGTGATCGGACAGGCGCTCGCGCAGGCACGAGGCCTGATCACCAAGCACGCCATCAAGCAGGTCGACCGGATGCTGAGCAACAACGGCATCGACCTATGGGACAGTTTCGCCCGTTGGGTGCCGCACCAGATCGGCGAGCGCCGGGACATCCTGGTGGCGATGGACTGGACCGATTTCGACCATGACGACCAGGCCACGCTCGCCTTGCATCTCGTCACCGGGCAGGACCGCGCGGCGCCCTTGATATGGCTCACGGTCTGGAAGGACGAACTCACGAAGCAGCGCAACGATTTCGAGGATGCGTGCCTACGGCGACTGGCCGAACTTCTGCCCATCGGCTGCCGCGTCACCATCCTGGCCGATCGCGGCTTTGGCGACCAGAAGCTGTTCAGCTTTCTCGCAGAACTGGGCTTTGGCTACGTGATCCGCTTTCGCGGCAATATCCGCGTCACCGATGCGGAGGGTACCACCAAACCCGCCGCCGAGTGGGTCGGCAAGGGTGGGCGTGCCCGCAAGCTGAGGGATGCGTGCGTGACCGCCAAGGGTCAGCAGGTCGGCGCCGTGGTGTGCGTGCATGCCAAAGACATGAAGGAGCCGTGGTGCCTCGCCACCAGCGAGCGGGACGCGACGGCGGCGACGCTGATCAACCACTACTCGAAGCGGTGGACGATCGAGCCGCAGTTCCGCGACACCAAGGATTTGCGCTTCGGCATGGGGTTGTCGTCCACGCGCATCGGCGAGCCGACGCGCCGCGACCGGTTGCTGCTGGTAAGTGCCCTCGCCACCGCATTGCTCACGCTGTTGGGCGCGGTGGGCGAAAGCCTCGGCATGGATCGCCTATTGAAATCGAACACCAGCAAGACGCGCACGCATTCGCTGTTCCGGCAGGGCTGCATGCTCTACGAACTGATCCCGAACATGCCGGAACACCGGCTCGCGCCCCTGATACAGAAATTCGCCCAGGCCGTCGCCGGCACCGGACTTTTGCCAGCAATCACACCAGCGTCAAAATGAGGGGATGGCTAAGGGGCGGAGCGCCACAGTAGCACTGTGCTGCCTCACCCAGAACATCCTCATTCCGGCCCCGATCTGATGGAATTTTTTGATGTACAAAATGTCACGAGTTGGCTGATACGGTGAAGGTTTTCGGACGCCGGCCGTCGCAGGCCGCGCGTCTGGGCATGGGGCCGGCGTACGAAAACCGCCCAAGCACGAACCCGCGGGGATGCGGCGATGGTCTATGGGGATTTCGAGTTTTGCTCGGTTGAGGTAGTTACGCAACCGGCTCGTCGCTGGC
>DAIDLH010000010.1 GCA_027449605.1 Candidatus Muproteobacteria bacterium | reverse complement strand
CAACACGATCTGTAGCCAATCCGGAGGTCCCGGGCGCATCTGGGTGGCCGTGGCACACTCCGCTGGTCGGGAGCGTGCGCGTGTCGCTGTTGAACAACGCCCAACGACGCCTTGAAGCGGAAACCTACCTCGCAGATGGTTATGGAATCCGACTGGCGATTGAAGCGAAGACTTCGGGTTGGGTACGCTTTGGTCAGTTGGCCAAGGCTAGCGCGCCACCGCGGATAAAGCAAGTAATGGTATCGCCTGAATATGGCGTTCCTTATCTAAATACCAGTCAAGTTTTTGATGTGCGTCCCAAGCCTAGAAAGTGGCTGGCGATGAGCAAGACGACCAAGGCTGAGGAGCGGCTAGTCAAGGAAGGGACAATACTGGTCATGGCTTCGGCAACTGTTGGCCGCTCCATCGTGGCTACAAAGGCCCACGAAAATACTGTGATCTCACATCACTTCATGCGTGTCTTGCCTGTGGACGCGGAGTTTGCGGGGTGGGTCTATGCGTTCCTCCGGTCGCCGCATGCGCTATCAATGATGAAGGGATCGCAGTACGCAAGCGTGATCCGGCACATTGAGCCGCGCCACCTAGCCACATTGCCGGTGCCGGAAGTGTCACGGGAAGTCGCTGCACGTTTTCAGAGTCGCGTCGATACGATTGTAGCGTGCCGGAACAATGCGGCACGCCTTCGAGATACTGCTGAAGCAGCCTTCGCTGCTGCTATAGGCCAGATTGGCACCGCCGGGAGGGAAGAAGGCTTCACCGTTAGTCTGACCGCTGCTGTAGCTGGCAGGCGTCGCTTGGAAGCCGCTTATCACACTCCGCGCGCGCAAGCCATCATCGATAGCTTCAAGACCTGGGAACGGCTTGGAGATATCACCGACGGTATCTGGTGGGGGAACCGGTTCAAGCGCCATTATGGCGACAACGGGATTCCGTATCTGAGCGCCGACGACGTTTTTACTACCAACCCCTATTCATCGACGAGAATCTTGGTCAATCCTAATGATGGACACGAAAGCTTTTTCGTCGAGCGCGGCTGGATTGTTATGGCGTGTTCTGGCCAAACCTACGGCCTGAACGGTGCTGCCGCTATAACAACGGAATGGCACGAGAACGCCTTCTTTTCTCACGACATGATTCGCATCAAGCCTAAAGTCGGCGCGAGGGCAGGATACTTGCTAACCGTGTTGACACATCCGGTTCTAGGTCGGCCACTGCTTATCCGCGAAGCCTACGGCATGTCGATTCCGCATCTTGACCCAGGCGATGTTGCGGCCTTTCCGGTCGTCCGATTTGACAGCAAGATCGAAAACAGAATTGCAGACCTCGCCGAAGAATCGTCACTAGAACAAGCAAGAGCTGAAATCCTTGAGCGTGAATTGGCGGAGGAAGCTGGAAAAATCATTTCTGGATTTCTGCTGCGCCCGTCTTTGGAGATCCCATTAGAAGATGAGGCAGACGTTGCAATCGCCAGGCAGCGACTCGCAGAGATTGATGCGCATCCAGATCGCATCTTGGGAGGATCAAAGCTCAAAGAAAAGATGAAACGGTGGGAATCCTGAGAGCATGGCAAAGCCGCTCTGGGGTCTTGCGCTCGGCGCTTCCGCAACGGCGTTTCTTGATGGGATGCCACCAGGAAAAATTCGTGCGCAAATTGCAAAGAAGGCCAAATCACTTGTTGCAAATCCGTATCCTCCTGGTTGCAAGAAGCTTGTGAATGTCACATCCAGCGATGATGCTGTATGGAGAATCAGATCGGGCGACTATCGTATTCTTTATGTTGTAAGGAAAAACATAATCGTCGTTCTCGATATTGATCATCGAAAAGACATATACAGATGAAGGCCGAAAAACCCAAGCCAAGCGAGTTGCACATGGACAGCCGCTTGTTCGACAAGATGATGTCGAAGGCGCTACGGGCTGGCTCCGCCCCAAGTCAGACCTTGAAGGCGAAGGCTTCTACTCCGAGCAAGAAGAAAATGACGAAGCACTGATCGGCTCTGTCGCGGGCAGGCGAGGCTAACTTACGGTATTGTTAAGTGCATAATCGCCGTTGCTTGCATCATGCCCGATACTCGCTGCAGCCATGAGTGAGCAGCCGAATGCGCCGGTTTCGCCGCGCGGCGGCTTGCGCGGCATTCTGGACGCGCTGATCGCGACGCCGCAGGCGGTCCTCGGCGTGCTCGTCGCGCAGAGCGGACCCAGCTATCGCAAGCCCGGCGCGCTGCTGCTGCTGGACGCCGGTGGCGTGCGCGCTGGTGCGCTCTCCGGCGGCTGCCTGGATGCCGAACTGGAGGACGTCGCCCGCGGCGTGCTGGCCAGCGGATGCGCGCACTTCGTCGAGGCCGACACCGGCAGCGCCGATGACGCCCTGTTCGGCAGCGGCTCGGGCTGCGGCGGCGCCATGCGCATCGCGCTGCTGCCGTTGCCGCCCGCAGCACCCCTACGCGCCGCGTTGCGGGCATTGGCGGACAGCGCGGTGGCGCTGCAGCTGACGCTGACCGATGACGGCGCGGGCACGGCGATCCTTGGCGCAGCGCGCTGGTCGTGGGACGGCTCCGGTCGAAGTACCGATGCAGCCATCCAGACGTCTTTGCCGCCGCATCGGATCCAGCCGCCGCCGCGCGTGCTGTTGCTGGGCGCCGGACCGGAATCGCCGGCGCTGCTGTCGATGCTGCACGCGCTGGGCTGGTGGACGGAGGTGCAGGAGCATCGTGGACGCTGGACGCCACGGGCGGCGGGCGCGGATCGCCTGCATGCGCTTGCGCCCGGGCTGCTGCCGGCATCGGCGCATCCACCGCTGGCGGCACTGGTGATGACCCACCACTTCGAGCACGATCGCGCACACTTGGCGGCGCTGGCGACGAGCACGATTCCCGAGATCGGCGTGATCGGTCCCGCCCTGCGGCGCGAGGCGCTGCTCGATGCGCTGCCGCCCGGTCTGCGCCTGCGGCTGGCAGCGCGGCTGGCCGGGCCGGTCGGTCCGCGGCTCGGCGACGG
>DAIDLH010000009.1 GCA_027449605.1 Candidatus Muproteobacteria bacterium | reverse complement strand
AAGTAATCTCACGCTTCATGCCGTACCCAAAGCGCCCCGATCGGGGCGCTTTGGGTACGGCATGAAGCGTGAGATTACTTCGCCGGGGCGGCCGGAGCAGCCGGAGCGGCTTCTTTCTTCTCTTCCTTCATTTCTTTCTTGGCCTTCTTCATTTTCTTGGCCTTCTTGGTCTTCTTTTCCGTCTTCATTTCTTCCTTCTTCTCGACGGCGGCGCCGGCGGCAGGAGCCTCGGCATAAGCGATCGTCGCGGAACCGAAGATGAAGGCGAACATCAGGGCGAACAGGGCGGTGAGTGACTTTTTCATGTTTAAAAGCTCCTTGGAGAGAATATCGTTTTCAATGTCTGATGGTCCGATGCAGTCTGATTTCCGCCATCATTGCGCCGTATAAAAGCAATCGCTGTGCCAACCCCAGATGATTTATTTTTCATTGAAAATCATATAGATATATAAAATTCCCAGACTGAGCTATGCTTGGTTTTTGTAGCAAGCATCAAAATTTGTAGCTCACGACATTCCAGGAAATTCATGTCATCGAGGCTTTTCGGATTGGGTCGTCTGCAGCGCAAGGTGCTGCTGGTGATCTCGGTGATCGTCATCGTGCCGATGCTGGTGGCCGGGTGGCTGGCGGCCGAGTGGGTTTCGATCAGTTTCGAAAAACGTCTCGAGCAATGGATCGCCGACGCCGCCCGCGCCAACCAGAACTGGTTGCAGGCGTACCAGAACGACGCGGTCATGCTCGGGCGCGTGCTCGCCGACGACGCGGGATACGTGGCCAACGTCGAGCGCAATCCCGAAGACGCGATCCCGTTGCCGGTGCGGCGCATCTCGCAGGAGCTGAGCATCAATCTGATCCAGCTCTACACGCCGGACAAAAAACTGCTGTACTCGTCGATCCCGGTCGAGGTCAGCGCGCTGTGGGAACGCGGTCAGACCGAGGCGGTGCTGAAGGTGGTGCGCAAGCAGAAGACCATGCTCGCGGCGGTGGGCATCACGCCGATCCCGCGCCAGGGCAAGCCGCGCTATTTCCTCGTGCTCGGCAGCCTGCTCGGTCAGGATTTCACCGACGAGCTGGCGCAGCTGACCGGATTGAAGGCGCGTCTCTATTACCGCGACGGCAGGAATTATTTCGATCTGTTTTCCGAGCCGGGCGAAGCGATCGCCCTCCGGCATCTGCCGGCGGCGGCGCTGAACCGGCTGGAGAAGCACAAGAAATCCTATTACAGCCTGCACGCCGAGAACGGCCAGTACCGCGGCTTGTACATGCCCATCGTCGACCCCACCGGACGCGTGGAAGCGATCATGTTCTCGGGGCTCGAGCGCCGCGGCGTGCAGGAAGTGCTGACCAACCGCATCGCCCTGTTCCTGGCCATCGCGCTGCTGGGAATCCTCATCGGCGGTCTGACCGGCCTGCTGCTGTCGCGCCTGGTGGTGCGGCCGCTGCGTTACCTGCGCGACGGGGTGATGCAACTGGCGGGGCAGAATTTCAGCGCCAACGTGCCGATCAGCTCCAACGACGAACTGGGCGACCTGGCCAAGGCGTTCAACGCCATGGCCGCGCGCCTGCGCGAGGCGCGCGACGAGCAGGCGCAGCGTTTCCAGAAGGACAAGCTGACCGCGATGGGCGAGCTGTCGGCGGCCCTGGCGCACGAAATCCGCAATCCCATCGGCATCATCAACACCTCGGCGGCGCTGCTCGACAAGCCGGACTATGCGCCGGAGAAACGGGCCGAGCTGACGCGCATGATCCGCGAGGAAAGCCAGCGCGTCTCGAACCTGGTGCAGGACTTCCTGCAGTTGTCGCGCCACCGCCAGCCGTCGTTCGCCGTGATCGACCCGGCGCAGCCGCTGACGCGCGCGCTCGACCTGGCGCTGGCCGGCAGCGGACCGGTGACGGTGCAAAAACGCTTCGATCATGGCGACGCGAAGATCAAGGCCGACGCCGGCCTGCTGCAGCAGGCCTGGGGCAACATCTTCACCAACGCGTTGCAGGCCATGAACGGGAAACCGGCGGTGCTCAAGCTCCGCTCCGGCGTCGAGAACGGACAGATTTATCTGTCGGTCGAGGACAACGGCCCGGGCCTGCCGGCGGACATCATGCCGCGCCTGTTCGAGCCGTTTTTTACGACCAAGGAACAGGGCACCGGCCTCGGGCTCACCATCGCCTTCACGCTGGCCGAGGCCAACGGCGGGCGCCTCGAAGCCCTGCCTCCCGAGGGCAGCGGCGCGCGGTTCGTGATGCGGTTTCCCGTAAATGAGGCGCCGGTATGAAGCGTACGGTATTAGTGGTCGATGACGAGCAGAACATGCAGGCGGTGATGCGCATGGTGCTGGAAGGCGCCGGCCACGAGGTGCTGGTGGCCGACAGCGGCGAGGCGGCGCTGGCGCACATCCAGAACCCGAATCTCGACGTGGTGCTTACCGATCTCAAGATGCCGGGCATGGGCGGCGAGGCGTTCGTCATCCGCTGTCGCAAGGAACGGCCGGACGTGCCGGTGATCATCGTCACCGCGCACGGCACGATCCGCTCCGCGGTCAAGAGCATCCACGACGGCGCGGCCGATTACCTCACCAAGCCGTTCGAGCCCGAGCAGGTCGAGATCGCGGTGCACAACGCGATCAAGCTGCGCGACATCCTGCGCGAGAACGCCCAGCTCAAGGCGGCGGTGAGCGAATCGCGCGGCGCCAAGCGCCTGGTCGGCGAAAGCCGCGCCGCACGGCAGCTGCTCGAGGAGATCCGGCGCGTGGCGCCGTACAAGACCGGGGTGCTGATCACGGGCGAGTCCGGCACCGGCAAGGAACTGGTGGCGCGCACCATCCATGAGCTGTCGCCGCGGCACGAACGTCCGTGGGTCGCGATCAACTGTTCCGCGATCCCGCGCGACCTCATGGAGTCCGAGCTGTTCGGCTACGTCAAGGGCGCGTTCACCGGCGCGGTCCAGAATCGTTCCGGCCGGATCGAGCAGGCGCAGGGCGCGACGCTGTTTCTCGACGAGATCGGCGATCTCGACGCCTCGTTGCAGGCGAAGCTGCTGCGCGTGCTGCAGGAGCGTGAGTTTTCCCCGGTCGGTTCGAACCAGGTGCGCACCGTGGACGTGCGTTTCATCGCCGCCACCAACCGCGATCTGAAGGAGTACGTGCGCGAGGGCAAGTTCCGCGAGGACCTGCTCTACCGCCTGGACGTGTACAGCATCGTCGCGCCGCCGCTGCGCACGCGGCGCGAGGACATCCCGCTGCTGGCGCAGACTTTCCTGCGCGAGCTGGCCGCCGAAACCGACAAGAAGGTGACGGGGTTCACGCCCGCGGCGCTGGAAATCCTCGAGCGCTACGCCTGGCCCGGCAACATCCGCGAGTTGCGCAACACCGTGGAGCGATCGCTGCTGTCGTGCCGCGGCCAGACCATCGACGTCGAAGACCTGCCCGGCGCGGTGACCGCGGGCAAGGGGCTCGCCGCCCACGCGGAGCGTTTCGCGCTCGCCAAGCTGGGCGAGAAAAATCTCGACCACTGGCTGGAGGAGGTCGAGCGCGGCGCCATCCTCGAGGCGCTGTCGCAATGCAAGGGCGTGCAGGCGCACGCCGCCAGGCGGCTCGGCATCACCGAGCGCAGCCTGTGGCATCGCATCAAGAAGCTCAACATCCAGATTAACCGGGTCATCAACTGAGAGATTGATGGCCGACGACCTGCGTTTGCAGCCCGGAGGGTCCGCCTGGCATCAGATGCCGGTCGAGGAAGTCGTCCAGCGTCTGCAGACCGACCCGCACCGCGGACTGAGCGCGGACGAGGCGCAAAAACGCCGCGAGCGTCATGGCACGAACGAAATCCGCGAGGGCGCGCGGCGCGGGCCGCTGGCCATGCTCGCCGGCCAGTTCACCGATTTCATGATCCTGGTGCTGATCGCCGCCGCGATTATTTCCGGCGCGATCGGCGACCTGGTCGATACGCTCGTGATCGTGACGATCGTGGTGCTGAACGCCGTGATCGGCTTCGTGCAGGAATACCGCGCCGAGCGCGCCATCGCCGCGCTCAAGCAGATGGCGGCGCTCACCGCGCACGTGCTGCGCGACGGGCAATCGCGCATGGCGCCGGCGAGCGAACTCGTGCCCGGCGACGTGGTGCTGATCGAGGCCGGCAACGCGGTGCCGGCCGATCTGCGGCTGACGGAGGCGGTGCAGCTCAAGATCGAGGAGGCGGCGTTGACCGGCGAATCGCAACCGGTCGACAAGCTCACGCGCCTGATGCACGAGCCGGACCTGCCGCTCGGCGACCGGCGCAACATGGCCTGGAAGGGCACGCTCGTCACCTACGGCCGCGGGCACGGCGTGGTGACCGCGACCGGCATGCAGACCGAACTGGGCCGGATCGCGGCGCTGCTGGGCGCGGAGGAAGAGGTCAGGACGCCGCTGCAAAAGCGCCTCGCCCGCTTCGGGCGGCTGCTCGCGATCGCGATCCTGGCGATCTGCGCCGTCATGTTCGCGATCGGCGTGCTGCGCGGCGAGCCGCTGCTGCTGATGCTGCTCACCGCCATCAGCCTCGCGGTGGCGGCGATTCCCGAGGCGCTGCCGGCGGTGGTCACGGTGTCGCTCGCGCTCGGCGCGAAGAAAATGGTCGGCAAGCACGTGCTGATCCGCAAGCTGCCGGCGGTCGAGACGCTCGGTTCGGTGACCTTCATCTGCTCGGACAAGACCGGCACGCTCACCGAGAACCGCATGCGCGTCGAGGAGTACTACGCCGACGCGCGGTCGGAACGCGTGCTGTCGCGCGATGCCGCGGCGCAGGAGCCATGGTGCGCGCTGCTGACGGCGCTGGCGCTCAGCAACGACGCGCGCACGACGGCGGATGGCGGGATCATCGGCGATCCCACCGAGGTGGCGCTGTATCAGGCGGCGCGCGACGCCGGTTTCGACAAGGCGTCGCTGACGCGGGCGCAACCGCGCCTGGCCGAGATCGCGTTCGATTCCGAACGCGCGCGCATGACCACAATTCATAAGGGCGCCGCTTCACAAACTTCCCCTCCCCCCTTTGCGGGGGAGGGGAAGTTGGAGTACATCTCCTTTACGAAAGGCGCGCCGGAGCATGTGCTGCCGCTGTGCCACGAACGCCTGGTCGCGGCGGGCACGGAAATGTTCGATCGCACCATGCTGGAGCAGGTGGCCGAGCGCATGGCCGCCGACGGGCTGAGGGTGCTGGCGGTGGCTACGCGGCGCTGGCCTGCGGTCCCGGCGCCGCTCGATGCTGAAAATATCGAGTCACGACTCGCTTTTGTCGGGCTGATCGGCCTGCTGGACCCG
>DAIDLH010000008.1 GCA_027449605.1 Candidatus Muproteobacteria bacterium | reverse complement strand
AATTATTTCCCCCTCCCCTCGCGGGAGGGGGCTAGGGGGAGGGGGAAGGATTTTTGCTGCTTTTCCCGATGACACTTTTCACCCCCACCCCAACCCTCCCCCATCAAGGGGGAGGGAGTTTGATTTTGAGATAGCTTCTAGGCTTATTTTTCATATCTTTCAGCTTATTTGGGTGCGCATATAGCATTTCTGAAATCGACGTTAGTCATCTTGATTCAAACTGTGTTCGTCAATGCTCACAGAGTTATTCATCATGTGTATCGCAAGGGAATCAAATTGGTTTTAAAACTGAAACATTGCGAGCATGTAGAGAATCATATGTGGTATGTACAAATACATGCCCTGCAAAATAATGCCAAACTAAGGGTGTTCGTGTGGGGCGCGGGCGAAATGGGTACACCTCAGAGTGATTAAAGTTTAACCGTTCCCTTCGACGAATTCATAATCACGATGAAAGACTACAAATACCTCGCTTCCCGTGAAAATGTGCAACCTCAGGGGCAATCCCCGGAGAAGGAAACCATGAACTATCTCGCGCGGCCGGCGTGGATGAACCAGTGGTGGCAGATCGGCGTAGCAGTGTTGTTGCCCTTCGTCTTTGTTCTGGCCTATCTGAAAGGCCATCAGTATTTTTCTTCCGAGAACCTGCGGGTGGTTTATGTGGTGATCGTGGCGGTGTTCGTCTATCTGATTGCGGTGGTGATTTACCGGCGCTACTCGTGGGCCTACACGATCAATGGCGAGACCATCGAGAGCCGCGAAGGACTGATCGCGCGCAAGGTGAAATCCATCCGCGTGCAGGACCTGCGCAATATCAACGTGAACCAGTCGCTGTGGCAGCGCCTCCTGGGCGTGGGTGACGTCGAGTTCTCCAGCGCCGGCGGCAGTGGCGTTGAGGTCACGTTTCGCGGCGTGAGCAATCCGCTGCAGGTCAAATTGCTGGCGCAACGCATGCAGGGCAGCAGCCCGGCGTCCTGATGTTTCCGAGATGACCCACGACTTCTGGAATTCCCGTTTCTCCGAACCCGGCTACGCCTACGGCACCGAGCCGAACGCGTTTCTGACCACGCAGACGCCGCACTTTCAGTCGGGGATGAAGGCGCTCGCAGTCGCGGACGGTGAGGGGCGCAACGGCGTGTGGCTGGCGCAGCAGGGACTCGACGTGTTGTCGGTGGACGGTTCCGAGATCGGATTGCGCAAGGCGCGCGAACTGGCGCAGAGCCGCGGCGTGTCGATCCGCACCGAGCTGGCCGAGCTTACGCGCTGGCAGTGGCCGGTGAACGAATTCGACATCGTGGTCGCGATCTTCATCCACTTTCCGCCCGAGCACCGCGCGCGCATGCACGCGAACATGCTGCGCGCGCTCAAGCCCGGCGGCGTGCTGATCATGGAGGCGTTCACGCCGGAACAGCTCGAATACAAGACCGGCGGCCCGCCGGTGCGGGAGATGCTCTACAGCGTGGAGATGATGTGCAGCGATTTCGACATAGCGGCCTGCGCCGAGGTCGCGCCGGGAGAAAAGCCGGGGGCGACGCCGGCGATGGAAATCCTGCTGCTCCAGCAGACCGTGACGGAACTGCACGAGGGACCTTACCACCGCGGCAAGGCCGCGGTGGTAAGACTGGTGGTGAAACGGAGACCGCTCTAGCTAGCGGCCGTAACCCCAGGTGTCTTTCAGGTAGGCATCCAGCCCGGCGTACTCCTCGGTGCTGGCATAGGCGAGCCCCTTGTCGTCGCCGTACTCCGACACCAGCCGGCGCACGACCCGCGAAGCTGCCGGCGACACCAGCGCCGCCGCGATGAGCGCCTGGTCCTCGCGCGAGATGCGCGGGCCGGCGGAGAACGCCTGGTTGGGCATGGAGCGCGTCTTGTGGATCACGCGCACCAGGTTCTCGCTGTCGGGGATTTTGCGCAGGCTGGCCACGGGCAGGATGCCGGCGCTGCATTGTTTCTCGATCGCCACGCTTTCGTATACCTTGGTGGCGTTGGGGATGTTGACGATCAGCGGCTGGCGCGCGGGGTTGTCGAACTGGCCCAGCACCGCCAGGGCGCCGAGGTCCGGCGGCGTCATGCCGCAGATCTTCTGTCCGGCGAGCTGCTTAAGTTCGGTGACCCGGTCGTTCTTGCGCACCACCACCGCGAACGCGTAGTCGTCGGCGAGCTTCACCAGCGTGCTGTGCTGCAGATTGGCATGGCGCCAGCTGTTGAAGTGCGGTCCGTCGAACACGAGGTCGTAGCTTCCGCGTTGCATTTCCTTCTGATAGGTGAGCCAGTCCTTCGGATACTGGAAGACGATGGTTTTGCCGATGATGCGCGACAGGTATTGGGCGATCGGCTGATAGATGCGCACGGCCTCCGCTTCGGTTTCGAGCGGCGGCGCGGTGAACACCAGCGTTAGCCGGTCCTCGGCGATGCTCGCCGGCAGGTTGCTTTTCGCGAACGCGGGCGTGGACGGGGCGAACGAAACTTTCTTGATGGCCGCGGCGGAGATCTGCATCGGCGCAAGATTCTGTGTTGCGGCGGATTCCGCCGCCATGGAGGCAACGGGAACGAAGATCAGCCCCAGGAAAACCGCCAGCGTGGACTTGAGCTTCATCACGACTCTCCTTGTTGCACCCGTTTCCCGATTTATTGTGGAAAATCACGCTGCCGGTAAGGACCGTTCGGTCCGCGTGCCGTTGTGTTTTACGTCTCTGTTAAGAACAGAAGCCTAGCCGGGGTTGGCGCCAAATCCAGAGACCATTTTTGGCAGATAATCCCTAGCCCGACAAGCGGCCGGTCTGTTTGCGCGAGCGGTAAGGCGTGCGGAGGAAACGTGTCTTTACTTAGTCCTTACCGCTCAGGGAACCAGGGATTCAAGGGGGTTGCATGAACATCTTCATGATCGGAACGCCGCGCTCGGGCTCGAACCTGCTGCGCCTCATGTTGAACGAATTGCCGCGGATCGCCGCGCCGCACCCGCCGCACATCCTGCCACGCATGATGCCGCTGGTCCCGAACTACGGCGATCTCGACAAACAGGAAAACTTCGCGCGACTGGTCGATGACGTGTGCCGGCTGGTCGAGCTGAATCCGGTGCCGTGGGAGGGCGTGACGCTCGACCGCGCCGAGATCGAGCGGCGCTGCCGCCGGCATACGCTGCTCGGCGTGTACGAGGCGGTGTTCGACACGATGGCCGCGGCCTGGGAAGCGCGCAGCTGGTGCTGCCAGAGCCTGGCCAACATCGCCTACCTGCCGCAGATCGAGGCGCATTTCCGCAGCCCGCGCTACATCTACATCTACCGCGACGGTCGCGACGTCGCGGTTTCGTCGCGCAAGGCGGTGACCGGCGAAAAGCATTTCTACCATCTGGCCCGGGAATGGGCCGCGACCCAGCAGCTGGCGATCGGCATGCGCGAGCGCATCGGACCGAGCCGGTTCTTCAGCATCAGCTACGAGTCGCTCACCAGCCAGCCGGAGCTGTCGATGCGCCTGCTGTGCAAGTTCCTGGGCGTGCGTTTCAATCCGTCGATGCTCGAGTTCCACCAATCGGACGAAGCCCGGCGCGCCGCGGCATCGAACGAGATGTGGGGCAACGTGACGCAACCGATCATGGCCGGCAACACCCGCAAGTTCCTGCGCGAAGCTTCGGAAGAGGATATCCGCCTGTTCGAATCGGTGGCCGGCAACGTGCTGACCGCGCTCGGCTACGATCTGGCGCGCATTCCGCGCGGCGCCAAACGGATCATCAGCGAGGAGGATGTCGGACGGTTCGAGGCCGAGAACCGCCGCCTCAAGGAAGAGGCGCTGCGGCGCGCCGACATGGAAAGCCTCATGCGTCTCGACCGCCAGACCACGCTGGTGCACGAGATCCGTCTGCGCGGACAGATGGCCCCGCCGAGCGCGCGCACGATCTCCTGACCGGGGTCGGGACCGCGCGACCGACACTCAGAGTCCGAGGTCCTTGAGCTTGCGCGTCAGGGTATTGCGTCCCCAGCCGAGTTTTTTCGCCGCATCCAGTTTACGTCCGCCGGTGTGTTTGAGCGCGGCTTCGATCAGGATGCGCTCGAAACTGTCGTTGATGTCCTTGAAAATCTCACCCTCGCCGCGCGCCAGCCGCTGTTCGACGATGTTGCGGAGCCGCGCCTCCCAGTCCGCGCCGCGGATAGCGCCGGCGTCAACGGCGAGCAGCTCCGGCGGCATGTCCTCGACGCGGATCGTCTGACCCGGGGCCATCACGGTCAACCAGCGGCAGGTGTTCTCCAGCTGGCGCACGTTGCCCGGCCAGGGCAGGCCGCTCATGTATTCTTCCGCCTGCGACGTCAGCTGTTTCGCCTCCACCCCCAGTTCCAGAGCCGATTTCTTGAGGAAGTAACGGGCCAGCGTCGGGATGTCCTCGCGCCGGTCGCGCAGCGGCGGCAGGTGAATGCGGATGACGTTCAGGCGGTGGAACAGATCCTCGCGGAACTTGCCTTCCTTCACCCGGCTCTCCAGGTCCTGGTTGGTCGCGGCGATGATGCGCACGTTGGTTTCCACCTGCTCATGTCCGCCGACGCGATAGAACTTGCCGTCCTGCAGCACGCGCAGCAGCCGCGTTTGCAGCGCCGGCGGCATGTCGCCGATTTCATCGAGAAACAGCGTGCCGCCGTTGGCCTGCTCGAAGCGTCCCTGGCGCTGTTGCGTCGCGCCGGTGAAGGCGCCTTTTTCATGGCCGAAGAGTTCGGACTCGAGCAGTTCGCTCGGGATCGCGGCGATGTTGATGGCGATGAAGGATTGGTCGGCGCGCGGGCTGTGGTTGTGCAGCGCCCGCGCCACCAGTTCCTTGCCGGTGCCGGATTCGCCGTTGATGAGCACGCTCAGGTGCGAGCCGGAGAGCCGGCCGATGGCGCGGAACACCTCCTGCATCGAGGCCGCCGAGCCGATGATTTCCGGCGTGCGATCGCCGCCGGTCTGCGGTTCGGTTTTCTGGCGGCGCCGGTGTTCCGCGGCGCGTCGCACCAGACGCACCGCCTCGTCCACGTCGAACGGTTTGGGCAGGTATTCGAAGGCGCCGCCGCGGTACGAAGCGACCGCGCTTTCCAGGTCGGTGTGCGCGGTGATGATGATCACGGGAATTTCCGGCGCCCTGGCGTGAATCGTCTTGAGCAGTTCCAGCCCGCTCACGCCGGGCATGCGGATGTCGGAGATGACCACGTCCGGCCGGCTCCGTTCGAGCAGCTCGGCGATTTCATTCGCCGAGTCGAAGGTCTTCACGGCCATGTCCGCCTGGGTCAGGGCCTTTTCCAGCACCCAGCGGATCGAGCGGTCGTCGTCGATGACCCAGACGATATCCTGCCTAGCCATGACCGTTCTCCAGCGGAAGGAAAATGCTGAATACCGTCAGCCCGGGACGGCTGTCGCACTCGATCAGGCCGCCGTGCTTGGTGACGATGTCCTGGGCGATGGACAGCCCAAGGCCGGTGCCGCCGGGCTTGGCCGTGACCATCGGATAGAAAATATATTCGCGGATTTCCTCGGGGACGCCCGGGCCGTTGTCCTCGATGTCGACGCGCAGCACCAGGCGATGGCGTTTCTGGCCGATGGTGAAGCTGCGCTCGATGCCGGTGCGCAGGCGGATCACGCCCTTGTGCTGGATCGCCTCGGCCGAGTTGCGCACGATGTTGAGCACGGCCTGTATCAGCTGTTCCGGTTCGCCCTCGAAATCCGGCAGGCTGGGATCGTACTTGCGATCGAGGGTGAGGCCGACCGGCGCCTCAACGAGCATCAGCTTGCGCACGTGTTCCAGGATCTCGTGGATGTTGACCGGTTTCTTTTCCAGCGGCTGATGCGGACCCATCATGCGGTCGACGAGGTTACGCAGGCGGTCGGCCTCGTGGATGATGATGCGCGTGTATTCCCTGAGCGACTTGTCCGGGAGTTCGCGTTCCAGCAGTTGTGCCGCGCCGCGCAGGCCGCCGAGCGGGTTTTTGATTTCGTGCGCCAGGCCGCGCATCACCGCGCGATTCGCCGCTTGGCGGTCGATCATGTTTTCGTCGCGCGCCAGGCGCATCAGGCGATCCACCTGGGTGAGCTCCACCAGAAGCGCGGTGTCCTGCCCGCCATCGACGAGCGGCGAGACGGTGCAATCGACGGTGATGGTTTTGTCCGCCGGCAGCCGCAGTCTCACCCCGCGCATCGTGAACGGATGACGGGTGTCGAGGGCCTCGCGCAGGGCCTTGACCATGCGCCGCGATTGCGGCAGGAGTTCCGCGAGTTTCTGGCCGAGAATTTTCTTGGCGCTGACCTCGAACAGCATCTCGCCCGCCGGGTTGATGCTGGTCAGCCGCAATTCGGCGTCGAAGGTCAGCACCGTGGTCGCCAGGTTTTCGAGTATGCCGGGAGCGGATACTGTGAGCATGGGCCACCTGTCGGGGGTTCTCAGGCCTGAAAAAGCTTGTTTCACGCCGATCTGAATTCCTTAAGAATTTACCTGTTTCCCTGTCTCAAGTCCTATCATGCACCATTTTGGTGCGTGATGCGATATGCATAATTTCCAAAAGCGAACGCCCCCGGAAGCGGGGGCGTTCGGCATACCGCGAGTGTATCGCGCCCCGGTTAGACGCTGTAATACATATCGAACTCAATCGGGTGCGTGGTCATGCGCATGCGCGTGACGTCGGCCATCTTGAGATCGATATAGGCATTGATCACGTCGTCGGTGAACACGCCGCCGGCCTTGAGGAACGCGCGATCCTTGTCGAGCGCTTCGAGCGCCTGGTCGAGCGCGTGGCACACGGTCGGGATCTTTTTCTCCTCTTCCGGTTCCAGATCGTACAAATCCTTGTCCATGGCCTCGCCCGGATGAATCTTGTTCATGATGCCATCCAGACCCGCCATCATCATGGCGGTAAACGCGAGATAGGGATTGCTGCCGGCGTCCGGGAAGCGCACTTCGATGCGCCGCCCCTTCGGGTTCGGCACGTACGGGATGCGGATCGAGGCCGAGCGGTTGCGCGCCGAGTAGGCGAGCATCACCGGCGCTTCGAAGCCCGGCACCAGGCGCTTATAGGAATTGGTGAGCGAGTTGGTGATGGCATTGAGCGCGCGGGCATGCTTGATGATGCCGCCGATATAGAACAGCGCCGTCTGCGACAGCCCACCGTACTCGTTGCCGCTGAACAGATTCTTGCCGTCTTTGGCCAGCGACTGATGCACGTGCATGCCGGAACCGTTGTCGCCGACGATGGGCTTGGGCATGAAGGTCGCGGTCTTGCCGTAGCTGTGCGCCACGTTATGCACGCAGTATTTGTAGATCTGGAGCTCGTCGGCCTTCTTTACCAGGGTGTTGAACAGCATGCCGATTTCGTTCTGGCCGGCGGTCGCCACTTCGTGGTGATGGGTTTCGATCTTGAGACCCATCTCTTCCATCGCCAGGCACATGGCCGAACGGATGTCCTGCTGCGAGTCGACCGGCGGGACCGGGAAGTAGCCGCCCTTCACGGTCGGACGGTGGCCGAGGTTGCCGCCTTCGTACACTTTCTCTGTGTTCCACGAGGCTTCCTCGGAATCGATTTTCACGAATGAGCCGGAGATGTCGGCGCCCCAACGGACGTCGTCGAAAATGAAGAACTCGGCCTCGGGTCCGAAGAACGCGGTGTCGGCGACGCCGGTGCTCTTGAGATAGGCCTCGGCGCGCTTGGCGAGCGAGCGCGGATCGCGTTCATAGCCCTGCATGGTGCTGGGCTCGATGACGTCGCAGCGCAGGATCAGGGTCGGTTCCTCCATGAACGGGTCCATGACCGCGGTGGCCGCTTCCGGCATCAGGATCATGTCGGATTCCTGGATGCCTTTCCATCCGGAGATGGATGAGCCGTCGAACATCTTGCCATGCTCGAAGGTTTCGCCCTCGATGGTGCTGGCCGGCACGGAGACATGTTGCTCCTTACCTTTGGTGTCGGTGAAGCGAAAGTCAACGAATTTGACTTTCTTGTCTTTGATCATCTTGAGAACATCGGCGCCGGACATCGGAGTTCCTCCTGGGAAACGTTATGGTTACCGCGTTGACGCGGAAAATTGAGTGCCTATTTTTGCATGAAATATGCCACTCACGAACTTCATGTAAATCAATTATTTAATTGCAGTGTTACCCACTTAATGTATAATTTATGCACAAATTTAGTGCATATATTATTCGTAATGCACATAATTGGTGCATCAATGGAATTGTACATCCACATTGCCAATATCGTGATCATTGCTGACCGCGGCGGCAAACCGCTGTGCCAACTGCCGGGAGGAGACGGACGGGGCAAGCACCTCCTGCGGAAGCAGCAGCTCGATGTCGATGCGTCCATTCAGATAATGCAGGGTCATGTGTTCGATCAGCCGCGCTTCCGGGATGTCGCGAAAGTAATCGTCCAGGCGCCGTTGAAGCTCGTCGCGTAACGGCAAACCGGCGCAGCTGGGGCCGTTCACATCCTCCTCGGTGTCGATGTGCACCATCACGTCGGCCAGCGACGGGATTTTCTCGATGAGCCTGACGCGTACCATTTCGCTGATCTGGTGACCCTCGGAAACGCTCAGGTGGTCGTCGACGATGATATGCACGTCGGCCAGCGCCTGTTCGCCGACGCGGCGCGTGCGCAGCAGGTGCAAGGCCTGCACGCCACCGATGGAAAGGATCACGCGGCGGATGGACTCCAGGTCTTCCGCGGCCAGCCCCGTATCCACCAGCTCGCGCAACGACTGCCAGGCGAGTTCGGCGCCGACTTTCACCACCATCAGCGCCACGATCAGCGCCGCGGCCGAGTCGAGATAGCCGAAGCCGAGCAGGCTGCCGCCGATGCCGGCCGCGACGATCAGCGAAGACAGGGCGTCGGAGCGATGATGCCAGGCGTTGGCGCGCAGCATGTTCGAATCGAAACGGTCGGCGACGGCCATGGTGTAACGGTACAGCGCCTCCTTCGCCGCCAGGGTGATGACGGCGATCCACAGGGTCATGGCCGAGGGAATCACGAAGATTTTCGCCGTGGACAGGCGCATGCCGGCGTTGACGGCGATACCCGCGCCGACCACCACCAGCATGATGCCGAGGATCATGGTCACGGCGGTTTCGAAGCGCGCATGCCCGTAGGGATGTTCCTGGTCGGCGCCCTTTCTTCCATGCTTCAGAGCGAACAGCACCATGAAATCGGTGATGAAATCGGACAGCGTGTGCAGGCCGTCGGCGATCAAGGCCTGCGAGTGCCCCACGAAGCCGATGACGATCTGCGCGATCGTGAGGATCAGGTTCCAGACCACGCTGACCAGCGTGACCCGGCGGCTCGCGTCGTAACGGGCGTCGTTCGAGGCGTCGAAATGGCCGTGTTCGTGAGCCGCGCTCATGTCGCCGCCTCCGCGAGATCAGACAAGACCGGCGCGCCATGCCGTCGGCGTCCGGCGGCATTCACCACGGTTGCATCCCTGCGCTTCGCGCGGGGGCCCTGCGCCCTGCTCATGCCGCTCCTCCGACACGCAAGGTGATCGATATTTTTTTGTCGGCGTTCGTCACGGAAACAACCTCGTGGCCATGTACCCGGCACCAGGCGGGAATGTCGTGCAGGGCGCCGGGATCGGTGGCATGCACTTCCAGCGTGTCGCCGGGGGCGAGTTCGGCGATGCGGTTCTGGGTCCGGATCACCGGCATCGGACACAGCAGATAGCGCGCGTCCAGCACGAAATGACTCATGTTTTTATAAGTACCACTCGGGCGGGATCTCGTTGGCCGGCATCGGGACGACCTTGAATTCCCTGTTGTTTCCCTGCATGTCGGTCACGGTCAGGGTCACCGATTCGGCCTCGCGGCCCTTGCCGAAACGCGCGGTCAGGCGCGCGGCGAGTTCCAGGTCGTCTTCGTTCGCGCTGCCGTCGATGAGCACCAGCGGGCCCTCATGGCTGGTGGCGTGGAGATGCACGAAGCGCTTGCGGTAGCCCTCGAGGAAGTTGTTTTCGCCCTCGTCGCGTCCCACGATCATTTTGAAATTCGGTCGCGGGCGCAGGTGCCGGCCGACCTTGAGCAGCATGATGTCGTCGAGCTCGTATTGCTTGGTGCCGCGCGTGGACCACAGGTCGGCGAGCTTGTGCGAGTACTGCTCGTTGGTGAGAAAGCAGCAACCGCCGGCCGGCTGGGCGTAATCCGTGAAGCCGTATTGCGCCGCCAGCCGCATCTGCGGCTTGCGGCTGCGGCCGTTGAAGTCAAGCAGTTTGCTCCGGTCCACCCAACCCTCGCGCTCGGGCAGGGTCTCGGGCAGGAGTTTGGCGCACAGCGGCCGCAGCAGCCGGTCGAAGGCGCCGGACTCGCGCGCCACCACCGGCATCGTGTCGCGCCGCTGCGACATCGGGCGCTGGCCCAGCACCTCGCCGGTGATGATGAAATCGAAATCGTTTTTTTCCATCCACTCGCGCGCCTTGCGCACCATGAAGCCCTTGCAGTCGAGGCAGGGGTTGAGATTGGCGCCGTAACCGTGCTTGGGGTTGATGACGACGTCCTTGTACTCCTCGATGACCTCGATAATGTGCAGCTTGATGCCGAGCTGTTCGGCGGTCCACAGGGCATTGTTGCGCTTCGGCTTGGCGTGCTCGTGGTTGCGGATCGCGTGCGTGTGTCCCTCGACGCAGAAGCCGGTGTAGAAGTTGATGCCCTCGACGTGAATGCCCTGTTCGAGCATGACCTTGGCGGCGAGCATGGAATCGAGCCCGCCCGAGATCAGCGCCACCGCCTTGCGCGGTGCGCCGGCGGCCGGGGCCGCGCGCGCGATCGAATTGACCGGAAGCGGTTGCTGGGGCGACATGGAGATACCGTCAATGGAAATCCGGGGACCGAGATACTAGCTCAAACGGGGATTTTGGGCACGCCCCGCGCCGCCGGGCGGGGAACAAAAGGGCCCTTGCGGGCCCTTTTGTCATGCCGGACTGCGTGGACCGGCTTTTTCCTCCGTGGTGATTCAGGCGAGACCCGAAGCACACGCGGGACATTAACCAAATCCGCGCGGGCTGTCCACCCGGAATTGAGGAACCGATCCGCTCATGGCCGGTCTGCGTGACCGGCGCACCGAAACGAAAGCCGCACGGTCAGGCGCCCGGACAGGCTGGTGCTAAAATAATGGCGCCGCCGTTTCCGGCGGCTTGGAAGGATTGGTTCAACGAAGCATGTTCTGGAAACGACGCCGCGGCAAACGCGGCATGAAGGGATTGCTGCACCGCTCCGCCAGGGTGCTGCGCTGGTCGTTCCGGATCCTGTTGCTGCTCCTGGTCGTCGACCTTTTCTACCTCGCGGTAACCTGGCCGGACTGGAAAAAGCTCGCCGCCGGTCCGGTGCCGAAGTCGGCGTTCATGCTCGAGTACGAAAAGCAGCTGGCCGAGCACAAGGACTGGCCGCGGGTGCGCTGGCAGCCGGTGCCGCTGTCGGCGATACCCAAGCACATGACCCGCTCGGTGATTCTGGCCGAGGACAGCCGCTTCTACCAGCACAGCGGCTTCGACCTTATCGCTTTCCGGGAGGCGATGGATTACAACCTCGCCCAGGGGCGCCTGGTGCTGGGCGCGAGCACGATTTCGCAACAGACGGTGAAGAACCTGTTCCTCAGTTCCTCGCGCAACCCGCTGCGCAAGTGGCATGAGCTGATCCTCACCTGGGCCATGGAGCAGAATCTGAGCAAACGGCGCATTCTCGAGCTCTACCTCAACGTGGCGCAATTCGGACGCGGCATCTATGGCGTGCAGGCTGCCGCCCAGGCGTACTGGGGACTCGCCGCGGATCAATTGTCCCCGGCGCAGGCGGCGGAGCTGACCGCCAGCCTGCCGAGCCCGGTGAAGAACAATCCGATCTCGCGCACGCGCTACTTCGACAAACGCGCGCGCAAGATTCTGGCGCTGCTCGAGCGTTATCCGGGCGACGCCGCCGACACGGTGTACGTGCGCACGCCGGAACTGTTCGCGCCGCCGCCGGAGAACGGCAGCGATGCGAACGAACCGGCGCCTGACAGCGCGAGCGAGCCCGCGCCGCCGGCGCCGGATCAAGAAGCATCGCCGCCGCCACCTCCTCCGGAGGAAAGCAGCGACAAGCCGCCGGTGGAAGACCTGTCCATTCCGGCCAATCGCCCCTGAACCGCGTCCTGTACCCGCGGGCGGGGCGGGGTATAATCGCCGGCCAAACAAGCCGGCCGTCCCGCATAAAACACTTATCATGGCAAGACGAACGGAGCGAAGCGCAGTAGGGCTACCGGTCTTATGGCCAGACGAACGAAGTAGGGCGACATTTTTGACTTTCCAGGAACTCATTTTCACGCTGTCCCGCTACTGGGCCCGCCAGGGCTGCGTCGTGCTGCAACCGTACGACATGGAAATGGGCGCGGGCACTTTCCACACCGCGACCTTCCTGCGCGCGCTCGGGCCGGAGCCGTGGAAGGCCGCCTATGTGCAGCCGTCGCGCCGTCCCAAGGACGGCCGTTACGGCGAGAATCCGAACCGGCTGCAGCATTACTACCAGTTTCAGGTGGTGCTCAAGCCCTCGCCCGACGACATTCAGGATCTTTATCTCGACTCGCTGCGCGCGATCGGCATCGACACCAAAAAGCACGACATCCGTTTCGTCGAGGACGACTGGGAATCGCCCACGCTCGGCGCCTGGGGCCTCGGCTGGGAGGTGTGGCTCGACGGCATGGAGGTCACGCAATTCACCTATTTCCAGGAAGTCGGATCGCTGCCGTGCAAGCCGGTACTGGGCGAGATCACCTACGGCCTCGAGCGGCTCGCCATGTATCTGCAAGGGGTCGAAAATGTTTTCGATCTGGTGTGGACCCCGGGCACGAGTTACGGCGACGTGTACCACCAGAACGAGGTCGAGCAGTCGCGATACAACTTCGAGCATTCCAACGTGAACTGGCTGTTTCAGCAGTTCAACGATTACGAGTCCGAAGCGAAACGGTTGATGGAGCTGAACCTGCCGCTGCCCGGTTTCGAGATGGTGATGAAGTGCTCGCATGCGTTCAACCTGCTCGACGCGCGCGGGGCGATCTCGACCACCGAGCGTGCCGCCTACATCGGGCGGGTGCGCGCCTTGGCGCGCCTCGTGGCGCAGAGCTATTACGAATCGCGCGAGCGTCTCGGCTTTCCGCTGCTCAAGCCGAAAACGGCGAAATCATGACGGCGCCACTGCTGGTCGAACTGCTCACCGAGGAACTGCCGCCCAAGGCGCTGTCGCGCCTGATGGAGGCGTTCAGCAAAAATGTTTTTGAAGGGCTCCGGGAGAAAAATTTTCTCGCCGGCGTCGCCGAATCGCAGCCTTATGCCACGCCGCGGCGGCTCGCGGTGCTGGTCTCGGGCGTGCTCGACAAGCAGCCGGACCGCGTGGTCGAGCGCAAGGGGCCGGCGGTGAATACGGGGCTCGACGCCTCCGGCAAGCCGACGCCGGCCTTGCTCGGTTTCACCAAATCCTGCGGCGCGGACGTGGCGAAACTCGAAAGACGCTCCGGCGACAAGGGCGAGTATTTCGTCTATTCCTCGAAACAGAAGGGCGAGCCGCTGAAGCAGCATCTCGCGGCGATCGTCGAGGCGGCGCTGAAGAAACTGCCGATTCCGAAGCTGATGCGTTGGGGCAGCGGCGAGGCGCAGTTCGTGCGCCCGGTGCACGGCGTGGTTCTGCTGCACGGGAAAAAAGTCGTTCCGGGCACGGTGCTCGGGCTCAAGAGCGGCAACAAGACCCTGGGACACCGTTTTCTCGGCAAGGGTCTTATTACCATCAAGCAGGCCAAAGACTACGAAAAAATTCTGAAGCGGTCAGGTAAGGTCATCGCCGCTTTCGATGCACGCCGCGAAGCGATCACCAAGGCGCTGGATGCCGCCGCGAAAAAACTCGCCGCCGACTGGAACCTGGGCAGGAACGCCGAGCTCGTGGACGAAGTGACCAGCCTCGTCGAATATCCGGTCGTGCTCGCGGGCGGCTTCGACCCGGCTTTCCTCGAGGTTCCGAAGGAATGCCTCGTCATCAGCATGCAGCAACACCAGAAATATTTCCCGCTCGCCGACAAGGAAGGAAAACTGCTGCCGCGGTTTCTGTTCGTGAGCAACATGCAGGCCGCCAACCCGAAGGAGATCGTTCACGGCAACGAGCGGGTGCTGCGCGCGCGGTTGTCGGACGCCAAGTTCTTCTACGATCAGGACCGCAAACAGCGGCTCGCCGACCGCCTGCCGCGGCTGGCGAACGTCGTTTACCACAACAAGCTCGGCAGCCAGCTCGAACGCGTGCAGCGGCTGGAAAAACTCGCCGGCAAGATCGCGCAACTGCTCAAGGCCGACCGCGCGCACGCCGAGCGCGCGGCGCAGTTGTGCAAGGCCGACCTGCTCACCGAGATGGTGGGCGAGTTCCCGGAATTGCAGGGCATCATGGGGCGCTACTACGCCAAATACGATCACGAGCCGACGGTGGTGGCGGACGCGGTCGAGCAGCATTACTGGCCGCGCACCGCCGGCGGCGAGTTGCCGAAGCAGCCGATCGCGGTGTGCGTGGCGCTGGCGGACAAGCTCGATACCCTGGTCGGCATCTACGGCATCGGTCTGGTGCCGACCGGCGAGAAAGACCCCTTCGGCCTGCGCCGCGCGGCGCTGGGGGTGGTGCGTATCCTCGTGGAAAAATCCCTGGCGCTCGACGTGAAAGACCTGCTGGCCGGCGCGCGCAGCCAGTTTCCGAACGGCGTCATTGCCGACGGCGTGGCGCAGGACCTGCATGGTTTCATGCTCGAGCGGCTGAAGCCTTATCTCAGGGAAAAAGGTTTCGAAGCGGACGAGATCGACGCGCTGGTGTCGCTCAACCCGGCGCGCCTGGACCAGGTGTTGCCGCGCCTGAAGGCGCTGCGGGAATTCCGTGCGCTGCCCGAGGCGCAGGCGCTGGCCGCGGCCAACAAGCGCATCCGCAATATCCTGCGCCAGGCCGGCGGCACGCCGCCGGACGCGCCCAACGCGGCGCTGCTGAAAGAGCCCGCGGAACGCAAGCTGGCCGAGGAAGTGCAGGCGCTCGACGCGCAGGTGGCGCCGCTGCTGAAAGCCGGCGACTATACGCAAACCCTGAAGCGCCTCGCCGGCCTGCGCCCGGCGGTGGATGAATTCTTCGACAAGGTCATGGTGATGACGGACGACGCCGCGGTGCGCCACAATCGCCTGGCCCTGCTCAATCGTTTGAGCAACCTGTTTCTGCATGTTGCGGACATCTCGCGGTTGCAAAGTTGAGGGACATGCCTATGAATACGGATTCCTACCAGGACATGCTCGCGGCGGTGCAGGCGTTTCACGACAAGCACCGCTTCCGCGAAACCGGCGGCGAGGAGCTGGCCTACCGCGTGGCGCTCATGACCGAGGAACTGGGCGAGATTTCGGCCTGCGTGACCAAGGGCAAGAGCCGCGAGCATCTGGCCGAGGAATGCGCCGACCTGCTGATCCTGCTGCTCGGCACGGCGATCGCCGCGGATTTCGACCTGCGCCGGGCGTTCTGGGACAAGATGAAAAAGATCGAATCCCGCGAGTCGCGCATGATCAACGGCCGCATCCGCGTGTCGGAGTTCCGCGACACATGAAACTCGTCATCCTCGACCGCGACGGTGTCATCAACCACGACTCGGACGACTACATCAAGTCGCCCGAGGAATGGGTGCCGATCCCCGGCAGCCTCGAGGCGATCGCGCGCCTGCATCGCGAGGGCTACAAGGTCGTGGTCGCGACCAACCAGTCCGGCGTCGGCCGCGGGCTGTTCGACATGAACATGCTCTGCCGTATTCATACCAAGATGCTCGAGGCGGTGCGCGCCAAGGGCGGCGAGATCGACGCCATTTTCTTCTGTCCGCACAAGCCCGAGGATGAATGTCATTGCCGCAAACCTCAGCCGGGGCTGTTCCAGGAAATAAACGAACGTCTCAAGGTGAACCTGAACGGCGTTTATTCGGTGGGCGATTCCGAACGGGACATCGTCGTATCGCGCCTGGTGTCGGCGCGGCCGGTGCTGGTGCGCACCGGCAAGGGCAAGCTCACCCTCAAGAAAAGCAAGACGTTGGGAGATGTGCCGGTGTTCGACGACTTGGCGGCGTTCACCGATCATCTTCTCTCCGGCAAACTGCCCGCGAACTGACTTGGTCGCGCTTCGCTCCCTGCTGTTCAACGTTTTCATGTTCGTGTCGGTGCTGATCTACGCGCCGCTGATGCTGCCGACCGCGCTGCTGCCGTTCCCGCTGCGCTACCGTCTCATCAGTCAGTGGGCGCGGCTTCAGGCTTTCCTGCTGAGAATCCTGTGCCGGCTCGATTACCGCGTGGAAGGTCTGGAGCACCTGCCGCCGGGCGCGGCGATCATCCTCTCCAAGCACCAGTCGGCGTGGGAGACCATCCTGTTCCAGCAGATCTTTCCGGCCCAGACCTGGGTGCTGAAGCGCGAGTTGATGTGGATCCCGCTGTTCGGCTGGGCGCTGGCATTGATGCGGCCGATCGCGATTGACCGCGGCGCGGGCCGCAAGGCGATCGAGCAGGTCATCGAACAGGGGCGCGAACGTCTGCAATCCGGCATCTGGGTGGTGGTGTTCCCCGAAGGCACGCGCGTGGCGCCGGGGGCGCGCAAGCGCTACGGCATCGGCGGCGCGGTGCTCGCGGCCGAGACCGGTTATCCCGTGGTGCCGGTGGCGCACAACGCCGGTTCGTTCTGGCTGCGGCGTGGCTTCCTGAAAAAACCCGGCACGGTGCGAGTCGTCATCGGCCCGGCGATCGATCCGCGCGGCAAAAAAGCCGAGGAGATCATCAAGAAGGCGGAGGAATGGATCGAAAACAGGATGGTGGAGTTGGAGAGCGGATCGCAGCGTAACTGAGAGCGGTGACCCAGTAAACGACAAAGAACTACCAGATTCGCTTCACGCTGTATTTGCGAAACACCGGGTCGGCGGTCACGACGGGCAGCTTCTCTTCCAGTGCCTGGGCGATGAGCAGGCGGTCAAAGGGATCGCGGTGGTGCATGATCAGGGTTTCGATGCGCCCGAGGTGCGCCAGCCCGATGTCGAGCAGCCGGAAACTGTTGGCCGCGACGTGCTCGGTTACGTAGCGGGGCACCGGCAGCGCCAGTCGCAGCTTGCCGAGACTGATCTTTATCGCCAGTTCCCAGACACTGGCCAGGCTGAAGAGGCATTCATTGCCTGGATTGGCGAGCGTCTTGCGGGCCTTGGCCGACAGCGCACGATCGCCCTCTACCCACCACAAGAAGACATGCGTGTCGATCAAGACACGCATCAGGTGTAATCCTCAAAACCCTCGGGCGTCGCGTCGAAGTCGGGGGCGATGTACAGAATCTGTCCCTTTCCGGAGCCCGGCTTGCGCGGCTGTCCCGGTTTTTTCAGCGGGACAAGCTGGAGCACGGGCTTATTGTCCTTGGCGATGATGACCTCTTCGCCGAGCATGGCTTTTTGTACCAGCGTGGAGAAATGCGCCTTGGCCTCGGCGATGTTGAATTTGTGCTTGGACATGATAATGTGCTTTCAATGGTATATGGTCATTTTATATGACCAACCATACCCCGGCAAGTGCCGGGTTCCCGGCGGCGCACAACGCCGGCTCGTTCTGGCCGCGGCGCGGCTTCCTGAAAAAAACCCGGCACCGTGCGCGTGGTCATTGGCCCCCGATAGACCCGCGCGGCCGGAAGGCCGAGGAGATCATCCGGCAGGCGGAGGAATGGATAGAAAACAGAATGGTGGAGTTGGAACGTACGAGTTAACGCTGCGCGTGAGCGGCGAGCGGAGGCGGCGCGAAGCGCCGACGTAGTGAGTCCGCCTCGACGCGTTTGTTAGCCGGCATTCGCAAGCGCCTTGGGGCTTGACCAGATATATCGACAATTTGGCGCTGAACCGCCGCCCGCCGGGTTCGGTTTGTCGATGATACCTGCGTTTGTTGATCCCAATTTTTCGTAAAAGCGCCTGGCGGGCTGGTTTGCTTCCATTACCCACAGATAAACGCCTAATCGTCCATAGTAGGATTTCAGCCACGATCCGGCTTGTCGCATCAGGAAGGTGCCGACACCTTGACGCTTGTGTGCGTGCGCCACGTGCAAATTGTCGATCAGCGAACCATACTCCAGATCTTTATTGCCATAAACGCAGATAAATCCGAGAATTTGTTTTTGATCCTCAGCGACGAGGACAAATTGATCGGTTCGTTCCATTCCCAAGCGATCGTTCCAGACTTCAAGGCGATTTTTCACGACTTCCCGATCGAGGAAGTCATCTCGCAGCATACCCCGGTAGGTCCTTCTCCAGCTATCGGCATGGAGGAGAGCAATCTGCTCGGCGTCCGATTTAATGGCGGCTCTGTAGTTCAAGACCGTTTTCTGTGTCGGCTAACGCGGCGCGAGTTGAGCCGCACCCCGAGTGATTGGAGGTAAGCGCAGCTTACCGACAATCACGAGCGGGCGGCAGCCGCGCGCAGCGCGGTGTCGGCTCCAACGAGAGTTGGACGGCGCGCAGCGCCGGCCGACTCTCGTGGGACTAACTCGCGCCGCGTTGGTTGGTCGCGCGGGTAGCGCCTCCTGTCCTCGCACCGTTTCAACGTTATCGTTGTCGTTCATCGAAGTCAGAGTCCTTTCACATGGCACGATGGAGGCGCTGCGCGACCGACCAACTAGAAGTAGACGGCCTAAATGTCGTTTTATAAAGCGGCATAATACTGTATATCCGTGCTGTATAGTATTTTTATCAATGTTATTTCATATAGTTACAATTTTTTATCACGGCCTGATTTAAAAACACAAACACGACATAAGCGATCAAGCTGAATATCGCAGTACCGCGATAAAGTGACAGACACTGCCCACGATGACGAGCAAATGCCAGATGAAGTGAAAGTAGCGGATGTGTTCCAGCGCGTAGAAAATCACCCCGACCGTGTAAGCGAGGCCGCCCGCCACCAGCCAGAAAAGGCCCCAAGGGGGCACATGGGCCATCAACGGACCGGCCGCGATCAGGATGAGCCAGCCCATCGCGAGATATATCGACGTTGATATCCCGGGATGGCGCACGCCACCGACGGCTTTCGATATCACGCCGATTACGGCCAACCCCCACTGAAGACCGAATAACGTCCAGCCCCAGGCGCCGCGCAGCACGCCGAGCGTGAACGGCGTGTAGCTGCCGGCAATCAGAAGATAAATGGCTCCGTGATCGAGTATCCGGAAAACCCGTTTGGCGCGGTTAGGGGGCAGGGCGTGAAACAAGGTGGAGGCGAGGTACAGTAACACCAGCGTCGTCGCGAACACGCTCGCCCCCACCACGTTGGCCGCGTCGCCGCGCCGGACGGCAACGATAACGAGCGGCGGAAGGGCCGTCACGGCCGCCAGCAGGCCGAGGCCATGGCTCACGCTGTTGGCGATTTCCTCGCCGAAAGACTGTAGGCGTTCCTGCCGTGTCAGCGTCGGTGCCACGTTCCGTCCCTCGTCAAGCCGATCCAGGCTCCGGGATGATACAGAACTTACAACAGCTTGTTCAGCCCCTGGCGCCAGTCTTGCACGAATTGTTCGATCGTGGCGATGAAGTCGGCGTCATGTTCGGTGCGGTTGATGGTGAGGTGCACGACGATTTTCTCCGGTGCCGGTGGAAGTCCGGTGGTGACCGTCCAGGCGAGGGCATTGGGGCATTTCGGCAGGGTGAAGCGCACGCCGCCGCGGATCGGTTCGCGGTGCACGATGAACTGTCCCCACACGCAGTAAATCTCCCCGCGGTCGCCGGCGTGCGACAGCACCGTGCCGATCGAAGCGCACCATGACGGCAGGGAGGCGATGTCGAGTCGCGCCCGCAAGATATCGGCATCGCTGTGTTTGTCGACGACGGCGAAAAATTCCATGAGCTGGTTTATCGGGCTGGTGTCGTGACGTTGCTGAGCGCGGCAAATTCGGAAAGCGAAAGCGTTTCCGCGCGCCGGCCGGGATCGATGCCGACGGCGGCAATTTGTTCCGCGCTCAGTAAACCCTTCAGATTGTTGCGCAGGGTTTTGCGCCGGCTGGCGAAGGCCGCGCGCACCAAGAGCGCGAACCGCTCGGGATCGTCGACCGCCACCGGCGGCGCCTGGTGCGGCACGAGTCGCACGACCGCGGAATCCACCTTCGGCGGCGGGTTGAACGCGCCCGGCGCGACGTCGAACAGTTTCTCCACGGCGCAGCGATACTGGATCATGACCGACAGCCGCCCGTAATCCTTGCCGCCGGGCGAAGCGGCCAGGCGCTGCACCACTTCCTTTTGCAGCATGAACAGCATGTCCTGCACGCAATGCGCCTGATCGAGCAGATGGAACAGCAGCGGCGTGGAGATGTTGTACGGCAGGTTGCCGACCAGCCGCAACCGGCCATCACCGGCGGCGAGCCGGCAGAAGTCGAATTTCAGCGCGTCTCCCGGGTGCAGCGTGAAGCGCTCGCGCGGGAACTCGGATTCGAGGCGCGCGATCAGGTCGCGGTCGAGCTCCACGGCGTCGAGATGCGGCAGACGCGCGAGCAGTTCGCGCGTCAGCGCGCCGGTGCCCGGTCCGATCTCGACCACCCGGTCGCCGGGCTGCGGCGCCAGGGCCGCGACGATACGCGCGACCACGCCGCGGTCGCGCAGGAAATGCTGGCCGAAACGCTTTTTTGGTCGAGGGGGACTCATTCAAGTGAAAATTTCACAGGATTTACAGGATTAAGCAGGATTAACAGGATTAAATCAAAAAAATTCTGGATAAATCCTGTGAATCCTGAGAAATCCTGTTAATCCTGTCTATCGCTTGTTGTTTATCAGGGCAAGAGCCATTTCGACTGCGGCGACCAGACTCGATATATCCGCGCGGCCGGTGCCGGCCAGCTCCAGCGCGGTGCCGTGATCCACCGAGGTGCGCACGAACGGAAGTCCCAGCGTGATGTTCACGGCATGCGCGAAATCGCGGTGCTTCAGCACCGGCAAGCCCTGGTCGTGATACATGGCGAGTACCGCGTCCACGTCCGCGAGCTGCGCCGGAATGAACGCGGTGTCGGCCGGCACCGGGCCGTGCAGGCGCATGCCTCGCGCCGACAGGGTTTTGATCACCGGCTCGATCACCTCGATTTCCTCGCGTCCCAGATGTCCGGATTCGCCGGCATGGGGATTCAATCCACAGACCAGGATGCGCGGCTTGGCGATGCCGAACCGGTCGCGCAGATCGCGATGCAGCACCTCGATCACCGCCGTCAGCCGCTCGCGCGTGATCGCGCGCGGCACCGCCGCGAGCGGCAGGTGGATGGTCGCGAGCGCCACGCGCAGGCCCGGACAGGCGAGCATCATCACCGGCTGCGACGCATGGCTCAGTTCCGCGAGGAATTCGGTGTGGCCGGTGAAAGCGATGCCCGCGTCGTTGATGACGCCCTTGTGCACCGGCCCGGTGACCAGCGCGTCGAACTCGCCGTCGAGACAGCCGGCGACCGCGGTCTTCAGCGTATCGAGCACGTAGCCGGCGTTGGCAACATCCAGACGACCGGGTTCGACCGCGTGCGCGGTGTTGACCGGCAGCAGATAAACTCCCGCCTCCGCCGTGCGGCGTCCGTTCCATTCGCGCGCGGCGAACGGCAGACGCAGTTGCCGCGCGCGCTGTTCCAGCACCGCCGGGTCGGCGATCAGCACCAGCACCGCCGCGGGCGGTTGTTGGGCGAGGCGCACGGCGATGTCCGGACCGACACCGGCCGGTTCACCGGGCGTGACTGCAATGACGAAGATTTTGGACATAAACGGTGATTTCACCGCCAACGTGCATCAAAGACGCAAGGAAATCGAAAAATACGGCTCGCGATAATCAGTTGGCTTCATCCGTCATGTATTCCACGAACGCCTCGTCGCGCAGCTGCCGCACCCACTGCTCGTAGCGCTCGTCGGCCTTGCGCGCGTGGATCTGCTGGCGCGCCGCGGCTTCGAGACGTTCCTGGGAGATGTCGTGGCTGCGCCGGCCGAGCACCTGGATGAGATGCAGGCCGAACGTGGTGCGCACCGGCTGGCTCAGTTCGTCGGGCTTGAGCGCGTTCATGGCTTTTTCGAACTCGGGCACCATCTGGCCGGGGTTGACCCAGCCGAGGTCGCCGCCGTCGGCCGCCGAGCCGGTGTCCTCGGAATGCGCGCGCGCCAGCGCCGCGAAATCCTCGCCGTTCTCGACGCGTTCGCGCAGGTGCAGCAGTTTCTGACGCGCGTCCTCGAGCGACTGGATTTCGCTCGGCCGCAGCAGGATGTGACGCGCGTGTGTCTGGGTCACGGCCTCGGCCTGCGCCGCGCCGCGTTTGTCGTTCAGCTTCAGGATGTGGAAACCGTTCGGGCTGCGCAGAATCTCGCTGACGTCGCCCGGCGACAGGTTCTTGAGCGCGCCGAGGAACAGTTCCGGCAGCTCGCCCGGTTTTTTCCAGCCGAGGCCGCCACCCTTGAGCGCGTCCGCGCCCTGCGAATAGCTCACCGCGATCTGCTCGAAATCGCCGCCCGCTTTCAATTGACGCAGGATGTCCCCGGCGCGTTTTTTCGCCGTCTGGATCGCCTCGGGCGAGGCCGATTCGGGAATGCCGATGAGAATGTGCGACAGGTTGTAGGTCACGTCCATGTCGGCGCGGTTCTGCGGATTTTCCAGAAAATGACCGACCTCGCTTTCGGTGACGTTGACGCGGTTGTTGATCTCGCGTTCCAGCAACTGCTGGATGATCATCTGATCGCGGGTCTGGGCGCGGTGCGCGGCGATGTCGATGCCGCTGCGCGCCAGCGCCTTGCGGAAATCCTCGACGCTCAGCTTGTTGCGCCGGGCGATGGACTCGAGCGCCTGGTCCACGTCGGCTTCGCTGACGCGGATGCCCGTTTGCGCGGCGAGCTGCAATTGCAGGCGCTCCAGCACCATCCGGTCGAGCAATTGCTTGCGCAGGATGTCATCCGGCGGCGCCTTGATCCTTTCAGCCGCGAGCTGTTTCCTGGTTTGCGCGAGCCGGTCGGCCAGTTCGGTTTCGGTGATGACGTCGTCGTTGACGACGACCAGAATGCGGTCGATGTCGCCGGCGGCGGCCGGACGCGCGGGCGCGGCGAGCGCCGGCGACGCAAGCATCAGCGACAGCAGCAGGGCGATAAACGCGCTCCAGGGCGCGGCGGATTTGGCTACATGAGGCATGGGTTAATCGGGTTCTCGGTGAATAAGCCGACGCGGCGCCGCAGCGACGCTAGGATAACACGAAACCGGGCGCCGGACGCCGGGGCGCGCTGCGCCGCTGCTCCAGGGTCCTGCGCTTTTGAGTCGTTTCCTGACGGTCAGTTCCGAAATCTTTCGCCTCGGATGCTAGGGGGCGGCGGGTTCCGTCGCGGCAGGTCGGGATGGGAAGGAAAACATGCTTTGGCCGAGCGGACTGTCCGGGACGCGGCCGAGCCTGGACAGTCCGGTCAGCTCCAGCTCGAACATGATTGAAGTGTTCTGGGTGGCGGCATTGTCGCGCGCGGTATCGACGGTCAGTCGCCGGCCGCCCAGTACGCGCAGCGCCCAGCAGCAGGCGTTGTATTCCACGCCGGCGTAGCTGTCCACGTTGCGGTGGTCGCGCAGCGAATACAGCGAGCGCGCCCGGAACGTCCAGCGGCCCGCGATCGGCCATTCGGTCGAGACGTCGGTCTGCTCCAGTTCGCCGCGGGAAAAACGCTTGCCGAGATTCACGATGCGGTTCCGGGCCGGGTTGTACTGGAGGTAATAGTTGTACTTCTGGAGACGATCGTCGATCCGGTTCCATTGCGCGGCGGAGCGGGCGTGCCAGTTGCCGAGGAGCGTGGCGCTGGCTTCGCCGACGATGTCGGAAGCGGCCGCGCCGTCTGGACCCGCCGGCAGATTGACTTCACGGTCGGCGAGATAATAAATCCTGCCGAGGCTGGCGCGGCCGCGTTCGGCGCCGTCTTGCTCGTCGATGAACCGCGTGGTGATCGCCGCGGTGACCTGGTTGGCGTCGCCGATGCGGTCGCCGCCGGCGAAGCGGTTGTCGCGGAACAGGTTGGCGAAGCTCAGGTCCGGCACGCCGGTGTCGAAATTGGGCAAGCCGTCCTGGTTCTTGGCCGGGATGTACAGGTAGTACAGGCGCGGTTCGAGCGTTTGCGTGAACAGCCGTTCGCCCCAGCGCGAACCGCGCTCGAAGATCAATCCGCTGTCGAGGCTGAACACGCCCCGCGTCACGGACGGCGTCGCGTCCGGGGCGGACGAGAGACGATACGCAATGTGCCGCACCCCGAGACGGGGCGTGACGAAGCCGTAGCTGTTCTCCAGCGGCAGACTCAACGCCGGGCCGAGGTTGAGGCGTTCGCCGGTGACGCCGACGCTGCGATCGAAATTCACCGCCTCGCTTTCAAAATAGTAATTCACGCGATTGGGACTGGCCGGAAGGCCGGTCGACAGATTGATCTGCGGCAGGCGCGCATAGGGACGATCGGCGGGAGCGATGGTGCGGTCGATGGTCTGGTAGTCCGCGGCGCGGGCGCTGAAATTCCACGTCGGTCCGAGGTAGTCCACGCCGGCGTTCTGCGGCAGGTGCGTCTGGGAGGTAAGACCCAGGTTGTCGCCGAAATCGTCGAAATATTTCTTGTCGGACACGGCGCGCAAGTCGACGTTGCCGGTCCACAGGGTGTTGAAAACATGCCGGTGCTGGTACAGGCCGGCGGCGCGATCGTCGCCGTTTTCCTTCCGGTCGTGCGGCAGCAGTTCGAGCTCCAGCTTCCCTTCCGAGCGGCGGGTCAGGTAGCGAAACTGGTTTTGCAGTTGCAGCCCGTGCTCGGTCATCAGCCGGGGCGTGAGCGTGTCGTCGTAGTCCGGGGCCAGATTGAAATAATAGGGCGCGGCCACTTCCAACCCGCGGTTTCTTGCGTTGCCCAGTCGCGGGATCAGGAACCCCGACTTGCGCCGGTCGGAAATCGGAAAATCCAGATACGGCAGGTAGAACAGCGGCACGTCCTGGAAATCGAGCGTGGTGTGATAGGCCGTGCCGATATCCGTCGCGGTGTCGAGCCGGAGATCGCGGATCTTCAGGAACCAGTCGTCCTGCCCCGGCGCGCAGGTGGTGTAGCGCACGCGCGTCAGGCGCGTGCGATCCGGGCCTTCGAAGTCGACGCGTTCGGCGTCACCGCGCGCGGCGCCGTTCTCGAGGCGGAAATAGCTGGGCCCGGCGTAACCGCGCCGCGACCCGAGATCGAGATGCGTCGCCTGCGTCTGGAAGCTGGCGCCGGAGGCGTCCCGGAGCATGACGTCGCCGGTCGCATCCGCCTGGCCGGTGGCTTTGTCGTAACGCAACTGCTCGGCGGTCAGGCGCTGATCGCCCTGCTGCATTTCCACGTTGCCGCTGAACTCGCTGACGCCGCCCGATAGCGTGCGTAATTCGCGGGCGCGGATGTCGGTCGGCTGGTTTTCCGCGGCGGGTGGGGTCGGCCGGGCGTGCGAGCGCAGCGGAGGCCGCTCCGGACATGCGCCGTCCTCCACCGCCCACGCCGCTGGATTCCATCCCGCCGCCACGGCGATCGTCAGGCCAAGGATGGCGGCGTGGGCGCGGCGCGGCGAAAGCATGGGAAGCGGAGTGTCATTGTTTTATTATGGCCAGACGAACGAAAGTAGGGCGACATTTTCGATGCAGGACATAAAATTGCACACTATGTATTCCCCATCAAGCTTTTCCGCCCGCCGGGGCGTCATTCACCAGGCCGCGCGTGGACAAACGTCTTGACGCGCTCAAGGACTGGGCCGCCCGGGTGCTCGGCCCGGGACGGCTCGACATCCGCCCGGCCTCGGCGGACGCGAGCTTTCGCCGCTATTTCCGGGTGACCGCGGGGCAAAGAAGTCTCATCGCCATGGACGCGCCGCCGGAGAAGGGCGACATGCATTCCTACGTGACGATCGCGCGGCGTTTCCATGCGCTGGGACTGAACGTGCCGGAAGTGCTCGAGGAGAACCACGACCAGGGATTTTTCCTCGTCACCGATCTCGGCGACGAACTTTACCTGCGGCATCTGAACGACCGGAGCGTGGAGCGGCTCTATGGCGATGCCATGGGCGCGCTGGTGGTGCTGCAGGCCGGCAGCTTCACCCGGAGCGGCGGAAAATTCCTTCCCGACTACGACGAGGCATTGCTGCGACGCGAGCTGGAGATTTTCCGCGAATGGTATCTGGAGCGTCACCGGCGCCTGAAACTGACCGCCGGCCAGCAAGCAGTGCTGGACGAGAGTTTTGCGTTCCTGGCGCGCTCCGCGTTGTCGCAGCCGCGGGTGTGGGTGCACCGCGACTATCATTCACGCAACCTGATGGTTACCCGGCGCAACAATCCCGGCATACTCGATTTCCAGGACGCGGTGCTGGGGCCGGTGACCTACGATCTGGTGTCGCTGTTGCGCGACTGCTATATCGCCTGGCCGCGCGCGCAGGTAGAGGACTGGGTCAAGGGTTATCATGAGCTGGTGCTCCAGTCCGGTATTCCGGCGGGGGATGACGACGCGCAGTTTCTGCGCTGGTTCGATCTCATGGGGGTCCAGCGTCACCTCAAGGCCGCCGGCATCTTTGCGCGGCTGAATCACCGCGACGGCAAACCCGGCTATCTGCCGGACATCCCGCGCACTCTGGGATACGTGCAAGAGGTGAGCGCTCGCTATCCGGAGCTGCAAGCGCTGAATGCGTTGCTGCGCGAATTTGGTGTGATGGAGGGTCGATGATGAAGGTCATGATCCTGGCGGCGGGACGGGGGGAACGCATGCGGCCGCTGTCGGACACGATCCCCAAGCCGCTGCTGGAGGCGGGCGGCAAACCCCTGCTGGTGCATCTGATCGAGGGGCTGGCGCGGCGCGGGTTCCGCGATCTCGTCATCAACCACTCGCATCTCGGGGAAAAAATCAGCGCCTATATCGGCGACGGCGTGCGCTACGGCGTGCGTGTCGCTTATTCGCACGAAGAGGGCGGCGGACTGGAAACGGGAGGCGGCATCTTCAAGGCGCTGCCGCTGATCGACACCGACCCGTTCGTGGTGATCAACGGCGACATCTGGACCGACTACCCCTTCGACAGGTTGCCAACCCGGATCGAGGGGCTGGCGCACCTGGTGCTGGTGGATAATCCACCGCAACATCCGCGGGGCGACTTCGTGCTGCGGGAGGGGAAAGTGATCGATGACGGAGCGCCGCGCCTCACGTTCAGCGGCATCGGCGTTTATGCCCGGGCGCTGTTCGCCGGATGCCAGCCGGGTAAGTTTCCCCTGGCGCCGCTGTTGCGCGAAGCCATGGCCCGCGGCCGGGTGAGCGGCGAGCACTACACCGGCCGCTGGCGCGACGTCGGCACCCCGCAGCGTCTCGACGACCTGGACCGGGAATTGCGCCGCGATTGATTACACTCCGTCGCGGCCGGCAGGGCTGGGCTCGCATCGATAACTTCGTTCGTCCGGACACAATAAAAAACCGGTAACACCTCGCCAGCCTCAACGACCGAACGGGTGCTACCGGCTTATCTCCTGCGAAGGCGGACAGGGTCATCCCAGGCTGCGACAGATCCTCGCGCTTGGCGCGGACCGCACAGCCGGCGAAATTCCCCTCGCCCGTCGCGTTATTTCTTCTTCGGTGCTTTTTTCTTGGCCTTTTTCTTGGCTGCCATGATGAGCTCCTTTGGTTTGTGGTTAAGGGACTTGCAGGGAAGTCAGGGGCCAAAACCCCCCGACACTACTGCGCGTTGCCACGGAGAAAAGACGGCCATTGACCGTCTTTCCATGGATTCCGGAACGGGTTGGCTGCTGGAAGTCAGCAGCGGAAAAAGACAGGCGAGAAGAGCGGGAAGAACAGAACCCGGCAGCCGGACGCCGCTGCAGGGGAGAGCTACTATTGACACCGGTTGTCGAGCTTCGCAATCGATCCATTAACTCTTGGTTGATCCTGGTTCCGCCCGGCGTCGCGATGATGTTCGTCTTCTCTCGCGACATCCAGTCATCCGGGCAGTGACATCCGTTTTCAACTTTCACTTCAGATGTAGCACATCGTCCTGACCAGTCAAGACATTATGACAATGAAAAAAAAATTGCAAACACTTTTTTGGAAATTTTCCGCGCGCCGCCGACGCGTCATCCGCACTTCGAGTCGCCGCAATTGAGACAGGTCATGCATCCATCCATCTTGATGACCGCCTTGGTGGAACACTTGACGCACAACTGCGCGTCGGACGGGAAGTCGCACGACTCCTGGCTCGCGATTTCCGTCGCGTTGGCGCGCTTTTTCAGTTCGGCGCGCTTCTCGGCGATCAACTGCTGACGGCCGGCGTCCGGCTCCTCGGTCTGAATCAGGCCGATCGATTTCAGGTGACGCTCGATGACGTCGCCGAGCTCGGCCACCAGCGAGGGCGTGTACTTGCCCTTCTTGAAGTAGCCGCCGCGCGGATCGAACACCGAGTGCAGCTCCTCGACCAGGAAGGTGACGTCACCCCCCTTGCGGAACACCGCCGAGATGACCCGGGTCAGCGCCACCACCCACTGGAAGTGGGCCATGTCCTTGGAATTGATGAATATCTCGAAGGGGCGACGCTTCTCGTGGGAGGTGTCCGGATTGAGCACGATGTCGTTGATCGTGACGTACAGGGCGTGCTCCGTGAGCGGGGTCTTGATCTTGTAGGTGGAGCCGACCAGCATCTCGGGCCGCTCGAGCTTCTCGTGCATGTGCACGACGTTGCTCTCGGCGGGGCGCTTCGGCTCCTCCTTGACGACTTCGTAGCCGGTGATTTTTTCGTTGATCTTGATTGTCATGACAGCACTCCTTTTCTCTACCGTTTTACCGTCTGTTCTCAGAACCGCCCGTAGTAGCCTTCCTTGAGGGCGTCGTACAGGTTGGCGGCGTTATGGACTTCGCCGTCGTATTCGATTTCCTCGTTGCCCTTGACCTCGACCGTCTCGCCGTTGGCCAACTGGAAGCGGTACAAGGTGTTCTCGAGGTCCTTTTCCTTGACCAGCACGCCCTGGAACGCTTCGGGGTTGAAGCGGAAGGTGGTGCAGCCCTTGAGTCCCTGATCGAAGGCGTACATGTAGATGTCCTTGAAGTCCTCGTAGGGATAGTCCGTGGGGACGTTCGCTGTCTTGGAGATCGAGGAGTCCACCCATTTCTGCGCCGCCGCCTGCACGTCCACGTGCTCGCGCGGGTTGATGTGATCGGCGGTGATGAAATAATCCGGCAGCTTCGCCTGCGGGTCGTCCGTGTCCGGCGCCGCCTTGGGGTTGATCAGGGTGCGATAGGCCAGCAACTCGAAGGAGAAGACCTCCACCTTTTCCTTGCTCTTCTTGCCCTCGCGCAGCACGTTGCGGCTGTACTGGTGCGCGAACGAGGGCTCGATGCCGTTGCTCGCGTTATTGGCGAGCGACAGCGAGATGGTGCCGGTGGGGGCGATCGAAGTGTGGTGCGTGAAGCGCGCGCCTTTCTCGGCGATGCGGTCGGTCAGCCCCTTGTCGAACTGCTGCATGTAACGGCTGTAGCGGGCGAGCAGCACCTTGCCCTTAACCTGGTCGCCGACCTGGTAGCCGTCGCGGCGCATCTCCGGGCGGCGCGCCAGCATCTCCTCGGTGACGGAGAATTCGTCCTCCATGATCGGCGCCGGGCCCTTTTCCTCCGCCAACGCGATGCCCGCTTCCCAGCCGACCTCGGCCATCTCGCGCGCCACGCGCCCGGTGAATTCGAGCGACTCGGGCGAGCCGTATTTCATGCGCAGCATGGTGAGCGTGGAACCGAGGCCCAGGAAACCCATGCCATGACGGCGCTTGTGGTGGATCTCATGGCGCTGCTGTTCGAGCGGCAGGCCGTTGATCTCGACCACGTTGTCGAGCATGCGGGTGAACACCGCCACCACTTCGCGATACAGCTTCCAGTTGAAGCGCGCGTTGTCGGTGAACGGTTCCTCCACGAACTTGGTCAGGTTCACCGAGCCGAGCAGGCACGAGCCGTATTGCGGTAAAGGCTGTTCACCACAATTGTGCGCGTGCAAGCCGTTGGCATCAAAGGTGTTGACGCCCGGTATCTGTACGTCGTAAACGTCTTCCACGCCGTCCGCGGTGATGCTCTCCACGCGAGCGACGAAACGTTCGCGGTTGAAACGGCGCTGATAGCGGGCAAGCAGCTGTTCGAGGCGCGTTGCCTTGTCGCTGTCGGCGAACCCGATGAGCTCCGCAAAGCGGAGCAGATTTTCACCGCTGATCGCCAGTTCGTGTTGGGCTTTGGTTGGATAGGTCCGGTAACCACCCTTCCCGTCAGGCAGGAGGCTGGTACCGGCTTCGCGACGGTCCGTATAGAGGCGCGAGGCGATGCCAAGCCTCAGCAACATGCGTTGCACGGCTTCAAGCATTGCCAAGTCGGATTGGGCCAGCCGTACGCTGACGCCTTTAGTCTGGTCACCCTGCACGGAACCATCGGTATCGAACAGTCCACGCAGAAAGCCACGGTAGAACTCGCTTGAAGCTTGCTCCAGGGCTGGCGTGATGCGCTTCTCGCCGGGGCGCATACCCAGTTCCCCGGCCAGACGTTTAAGTGCCCCAAGAGCCAGACGGTACTCGCCACGGCCGGGCACCGGCATCCAGCCGATAAAATCGCTACGATGGGGGAGTGTTTTGGCGGCGCGCAATGTTTCGGCCATGACCGCATCCGGACCTGATGTCAGGATAGCTTGCGGACCATTGGCAATAGCAGCGGGTTTCCATACCGACAACACCGCCTTGTCGGATTTGAGGACACCGTCGCCTACCAGCAGACCGGTCAGGTAGCCTTCCTCACGGCTGTACGGCCCGACCCATTGGCTGTTCGCGCGGTGATCGTTCAGCAGCACGCGATCGCCGGGGCGCAGCTCGCCGGCTGCGCACCATTGGGTATCAGTGGCATAACGCGTGAAACGTGTGACACGGCGCACGCGATGGTCGGCGGTCAGGCGCAGGTTGTAGCCTTCGGTCGTCATCAGGCGTACCACGGGCTTGGTAGCCGTCTTGAAGAAACCTTCAGGACCGCTCACGTGATCCATGCCGTCCACCCGTGCCAGGAAAGGCGTGTTGATGAGATCGCGCACTTGGCGCGGGCCAGCAGCAGTTTGTGCCCAGGTATCGGCCGTGACACACGGGTTGGTGGCGCGGATGTTCTCGCAGAACCAGTTGTTGTTCATCTCGTTGATCTTGTCGATCAGGATGAACCCGGGCTCGGCATAGTCGTAGGTCGAGGCCATGATCAGGTCCCACAACCGGCGCGCCGGCAGGGTCTTGTACACCTTGCACGCTACCTGGCCGAGGTTGTTGGTGATGTAGCCTTCGGTCACCGGCCAGTAGCGCCAGACGATGCGCGCCTCGGGGTCTTCGTACTCGTGGCGGCTGACCGGGAACACCAGATCCCAGGAGCCGTTCTTTTTCACCGCCTGCATGAATTCGTCGGTGATCAGGCATGACAGGTTGAACTGGCGCAGCCGCCCGTCCTCGCGCTTGGCCTTGATGAAGTCCATGATGTCCGGATGGGCGATGTCGAACGTGCCCATCTGCGCCCCGCGCCGGCCGCCGGCGGACGAGACGGTGAAGCACATGGCATCGAAAATATCCATAAAAGAGAGGGGGCCGGAGGTATAAGCCCCGGCCCCGCTCACAAACGCCCCTTTGGGGCGGAGGGTAGAGAACTCGTAACCGATGCCGCAGCCGGCTTTCAGGGTCAGGCCGGCCTCGTGCACCGAGGACAGGATGCCGTCCATGGAGTCGGGAACCGCCCGGGAAACCGTGCAGTTGATGGTGCTGGTGGCGGGTTTATGTTCGAGGGCGCCGGCGTTGGATGTGATGCGCCCAGCCGGAATCGCCCCGTTTTGCAGGGCCCAGAAGAACCTTTCGAACCATTGCTCGCGTTTTTCCGGGGTTTCCTCGACGTCGGCCAGCGCCCGGGCCACGCGGGCATAGGTGCCGGCGATATCCGCGTCGATGACCTCCCCGGTCTTGCTTTTGAGGCGGTATTTCTTGTCCCAGATGTCGAGCGAAGCGGGTTGTACGGGAATTTCCGTCCTTTCAGTGACAACCGGGTTTTCTGTTTGTAATTGGACGACTTTCATTGATTCCTGTCCTCCGGAGTCCGCCTGTGGAGCACTTGTCGTGCAATTTATATAGTTAAAACTAGGTATAGGGCCTACAACCTTGGCCAACCACAATATGTTGTAGTTTTAGTCTCATAAGGTGGCCGATGTCAAGCTTGCAATTTTTTTATGACAAGACTCCGGGAACAACGAACGGTTCTACCTTATATATGTTTCGCGCCCCCCTCCGGCAGGCGGGAAGGTGTGACGCCTGATGTCAACCTCGGAAGATATCCAACGGTTGACTCGCGGCAGACGCGGGCGGCCCGCTCAGGGGCGGGTCGTGAGGGCGCGCCATTTCCGCACCAGCGCCGCGATGTCGGGCGCGGCGGTGTTATCGACGGTCAGGGAGACGCGCAATTCATCCGCCGCCAGCGGTTCACGGGTCGCCAGTTGATGATCGAGCACGGCAAGACCGGCTTCGGAAGCCTCTCGTTGCTGCCGGGCACGGAGCGACAGACGTTCGCGCAGAATATTTTCCGCCGCCTGGAGATCGAGAATCGCGAATGGAACGTGAGTTTCTTCCGCCACGGCCTGTAACCGGTCACGCTGTTCACGCTTGAGAAAAGCAGCGTCGACGATGACCGTGCGGCCCGCGCGCAAAACGATCGCGGCCAGTTCCGCGAGGCGCGCGTAAGTGCGCTCACTGGCCTGTGACGTGTATATCCCGCTGTCGATGCCCGAGCCGCTGCGCGCGTGCGCGCCGAAACCGTGCAGGCGCTTGCGTTCGACGTCGCTGCGCACGCGAATCGCGTCGAACGCTTCCAGCAATTGTTGCGACACCAGTGTCTTGCCGCTGCCGGAAAGACCGTGGGTGATGATGAGCGACGCCGGGATGTCGCGGGTGTAACGTTCGGCGAGATTCGCATAGCCGAGATATTCGTCGCGCACTTTTCGTTTTTCGTCTTCGCTCAGTCCGCTTTGGTATAAGCGAATGCAAGCCACCTTGGCGCGCACCAGCGCGCGGTAGACTTGATAGAAACGAAACACGGCGAGGCCTTCGTAGTCGCCGGTATGTTCTAGATAGGCGTTGAGCGCGCGGCGGGCCAGGTCGGGCCGTCCGCGATCGTCGAGGTCCATGACCAGAAACGCGACCTCGCTCATGACGTCGATCCAGCGCAGGTTGGCGTTGAATTCGAGACAGTCGAAAAGCATCACGCGTTCCCCGCGCCAGACCATGTTGGCGAGGTGCGCGTCGCCATGGCATTCGCGGATGAAGCCGCCGCGCTTGCGGGCTTCGAATATCGGGTGGAGTTCCGCGAAGCTTCGTTCGCTCCAAACCCGGAGGCGTTGCAGCAGGGTCTTATCCGCCGTCTCGATCCGGCATCGGATCTGTTCGAAATTCTCCCGCACCGGTTCGTAAACGTGCTCCGGATCGCCGTAGGGCATGCCGTTTCCGGCGACGGCGATCCGGCCGTGAAATTCGGCCAGTTCCTGCGCCAGCAGATCGATGTGTTCGGGCCGCAGCTCGCCTTGCGCCAGCATCCGGTCGAGCCGCGCTGCTTCGGGAAACTGGACCATCTTGACGGCATATTCGATGGCCGGGCCGGCGCCGCCGAGACGCGGCGACGCCGGCGCGCCGGTGATGGAAGTCACCCCGAGGTAAAGCGATTCCGCCAGCCGCCGGTTCAGGCGCAGTTCCTCCTCGCAATAGAAGCGGCGCTTGTCGAGCGTGCTGAAATCGAGAAATCCGAGGTTGACCGGTTTCTTTATCTTGTAGGCGTAAGGTCCGGTGAGGACGACCCAGGAGATATGCGTTTCGACCGCGCGGATGTCCTGCACCGCGTGGTCGTAGCAGGCGGGGTCGTGCAGCGCCTGAATCAGCGGCGGAAGTCTGTGGTCCACGGCATCGCCTCCCTCCACGGGCGGGAGCAGACGGCCGCCGGACCCGCCCGGCAACTACCAACTATATCCGAAGCGGTCGCGGAAGCGGACCGCGAATTCCTCGGGCGTGAAGCGGTGATTCTGGGTGCCGTGGTGCGCGATTTTGATCGCGCCGATGAGCGAGGCGATGCGGCAGGTGGTCTCCCAGTCCATGCCGCGTGAAAGGCCGTAGAGCAGGCCGGCGCGATAGGCGTCGCCGCAGCCGGTCGGATCGTTGACCGCCGCGGCCGGCACCACCGGGATTTCGATGACGCGCCCGTCGGTGTAAACCGCGGAGCCGCGCGCGCCGAGCGTGACGATCAGTCCCTTCACGTAGCCGGCGAGTTCGCGCAGCGATTTCTCGGTGCGCTCCTGCATGAGTTCGGCTTCGTAGTCGTTGAGCGTGACCCAGGTGGCCTGTTCGAGGAACGCCAGCAGATCGTCGCCGTCGAACAGCGGCATGCCCTGGCCCGGGTCGAAGATGAAGGGGGTGCCGGCCTCGGCGAATTGCCGGGCATGCTGGATCATGCCCTCGCGCCCGTCGGGCGCGACGATGCCGAGTTTGACGCCGCTGGCGTCGCTGACGCGGGTTTCGTGCGAGCGGTTCATGGCCCCGGGATGAAACGCGGTGATCTGGTTGTCGTCCATGTCGGTGGTGATGAAGGCCTGCGCGGTGTAGGTGTCGTCGCACACCTTGATATGGCGCCGGTCGATGCCGTGCTGGTCCATCCATTCGGCATAGAAACCGAAGTCCTTGCCGACCGTGCCCATGGGCAGCGGATCGCCGCCGAGGAGCTTGAGACTGTAGGCGATGTTGCCGGCGCAGCCGCCGAACTCGCGGCGCATTTTCGGCACCTGGAACGAGACGTTCAGGATGTGCACCTTGTCGGGCAGGATGTGGTTCTTGAACTGGTCCGGGAAGACCATGATGGTGTCGTAGGCGAACGAACCGCAAATCAGTGCTGACATGAACGATCCTGTTGATCCGTGTTGGGTTGAATGACAGTCAATGGTGCGGGATTGTCCGGCGCGTCAGGCCGGTTGGCAAGTTACCGGGTATCCGGATATCGGTACCGGTTCATCCGTTCCGGTCGGACGGAGGCGATTTGTCTTTGGCGTCCTTTCGCAGCGCGCCGCCCATGCGCCGGAACAGTTGTTCGATGCGGTCGCGATAGATCATCACCAGCAGGATCGCCGCGAGGCTGAGTCCGACGACGGTGAACAGCGCGCCGTAGCGCTCGTCGCGAAAATACGTCCCGCCCATGGTCAGCAGTATCGTGCCGAGCAGGCGGCCGGAAGCCGAGACCAGGAGAAAATCGCGCTGGCGCATGTGACCGAGGCCGAGGAGGTAGCACAGAAAATCCTTGGGGAAACCGGGGACCAGGAACATCAGGAACGCCAGCCACAGCCCCTTGTGCTTCATCACGTAGTCGTAGCGCTGGATGGTTTCCAGGCTGACCATGCGTTCCACCAGCGGCCGGCCGAGCAGCCGCGCCAGCATGAACGCGACCCACGAGCCGATGGTGAGTCCGATGGTGGAGTAGATCACGCCCCACATCGGACCGAAGAACATGCCGCCGACGAAACCGGTGACCTCGCCGGGCACTGGCGCGGCCACGACCTGCACCGCCTGGAGGCCGATGAAAATCAGCGCCGAGTAGGCGCGGTGATCCTTGATGACGTTGACGAGGTGGCGCCGGTTGACGAACAGATCGAACAGGCCGGAGGCATAGATGGCGTAGCCGATGCCGGCGACGATTACGCCCAGCAGGAGCAGCAGAAGGACGGTCTTTTTGTCCAGTTTAAGCATGTCGGAAACGCCCGGTGAGCGAGACGGAGTATCAATCCTTTTATTTCATTGTGGCGGGCGTGGCGCGAGCGGATTGAAACCATCCTATCATCAGGTGGGCTGTTCCAAAAGGCCGGGGATGTCAGAGGGTCAGCCGCCGGTAAATATCCGAGACTTTCAGCGGCAGCTTGCGTACCTCGTCCACCAGCGTCCAGTTCACCGCGCCGTACATATGCGGCAGGTAGTCGCGCGCCGCTTCGTCGATGGTGATGCAGAACGGATGGATGCCGGCGCGCTTGGCTTCGATCAGGCTCATGCGCGTGTCCTCGATGCCGTATTCGCCGCGGTAGCCGTCGTAGTCGTCGGGCTTGCCGTCGGAGAGCGTGATCAACAATTTGGTGCGCGCCTCGACGTCGTTCAGCAGTTTGGTGAGATGCCGGATGGTCGCGCCCATGCGCGTGTAATCCTGCGGCGTAATGCCGGCGATGCGTTGGCGTACAACTTCGTTGTAAGGCTCATCAAAACGCTTGATGCGGTACAGCTCGCAGCGCTTGCGCGTCATGCCGGAGAAGCCGTAGATCGCGTAACGATCGCCGAGGATTTCCAGCGCCTCGCACAGCAGCACCAGCGATTCGCGCTCGGCGTCGTTGATCCAGCCCTTGGTCGAGCCGCTCATGTCGACCATGAACATGACCGCGATGTCGCGCTCGAACTTGTGCAGCTTGGTGAACAGCCGCTCCGACAGCTCCATGCCGCTTTGCATGTCGGCGCGCGCTTCCACGAGCGCGTCGAAATCGACGTCATCGCCGTTGATCTGTTTCTTGAGCAGCTTGTTCTCGCCGCGCAGCGCCTCGAAGGTCTTGCGCAGTTGCGGCAACACGCCGTGATATTTGCGCAGCGTGCGCGCCACGAACGGGTCGCTGTCCGGGTGCACGTCGAGCTCGCGCAGCACGCACCAGTGTTTGCGGTAATGATTGCGCCGGTGATCCCATTCGTTGTACAGAAACGCGCCTTCCTCGTGATAAGTTCCTTTCCATACGTCTTCCGGCCGTTTCTCGTCCGCTGGTTGGCGATAGCCGCCCGCGCCCGCCGCCACCAGATAGTCCTCCGGGATTTGTCCGAGGTCCTGGATGATCGAATCCATCAACGTACGCATGTCCGCCAGCGGCTGAACCGGCTGGCCATCCAGCAAGAGCCGGAAAATAAATTGCCCTGGATGGTCTGGATCGAGCAACTGCTCGATGGCATATTGCCGTGGGTTCGGTGTGGTTCCGGTTTCCGTCTCCGGTTTTGCCTGTGCCGTTTCTCCGCCCAGTTGCCCGAGCGCCTCGCGGAACAGTTCTTTCTCGCGCGTCAGCCGTTCCTGCATGGCTTGCTGCGCGCGATCCGGCCTTAGAATGCCCTGGAAACAGAATGGCGCCGGAATTTCTCCCTCGTGTAACGTCGGCAGCAGCGCCAGGCTGTCGGACACGCCGGCTTCCAGGCTTGTCAGGCGTTGTATCGCCTGTTTCCATGCAGCGGGGTAATGCATCTCGCCGCTCAACCGCTGTACCTCCTGCATGTCGCGATACAGCCCCGGCAGCTCGCGCGCGATGCAGGCGTTCAGACGCAGGGTTTCGAGCGCATGAAAAAGACGCAAGGCCTTTTCCGGATCGCGATACGTTGAAAGCGTTTCAGTCAGCGGCGATGTTCCCGGCGCAAGGCGCCAGGTGCCATACCAGGTTTGTGCCCAGAGGTGGGCCGCCATGGCCTTGTAGAGACGAAAGTTGTCATGCCGTTCGGCAAACTTGTGGAGCCGCGCGGGCAGGAACAGCGTGGCCGTGTCGGTGCAGGTTTCCGCGGCTTCCTCGACCTTGAGCGGCCGTCCGGCCAGACCCTGCACGAACAGCTCCAGAACATGCCGGATTTCCTCCAGCGCGATGCCGTGTGCAGCCTCGGCGGTTTCTACGGCGAAGGCCCGCAGCTGACCAAGCGCCGCGCAACCAGGATAAAGACCCTGCTTGTCGTACACGTCCATCGCGTGGATGACCCATTCTTCGATGGCCGGTACGGGCATCAGCCGGAAAGCCTCCGGTGCGCGCGCGGCGAACTGGTAGGCCATTTCGGCGTTGGTCTTGATAATGATGTCCACCCAGTGGAGGACGAAATCCTGTTGCGCGCGTTCGATGTCGGCCAACGCCTTGGCAAGCGCCGCCGCCGTGCGGCGCGAGGACAACACCGGGTCGAGCGACTCGTCGAGTTTTACCTCGAGTTCGGCGGCGGTCAGGGACTTATTGGACATTGAAATTCACCGCAAAGACGCAAAGAACGCAAAGGAGAATCGGATTTTCAATTTAATTCTCAAAGTTTTTCTTTGCGTCCTTTGCGACTTTGCGGTGGGATCTCTTAAAACAATGAAGCTGAAAGCTCGTTCACCGCGGCGATCATCTCCGGATCGTCGGTCAGCGCCTCGGCAATGGCAGTGCGGCAGGCGGTGCGCGGGTCGATGCCCGCGCTCATCAGCTTGCCGGCGTGCACCAGCAGGCGCGTGCTGGCGCCCTCGTCGAGGCCGCTGCCCTTCAGGTTGCGGGTCATGGCGGCGAATTTCACCAGCCGCTCGGCCATGGCTTCGTCCACGCCGGTTTCGCGCCGGACGATTTTTTTCTCCAGCGCCGCCGAGGGGTAGTTGAATTCGACCGCGACGAAACGCTGGCGCGTGCTCTGTTTCAGATCCTTGAGCACGCTCTGGTAGCCGGGGTTGTAGGAGATGGCGAGGCAGAATTCGGGACCGGCGGTGAGCAGCTCGCCGGTTTTTTCGATCGGCAGCACGCGCCGGTCGTCGGCGAGCGGATGGATCACCACGGTGGTGTCCTTGCGCGCCTCGACGATCTCGTCGAGATAGAGGATCGCATTGGTGCGCACCGCGCGCGCCATCGGGCCGTCGACCCAGACGGTTTCGTTGGCGGTGATGAGATAGCGCCCGACGAGGTCGGTGGCGGTGAGGTCGTCGTGGCAGGAGACGGTGATGAGCGGTCGCTTCAGGCGCCAGGCCATGTGCTGCATGAAGCGCGTCTTGCCGCAGCCGGTGGGCCCCTTCAGCAGCACCGGCAACTGCTGCCGGAACGCCGCCTCGAACACGGCCACTTCCTCGCCGACCGGCTCGTAGTAAGGCTCGTGTTTTATGAGGTATTCCCCGGATTCGGCGGCGCGCGCCGAAGCGGGATTTTTCGATGCTGACATAACGGTAGCCCTACTGCGTTCGTCTTGCCATAAGATTTGTAGCCCTACTTTGTTCGTCCTGTCATTAAGGTAGTCCGGATGTCCTTTGAGTCGTTGACCGCCCCAGTATGCCAAATAACTTGCACGTATAAAAACATATTGACGCTAAGCTTGCGCATGCCGCAAATGCATTTGCGGTACGCCTGTTTCGTGCGTGTATTCCCAGCGCAAGGGTTTTGCCGCCTGAGCGGCGGGAGAGAGTTATGGCACGTAAAGAATATTCGTTTTATCCCGGCTGTTCGTCCGAGCGCAAGGCGTCGGCCTCGAACTACATGGTCTCGGTCGAGTCCATGTGCAAGACGCTGGACATCAAGCTGAACGAGATCCCGGACTGGAACTGCTGCGGCGCTTCCATCGGTTACGCCGAGGGCGGCGAGCTGCCGCGCCACGTGATGAACGCGCGCAACATCGCCCTGTCCGAGAATAACTTCGGCAACCAGGACATCGTCGCCACCTACTGGCTGGGCGCCAAGGAATCGCAGGAGCGCATCAACCACTCCGAAACCATCTTCGCGGACATCAACGTGATCCTCAAGGACGCGGGCCTCAAGTACGAAGGCAAGCAGAAGATCCGCCACATGGTCGAGGTGCTGATCGAGGATCTCGGCTACGAGCAACTCGGCAAGCCGGTCAAGAAGCCGCTCGACGGCATCAATATCGCCGGCTACGTCGGCTGCCAGACCAACCGCCCGTTCGGCGTCGACGGCGAATCGTTCGAAAGCCCGAAGTATCTCGACAAGCTGGTCGAGACCGTGGGCGGCACGCCGCTCGAGAAGTACGAGGAAAAGGTCACCTGCTGCGGCGGCGCGCTGGCGTTCTCCGAGCCGGAGAAGAGCCAGGCGCAGATCAAGAAGATCATCGAATCCGCCTACGACCACGGCGCCGACATGATCGTCACGCCGTGACCGGTGTGCCAGATGAACGTCGAGGTGTACCAGGGCCAGATCAACAAGAAGTACGGCACCAAGTTCAACATCCCGGTGACCTACTACTCGCAGCTCATGGCCGTGGCCTACGGCGCCAGCGCCAAGGAAGCCGGCCTCGACGGCAACATCGTGCGCGCCACGAAGCTCGAGGAGATCGCCGCTAAAAAATAACGGCTTGGACCTGCTTGAAGATTGAATTACAAAGCCCGCGCCGGCGGGCTTTTTTATTTCACGCCGCCGAAGGCTGATCGGGAAAATGACAGGCGAGCACTTTGGATTTGGCTTAAAATATCCCGGACACCAGTGGGATCGGCGCCGGGAGTACCCAGAATAATCATTCGTTTACCAGCTTCAATGGGGTTCGTCATGAGCCCAAAAAAATAACTATGAGAATAAATCATGCAGCATATGTTTCTTAAAATCATTTCAACCACGATCCTGTTTTTTCTGGCAACTTCAAATGTCTTTGCCTTTGCAGAGGTCAGCCTGCAATTGATTCCCTCTGCCAACGGATGCAAAGGGGTGATTATTTCCAACAACACCAATCATCTCCTGACGATCACGGTCAACTACATTTACGAAGGCCAGGACGGCTCTTACCTGTCAGGTAATACGCCTGCCATGACGATCGTTCCGCGGACCAGCGTCACCTATCCATGGCTTTACAACGTGCCAGTTGATTGCGCAAAGCCTTACAACGTGCGTACGAGCTACACATTCGTGGACCAGACGGCTATTGAGGAGCAGCGGCAGGCAGAGCAACAAAGAAGGGCCGAAGCAGAACGCCAGCGGCGTCAACAAGAAAGCACCGCTGCGGAGCCTCGCAGACAACAAGAGCTTGAAAGATTGAAGCGGCAAAAAGAGGCGGAAAAGAAAAGGCAAGATGAGGAATACGAACGCAGGGTACGGGAATCCAGAAACAATCCAATGATTGATTGTCAGATGGGAGCACATGCCGATTGTTTTTCTCCTCGCAGACCGCAAATGCCACGCCCGCGCGATCCAAACGAGGATACATCTGCGCGCGTTAACGTTTCCTGCCTGGGGATCGTGCGCACTACCGAGCGCGAACTTAGAGAGTGCAGGCAAATTGAGGCCAAGATGCGGCTTGATGAGGAACAGCGTGTTGCCACGGAAGCGGCGGCGGCTGCGGAGGCTCGACGGAGGCAGGAAGCCGAGGAGCGAAATGCTGCCGAACAAGCGGCGAGAATGAAAGAAATGCAAGCGCAGAGCGATCGGATGAAAGCGAATCCTTGCGCGTATGCCGAGGAACAAGCGCGACTAATGCCACAACAACCTGGGGCCCAACGGAAAGCGTGGCTGGCCGCCGTTGAGCAGCAGTGCGCGGAGTCCAGAAAACAAATGCCGATCGCTTCCCCCCAGGCGCAGGTTGCGCCGCCGCCACAATCGCAGGGACTAACGAGCCAGCCGCAGAATGAGGAGACCAGGGAACAGCGGAATGTCCGTAAACTCATTGAAGGAGCTAAAGCCCTGGGGCTTATTAAATAACGTCATTGAACGAAAGAGGTTGCCCATCAGCCGACTTCCCGCAAGTGGGTGGGAAAACCGGGTCAGAGAGAAATTCTTTTCAATGTTATGAACTATTCCCCTCCGACTTGGGTTTCCAGTGAGAGTGCATCTAAGCAAATAAGCAATTATAAATGGGAGTTAAAACGATGAAGATGACCAGACTTGTTTTTGTTGGCATTGTTGTATCCTTGCTCGATGGTTGCGCGTTCTTGCCGGATAACACCTACACCACGACCGAGGGCTGCGGTATCACGCAATGGCAAAAGGAGTGGGTGCAGAACAACGTGGAAAGCATGAGCTGGACGGGCCCCTGCAGAGACGGCCGCGCCGAAGGCAAGGGCACGCACATCGTGAAGCTTAAGAATGGCGAGCAGGCAAAGTACGTCGGCTGGATGATCGGGGGGAGTATCTATGGAGATGGAACGTACACAAGCGCCAACGGGTGGAAGTACGTGGGAACTTTCCGGAACGCAAAACTCGAACAGGGGCGGGTCTACACCGCCAGCGGCCGGCTCTTGTTTGAAGGGTCGATGGCCAACGACGTGCAGTACAACGGCAAGAACCTCACCTACAACGACTGGCGCTACCACACGGGAAAACTCTATTACCCCGATGGCAGTTACCTCGATGACGCCCTGTTTACAGGTGCCGCCGGGGTCTATGAGGGAATCTCGTCAGTCGATCCACAGACCGGCAAGGGCATAGTTTACGGCAAGTACGTGAAGGACGGCGAGGTCGTAAACCGGTACGTCGAGGGCAGGCGCTACGACGACGACCCCGCATACGAACAAGCGAAGACCCGGTCCAACGAAAAGCTGAGCGCAATCCAGGCAGCCGCGGCCGCAAAAAAGAAGGCCGAGGACGAGGCGGCATACAAGGCGATGGTGGAGCGTAACGCGCAGCGGAATCGGGAAGGCCTTGCCATGCTCGGCGGCGCCGTGACCGCCGCCGCGGGCGGCCGGACCGGCGCCGAGCGACGGCAACTGGCGATTCAATCGTTCTCGCAGCCGGCGAGCGGGGCGGGGGTGACGGCCGGTGAGTTTAGCATTAAAGACATAATTCCACTTGATGGCGTTGGCGCACCATCGCTTTTTAACTGCATGAAATTTGAGTGGGTTAGCGACCCGACGGCACAAGGGCGCAATGTGGGAGATCACTACGGGCCTGGTGAGAGTAGTTATGCGGTAAATTATGGAGATGATCGTGTACGAGACCGGAAGATGCTGGTGGCAACGAATACCTGCGAGGAGAATGTCATGTACGAGTTGTTAAGCTGCCATGATCACACCATGCTCAAGCCGGGAAAAAATTCCAAAGGCTCTTGGACCGCAGGCGAACTGGCGGGGGTGACGGCGAATGCCCATGGGCCAGCAATCTACGTGATGGGAAAAGGCGCGCGAGTAGTCATCGCGGAATCAGGCAAGTTCATGGGCGGAGAGGGCCAGGTTATCACTCCTGGACAAGTGTTGCTGGGAGTCTGGCAAAAGGACGCGATCCATTTACCAAGCGGCATGGGAATCACCGAGGCCGGCAAGAAAATCGGACGCAAGGAAGTCGCAATGTGGACAGAACTAAACCGGAATATGGGGAATGGGCCTCGTTCGCATGGCGGTGACCTCTCAAACGCGTTACTCGACCCAATCAGACTGCGGGAGCTTGATCGAGAGCACGGTCGCACTACCAACTCTTGTCGCACCGCGAACCTAAAACATTTCTGGGATAACACCCAGTGATCTCGAAATAACCGGGTCAGAGAGCAATTCTTTCCAACATGAATTAATCCTCTCTAGACCCGGATCGTTCCGGAAGAGTTGCACTGGCGAGCTGTCGCGCCACCAAGCTCGAGGAGATCGCGGCGAAGAAATAGGCCGCGGCCCCGTTCCCGGCTGTAACCCGAAAGCCCGCGCCAGCGGGCTTTTTGTTGCCTGACAATGACTTCCCTCATGTCCGTCGGGCCCGCGGCTTCGGTCTGAACCGGCAAACCATCGCGTTTTGCCTATACTTTCGAAATGTGCGCCGGCGCCCCCGCGCCCGTGGAATTTTCCGAAATGGATTCTCGCGATCTCAAAACCCAGGTTCTGGCTTCGCCGCCAGCGGCCGCTATCGGCCCGGCGCCGGACGTGGCCGCGCTGCTCGCCGCCCGCTACGAGGTGCTCGACAACCTCGGCGAGGGCGGCATGGGTCTGGTGTACCGGGTGCGCGACCGGGAGACCGGCGAAATCCTGGCGCTCAAGCTGCTGCGTCCCGAAATCGCCCGCGACCCGGCGATGATGGAGCGGTTCAAGGACGAGATCCGCCTCGCGCGCCGCATCACGCACAAGAACGTCTGCCGCATCTACGATTTCAACCGCGTCGACGATCTCGCGTACATCACGATGGAGTACGTGGACGGCGAGAGCCTGCGGGCTTATCTGAAGCGCGCGGTCAAACTGTCGCCGGAACGCGTCACCGATCTGGCGCGCCAGATCGCCGCCGGTCTCGGCGAGGCGCACGCGCAGGGCGTGGTGCACCGCGACCTGAAGCCGGAAAACGTCATTCTCGCGCGCGATGGACTGGTGAAGCTGATGGACTTCGGCATCGCCCGCGCCCTCGGCAGCAACACCACGACCACGCAGACCGTCATCGGCACGCCCGGCTACATGGCGCCGGAACAGTCGCAGGGCAAAACCGTCGACCAGCGCACCGACCTCTATGCGCTCGGGCTCATCCTGTATGAATGTCTCACCGGTCAGCGCGCGTTTTCCGGCGCCACGCCCGTGGAAGTCGCGCTCCGCCAGATCAAGGAGCGTCCGGTGCCGCCGCGCAAGCTGCTCGCGACGACGCCGCCGCTGCTCGAGGCGGTGGTGATGCGTTGCCTGGAAAAGGATCCCTCGCGACGCTTCGCCGGCGCCGCCGAGCTGTCGCGCGCGCTGGCGCCGCCGGGCGTGTCGGCGCCACCGGCCGCGCCGCGCTGGCGCAAGTTCGCGGCCGTTTTTGCCGCGGTCGTGTTGACGGCCGTGGTGGTGCATAAGACCGTGAAGCAGGCAGGGTCATCGGCGCATGATGTCGCGTCGCCACAAGCCGAATCGACGTCGGCCGATTTTGAGGATCAACGCCAGGTTCCGGAGGAACTGGTCAAGTTGTTCCAGGCGGCGAAGCAGGGCGATGCCAAGGCACAGGAGCGTATTGGACGTTTGTATTTCGACGGACCGGAACGGGCGCGCGACGAACGCCGGGCGTTTTACTGGACTCGCCGCGCCGCGCTCGGCGGCGATTCCAAGGCGCAGTATACGCTGGCGCGAATGTACGAGAACGGCCGCAGCGTCGCGCGCAACACGATTGGCGCCTATGTCTGGTACAGCGTGGCGGCGGCTTCCGGCAGCGAACCGGCGGTGGACGCCGTCGTTCGCCTGAAACGCGAGCTTTCCAGCGAAGAGATAGCCGCGGGTGAACAGCAACTGCTCAAGCTGCGCGGCAATCGGGAACGCCAGTAACACCCCCCAGGCAAACCCGGCATCAACCGCTGAAAGTAAAATAATTTCCTGAAAAGCCCGCCTGCGCGGGTTTTTTTGTTTTTGAGATCGGAGTGTATCAGTGGCTGCGCACCAGATTGCGCCCGCCCTGCTTGGCGGCGTAGAGCGCCTGGTCCGCGGCTTTGACGAGCCCGGGGCCGGTATCGCCGTCCTGGGGGAAGGCGGCGTAACCGATGCTCACCGTCATCTGGATTTCGTTTCCCTCGGAGGTGGTGGTGAGCGAATCCGCGATCGCGGCGCGGATGCGCTCGGCGACGATGCCGGCGCCGGCTTCGTCCGTCTCGGGCAGGATCACGGCCAGCTCCTCGCCGCCGTAGCGACACACCGCGTCCATGGGCCGCGCGCTCAGGCGGATCAGGTCCGCGACCGCGATCAGCGCCTCGTCGCCGGCCTGATGCCCGTAGCGATCGTTGATGTTCTTGAAGTGATCGATGTCGAGCAGCATGACCGACAGCGGCTTGCCGTAGCGCCGGGCGCGCTGCACCTCCTCGCGCAGCCGGTCCTCGAATTCGCGGCGGTTGTAAAGACCGGTCAGCCCGTCGCGGCTCGACAGCTCTTCCAGGCGGACCTTGTGCTCCATCAGGCGCTCGGCCATGTTGTTGAAGTCGCGCGCCAGGCGTCCGAGTTCGTTGTCGTTGTGCAAGTCCAGACGGTAGCTGAGGTTGTCATTCGCGAAATGCGACAGACCCTTTTCGAATTCGCGCAACGGCACCAGCACCGAGCGCGCCAGCCACAGCACTCCCGCCACGGCGCCGATCAGGCCCACGCCGACGGCGGCGACGATGATCAGCAGGAAACGGTTTTCCGCCTTGTCGATCTGCGCGCGTTGCGCGCCGATCTCGTCGTAACTGGCGCCGTAGATCTGATCCAGCGTCGACAGCACATGACGCACGCGCTGGTCGAACCGGGACAGCGCCGACCGGGGCGGATTCGGAACCAGCGTCTGCTCGGCCAACAGCAGGCTGTCTTTCCATTCCTGACGGGCGCCGGCGAGCAGGCTGTATTCGCGCGGAGCGAGGAAAGGTTTCGCCAGGATTTCGACGAAAATATTTTCCACGACCCGCGCTTCCGCAATGAACCGGTTGCGCAATGCGGCCTGCGGTTCAGCGGCGTAATTTTCCAGCAGCGCATGGGTGCTGCGGATCTGGTTTTGCAGGCGCGAGGTGGTCTGGAGTTTATAGACGGGTTGTTCCGTCAGCCGCTTGAACTGCCCGGCGGCGTATTGCAGGAAAACGCCGGAACCGAGAGCGACCGCCAGGAGCGGAATGAACACCATGCCCATGGCGATCAGAAGACGGGTTCGCAGCGACAGATTTGTGAAGAAAAACGGATTCACCCGATAAGATCCCCCGCCGGCGCCGCAATGCTTGCCGCGCATCATGCCATCTCCGCCGTTTCGCTGTATAGCCCCGGAACCGGTTCGTTGCGGACCGGCACGGGAAATCCGCTGGCCGTCCGGGCGAGGATTTCACCACCAACCTCAACAACCCGGTGTGAATCGGTCAGGAGCGCCGGCGCGACCGCGCGTGAATCGCGGGCGCGGCCGTCGTCAATTCACCGGTTCGGGAATGCTGCGCTTGCTCTCGAGCCACTTGAGCAACGGCTCCCATTGCTCGATGTCGCGCGTGACCTGCGAGCGGTTGAGGTCGAAGATGCCCAGTCCGCGCGCGTCCGACACCAGGTAGTTCTGGCTCTCGCGCAGCGTGGCGACGAAGGGAATCCGCAGTCGCGACAGGAAGCGCTGCAGGTTGTGGTAGATCTGGGTGTTGAGCGTGGAATACGAGATGTTCATGCTGTTCAGCACGCTCTCCATGGTGTTCTGAAGCGAGGAGTTTTCGCGCACGCGGTTGGCGACCACCGCCAGCCGCGTCTCGTCGCGCACGATTTTCCCGACCAGCAACGCCTCGTGTATGAAATGCGCCGCGGCGCGGATGTCGGTCGGTGACGGCAGTACCGGGACGATCACCGTCTGCGCGCGGCGCACCAGCGCCGTCAGTTCCGCGCCGTGCGCGCCGGCCGGCACGTCCATGATTACGTAGTCGGTCGAGCGCGGCACGCGCAGCGGATCGCGCCACGCGGCGATGCCGCGGATCGGCGGCCGGTCCTGCGGGCGCGCTTCGAGCCATTCCATGCTCGATCCCTGCCGGTCGAAGTCCGCGATCACCACCGATTTTCCCTGCGCGGCGTAATAGCTGGCGAGATTGGTCGCGAGCGTGCTCTTCCCGCAGCCGCCCTTGGCGTTAAGCAGCATGATTTTGCGCATGGTCTCTCCTCGATGGTGATACCGCGGGGGAATAGCCGGGCGATGCGGACCGGACCGCAAGGGGCGCGTTTTTTCGATTGTATTTGTCTGCGCTCATGGCCTTCTCAGGCTACAGGGCGACTTAAGTGTATTCCAGCGCGCCGGAAACCTCTACCGAATCCACCCGCCGTCAGTTCCCGGCCGGCGGTTTTTTCGCGCCGGGCTCGGCGGGCTCCGGCGCGTTCGCCGGCTCGTCGTCCTCCATCAGGATCCGGTGCGCCGGACCTTCCAGGTCGTCGAACTGCCCGGAGCGGATCGACCATAAAAAAGCCCAGACGATCACCCCGGCGAGGATCACCGCGAGGGGCACCAGAAGATAGAGAATTTCCATGGCGGCATCTTACCGTAATGCGGAATGCGGAGTTCGGAGTGCGGAATATAAGGTGTCAAATCGAGTTTGTATTCCGCATTCCCCATTCCGAATTCCGCACTCGCGTGAGGCGCAGCGCGTTCGCCACCACCAGCAGCGAGCTGGTCGACATGCCGAGCGCCGCCATCCACGGCGTGACGTAGCCGGCGGCCGCGGCCGGCACCGCGAGCAGGTTGTAGCCCAGCGCCCAGCCCAGGTTCTCGCGGATGATCCGCAGCGTGCGGCGCGCCACGCTCATCCCGTCGGCGAGATGCGGCAGCTGCTGCGACAACAGGATCATGTCGGCGCTGCTGGCCGCAACCGCGGCGCCGCCGCCCATGGCGACGGACACCTGCGCCGCCGCCAGCACCGGCGCGTCGTTCACGCCGTCGCCGACCATGACCACAACCGCGCCGCGCTGTTGCAGCGCCCGGACCCGTTCGAGCTTGTCGGCCGGGCGCAGGTCCCAGACCGGGTCGTCGATGCCGAGCGACGCGGCCACGCGGCGCGCGGCGGCTTCGTGATCGCCGGTGAACAGCCGCACGGTCAGGCCGCGGCGCTTGAGTTCGGCGATCAGCTCCGCCGCGCCGGGCCGCAACTCGTCGCTCAGCGCGAACGCGGCGTGAATTTTTTCGCGTCCCGCGAACAGCACCAGCGTTTCGCCGTGACGCCGCAGCTCGTCGAGCGTTCCGGCGTCGGCGGTCAGGCCGGTCTGTTCCTCGACATAAGCCGGCGTGCCGATGAAAAAAAGTTCGCCGCCCACGGCGCCGCGCAGGCCGGCGCCGGGCGTGTTGATCACGTCCACGGCCGCGGGCGCGGAGGCCGGCGCGGCCGCGACCAGCGCGCGCGCGATCGGATGTTCGGAGTGGCGTTCCAGCGCGCCGGCGAGCGCCAGATATTCGGTCTCGGTCATGCCGGAAAAACGGCGGATCGTGCGCAGCCGCAGCCGTCCCTGCGTGAGCGTGCCGGTCTTGTCGAACACGACGTGAGTGGCGCGCGCCAGCGTTTCGAGCGCGTGCCCGCGCGTGACCAGCAGGCCGAGGCGCGTGAGACGGCCGGTCGCGGCGGTGAGCGCCGTCGGCGTCGCGAGCGACAGCGCGCAGGGGCAGGTGACCACCAGCACCGCGATCGTGGCCGGCAGCCACAGCGCGGCGTCGTGCCGCCACCAGTAGAGCGCCACCGCGGCGGCGAGCAGCAATATCGCGGCGACGAATCCGCCGGCGACGCGGTCGGCCAGTTGCGCGAGCCGCGGCTTTTCCGCGGCGGCGCGATCGAGCAGCCGCAGGATCGAGGACAGAATCGTGTCGGGACCGGTTTTCTCGACGCGCGCGACGAGCGGGCTTTCGATGTTGATCGAACCGCCGACGAGCGTTTGACCCGGCGCTTTGGTCACCGGCAGGGACTCGCCCGTGAGCAGCGACTCGTCGACGCTCGATCGCCCTTCCGTCACCGTGCCGTCGGCCGGCACCGGTTCGCCGGGACGAATGCACACCCGGTCGCCGCGCCGCAGCTCCGCCACCGCCACGGTCTCGGTCATATAAGTAGATTCTCTCGGCTCGCCCCCTTCTCCCTGAGGGAGAAGGGATGGGGATGAGGGGGAGGGACTGGCGACTTCGATGATGCGCGTGGCTGTCGCCGGCGTCGCCAGCACCAGCGCTTCCGAGGATTCGGTGGCGCGCTTGTGCGCGGCGAGCTCGAAGTAGCGGCCGGTGAGCAGGAAGAACACGAACATGCACACCGAGTCGTAATAAACCGTGCCGACGCCGGTAATGCTGGTCCACAGGCTCGCCACGAACGCCGCGGCGACGCCGAGCGACACCGGCACGTCCATGCCGGCGCGGAACCGGCGCAGGTCGCGCCAGGCGGAGCGGAAAAACGGTTGCGCCGAGTACAGCAGCACCGGCAGCGTCAGCAGCAGGCTGACCCAGTAAAAGAAACGGCGGTATTGCGTCTCGACGCCGGACCAGTCGCCGACGTACAGCGCGACCGAGAGCGTCATCACCTGCATTCCGAAGACGCCGGCCACGCCCAGCCGGCGCAGCAGCACGCGCCGGTCGTTCTCGAGTTTCTGCTGATGGCGTCTCGGGTCGAACGGATGCGCGAGATAGCCGATGCGGCTCACCGCCTGGAGGATGTCGCTCAGATGCACGCGACGCTCGTCCCATTTGACGCGCGCGCGGTGCGTGGCGTAGTTGATGTGCACCGCGAGCACGCCGGGCAGGCGCGCCAGATGCCGCTCGTTGAGCCACACGCAGGCCGCGCAGGTGACGCCCTCGAGGATCAGCGCCGCCTCGCGCACGTGCTCGTCTTCGACGCGCACGAAACTTTTCTGCACCTCGGGATGATCGTAGACCGCGGTCTGGCGCAGGAACTCGGGCACGACTTCGCGCGCCGTCGGCGCCTGCGCGGTGCGGTAGCGGTAGTAGTCGCCGAGGCCGCCGCTGACGATCGCGCGCGCCACCGCTTCGCAGCCCTTGCAGCACATCGGCCGGCGCGCGCCGTCGATGTCCACGGAAAAATCCGTGCCCGGGGGAACCGGCAGGCCGCAATGAAAACAGGCGCCGACGGCGGCGGGTTCGGGGGAGGCGATCGCGGCGGGCGTGGACATGGATGGTTTCGGGCGCCTGCGGCCGGAACGACGGCCGATATGAAAGCCGCATTCTAACCGATTCCCGTCTCGCGCAGCGGCGCTGTTGCCGAGCCTGTCCAGCCGCTACAAACGCCGCGGGTTTTCCGCCACCGCCCCGGCCGGTGGCGGCCGGGGTTTTTCCTGATCCAGATCAGTTTCTTGGCGCGCGGTTGATTTACGTCAACGTTCGTTCCGCTGAAAACGTCACAATGCTCCCGGGAATGCCGGCCACGTCCGGATTCCATGTAAACAATGACGAGACGATAACGGGGAGTCAGCATCAATATGTGCGCCATGTCCATCGCCGATTCCATGAACGCGATACGCCCGCCGACGCTCAAAGTCGAGTGCCGCGACTGCGCGCTGTTTCAACTGTGCCTGCCGATCGGCGTCGAAGGCGCCGACCTGGCGCTGCTCGACCGCATCATCAAGCGCCGCCGCCCGGTGAAGCGCGGCGAATACCTGTACCGCTCCGGCGACAGCTTCACGTCCGTCTACGCGGTCAAGTCCGGTTCGTTCAAGACTTCGTTCTTCACCGAGAGCGGCAGCGAGCAGGTCACCGGCCTGCACCTGCCGGGTGAGTTGTTCGGCATGGAGGCGATCAGCTCGGGCGCGCACTGCTGCGGCGCGGTGGCGCTGGAACGTTCGAGCGTGTGCGAGATCCCGTTCGACCAGCTCGAGAACCTCGGCGCCCAGATACCGAGCCTGATGCGCCAGACGGTGCGCATCATGAGCAAGGAGATTCTGCGCGACAAGCACATCATGCAGATCACCAAGAACAGCGCCCCGGCGCGGCTGGCGGCGTTCCTGCTCAGCCTGTCCGCGCGTTTCCACGAGCGCGGATTCGCGGCGCGGGAATATCGCCTGAGCATGTCGCGTATCGACATCGGCAACTACCTCGGTCTCGCCGACGAGACCGTGAGCCGGCTGTTCACGCGTTTCCAGGAGGACGGATTGCTCGCGGTCGAGCGGCGGCATGTCCGGCTGGTCGACGTGCCGCGACTCAAGGCGCTCGCCGGCGCAGCGGCCGGACACGAGCCGCCCAAACCCGCCAGCGAGGGCGCCGCGTACCCGAGTCCGCTTGCCGCGCGTGTCGCCGGGGATCGGGCCGGATTGCTCGACTGGGATCCGGACTATGGCATCGGCATCGAAGTCATCGACCGGCAGCACCGGCAACTGTTCGACATCGGCAACCGGTTCTACGGCGCGTGGCGGCGGCGGACCCGCCGCTCCGAGCTGTGCCGGATTTTCGACGAGCTGCTCGAGTACACCGGCTATCACTTCGCCGAGGAAGAGCGCCTGATGCAGCAGATCGACTATCCGGACCTGACGCAGCACTGCTCGGATCACGCGCAGCTGGTGAAACAGGTGAAACAATACCGCACGCGGATCAAGGCCGGCGCCGCGGACGCCGAACGCCAGGCGCTGGATTTCGTGAAGACCTGGCTGCACACGCACGTGCTGGAAGCCGACAAGGACATCGGCGTCTGTCTCGCCAGAAAACGCGCCTGAAGCGATCGCCACTGAAGTAATCCCCCTCTGAACAAGTCCGTTCGTGCCGGGCCTGGTTCGACAAGCTCACCACAGGCTTCGACCGTTGGCACTGAGCTTGTCGAAGTGCGAACGGTCCGGGACGGGCATATCGAAGCACGAACGGACTTGCTGCCGGATAAACCGATCAATCGGCCGTTGCCCTTCGACAGGCTCAGGGCGAACGGCCAACTTGATCAGAGTTCCCCTGACATCTCCACCGCCTTCCCGGAAACCCGCCGCTTTATTGACCTGGGTCAGTGTTCGCCCGGGCACGACGCGGAAAATACCATCCATGGAACAGGGCATGCGCGAATCGCGGCAGCCGGGTTTCAGGGTTCGATTCAGTCATATCTTAAGGTTAACGAGGGGGTAGCATGCACACCATATCTCGCAAACGACACATTCTTGGAGCATTGATCGCGCTCGGCCTGGCGGCCGGCGCCGTGCCGGCGCACGCGGTACAGAAGGGCGACTGGCTGATCCGCGGCGGCCTCGGCCACGTCGCCCCCACCGGCGAAAGCGGCACCGTTCCGGTCGTCGGCGGCAAGGTCGAGGCGGACAGCAGCACCAACCTGGCGGTCAACTTCACGTACATGACGACGGACAACGTGGGCGTGGAGTTGCTGGGCGCGCTGCCGTTCCGTCACGACATCACGCACAACACTCTGGGCAAGGTGGCCGAGACCAAGGAACTGCCGCCGACGCTGATCCTGCTTTACAACTTTTCGCCGAAGTCGGGCGTGCGTCCGTACGCGGGCGTCGGCGTGAACTACACCGCGTTCTTCAGCGAGAAGACGACCGGGGCGCTGGCCGGCACGTCGATCAAGCTGGACGATTCCTTCGGCTTGGCGGCCGAGGCCGGTGTCGACGTGGACATCGACAAGGACTGGTTCTTCAATGCTTCCGTTTGGCGCATGGACATCGATACCAAGGCGGACTCGTCGTTGCTCGGCAAGTTCGACGTGGCCATCGACCCGTGGGCGTATTTCGTGGGGGTAGGCCGGCGGTTCTAGACGACACTTCCCTGCGATGGTTTCCGGTACGGGACAGGAGGCGCGCGCATGACCTTGATTCGACAGTTACTCAGCGACTGGGTCGGCATCCTCTCGCTCGCGACGATCGCGGTGACGATCGGAATCGTCGTCTCGCTCGTGGCGTATGTCGTGCGGCGCAGCAAGGAGTGACATGCGCAACGCCATCGAGGTCGTCAGGATGTTTGACGTGAGGATGCCAGCGGTGTCTCGCCAAGCGCACCCGAGCGAATTAGTCGGTTTTTGGGGACGACGGCCGCACGTCTTCGTCGACCAAAAACCGGCGACGCGCGCCGCTTTTGCATCCGTCATCGAGTCGAACCGACGCGCTTCCGGCATTGACGCCCGCGATGGTTTGCAGGAAACTGCGCCGGACAATCCGCTATTACATCGAGGGGAGAACCGGCATGATCCTGAGCCACGTATGGGGATTGTTGTCCCATCCGGAAGACGAATGGAAGGCGATCCGCAAGGAGAGCTGCACCATCGGCCGATGTTATTGTTCCCACGTGTTGTTGCTCGCCGCGATTCCGCCGCTGGCGGGTTATGTCGGCACCACGCAGGTCGGTTGGCAGGTGGCGGCGCGCGAGGTGCACAAGCTCACGCCCGACAGCGCGCTGTGGATCGCGGTCCTGTCGTACCTCACGGTTCTCGTGGCGGTGTTCACCATCGGCAAGCTGATCCACTGGATGGGAAAAACCTACGGCGCCAAACAGACGCTGCCGCAGTGCATCGCGCTGGCGGCGTATACCGCGACGCCGCTTTTCCTCTCCGGCATCATGCTGCTGTATCCGGTGTTGTGGCTCAATCTCCTGATCGGCCTGCCGGTGCTCGCTTACACCGTATACCTGCTTTATACCGGCGTGCCGATCATCATGGGGATTCCGGCGGAGCGCGGTTTTCTATTCTCCAGCGCCGTGCTCGCCGTGGGTCTGGTGACGCTGGTGGCGGTGCTCGCCGCGACCGTCATTCTCTGGGACATCGGCGTGGGGCCGGTTTCCACCGGCTGATCCCGCCGTGCCAGCTTGATCTAGGTCAACAACAGCCGTTTCTTTTCTTATATATTGCGGCTTTCTTCCATGCAGTGAGGTTGTTTTTTGGTACCGGAAGCGCCGGGGTGCATGAAGGCGGCATGGCTCCGGCGTCAAAGCCCATTCTGATTTTTTACCGGTTCGAATAACGGGAGACATATGGCCCAACAGGAAACCTACAACTATACGGTCGTCCGGCAGTTCGCCGTCATGACCGTGATCTGGGGTATCGTCGGCATGCTGGTCGGGGTGCTGATCGCCGCGCAGATGGCGTGGCCGGTGCTCAACTTCGACATTCCCTGGCTGACTTTCAGCCGCCTGCGCCCGCTGCACACCAACGCGGTGATTTTCGCCTTCGGCGGTTCGGCCCTGTTCGCCACCTCTTATTACGTCGTGCAGCGCACCTGCCACGTGCGCCTGTTCAGCGACGGCCTGGCGGCGTTCACCTTCTGGGGCTGGCAGCTCATCATCGTGCTGGCGGCCGTGAGTTTGCCGCTCGGCATCACCAGCTCCAAGGAATACGCCGAACTGGAATGGCCGATCGACATCCTGATCACGCTGGTGTGGGTCGCCTACGCGGTCGTGTTCTTCGGCACGCTGATCAAGCGCCGCGTGAGCCACATCTACGTCGCCAACTGGTTCTACGGCGCGTTCATCCTCACCATCGCGGTGCTGCACGTGTTCAACAACCTCGAAGTGCCGGTGTCGTGGACCAAGTCGTACTCGGTCTACGCCGGGGTGCAGGACGCCATGGTGCAGTGGTGGTACGGCCACAACGCGGTCGGCTTTTTCCTCACCGCCGGCTTCCTCGGCATCATGTATTACTTCATTCCCAAGCAGGCGGAGCGGCCGGTGTATTCGTATCGCCTGTCGGTGGTGCACTTCTGGGCGCTGGCCTTCACCTACATCTGGGCCGGCCCGCATCACCTGCACTACACCGCGCTGCCCGACTGGACCCAGTCGCTCGGCATGGTGTTCTCGCTGATCCTGCTGGCGCCGTCCTGGGGCGGCATGATCAACGGCATCATGACGCTCTCCGGCGCGTGGCAGAAACTGCGCACCGACCCGATCCTCAAGTTCCTGATCGTGTCGGTGTCGTTCTACGGCATGAGCACCTTCGAGGGCCCGATGATGTCGATCAAGACCGTGAACGCGCTGTCGCACTACACCGACTGGACCATCGGCCATGTGCACTCGGGCGCGCTCGGCTGGGTCGGCATGGTGTCGATTGGCGCGATGTACTTCCTCATCCCGCGCCTGTTCGGCCGTCAGATCTACAGCGTCAAGCTCATCGAGACGCATTTCTGGATTTCAACCATCGGGATTGTCTTGTACATCTCGTCGATGTGGATCGCCGGCGTGATGCAGGGCCTGATGTGGCGCGCGGTCAACACCGACGGCACGCTGACCTACAGTTTCGTCGAATCGGTCGCGGCGATGCATCCGTTCTACATCGTGCGCACCCTCGGCGGGCTCTTCTTCCTGAGCGGCATGCTGCTCATGGCCTATAACCTGTGGAAAACCATCCAAGGCAGCAAACCCGTCGTGGCGGCGATTCCCGCTCCGGCGGCGGCGCACTGAGGGAGAACGCGCATGGCATCCGGACATGACAAAGTCGAAACCAACGTCGGCCTGCTGATCATCCTCACGGTGCTGGTGATCGCCGTGGGCGGGCTGGTCGAGATCGTGCCGCTGTTCTTCCAGCAGTCGACCACCAAGCCGGTGGAAGGACTGAAACCGTACAGCGCGCTGCAACTGGAAGGCCGCGACATCTACGTCAGCGAGGGCTGTTACCTGTGCCACTCGCAGATGATCCGGCCGTTCCGCGCCGAGACCGAGCGCTACGGTCATTATTCGGTGGCCGGCGAATTCGTGTACGACCATCCGTTCCAGTGGGGCAGCAAGCGCACCGGGCCGGACCTGGCGCGCGTCGGCGGGCGCTATTCGGACGACTGGCACCGGGCGCACCTGATCAATCCGCGCGACGTGGTGCCGGAGTCGATCATGCCGGGCTATCCGTGGCTGGCGAAGAACAAACTCGATCCCGCGCTGATCCAGAAGAAGCTGCGGGTCATGAACATGTTCGGACCGGGCACGCCCTATTCCGAGGAGGACATCAAGAACGCGCCCGCCGAGCTCGAAGGCAAGACCCAGATGGACGCGCTGATCGCCTACTTGCAGGGCATGGGCACGGCCATCAAGGTGCGGAGGTAACATGAATCTGGCGACCTTTCATGCATGGTGGACGGTGGCGCTGGTGGTCCTGTTCATCGGCATCGTGATCTGGGCCTGGAGTTCGCGGCGCAAAAAAGAATTTGACGCGGCGGCGCGCATGCCGCTGGAAGACGACGAATCGATGACGGCGGACGGTTCCGGCGAGGTGAAACATGTCTGACTTTACGAGCAACTTCTGGAGCTGGTACATCGTCGTCCCGGTGGTGGCGGGCATCATCGCGATGTTCGTACTCAATCGCTGGATGACCGAACCGCGCCGCAAGGACAGCGAAAAGCCCAAGTCGATGGGGCACGTGTGGGACGAAGACCTGCAGGAACTGAACAACCCGCTGCCGCGCTGGTGGCTGAACATGTTTTATATCACGCTGGTGTTCGGCATCGGTTATCTGGCGCTGTATCCCGGTCTCGGCACCTTCGGCGGCATACTCGGCTGGACCGAGAAAGGCCAGTACGAAAAGGAAATCGCCGCGGCCGACAAGCAGTTCAATCCGCTGTACGAAAAATATCTCAAGGAAGACCTCAAGCTGCTGGCCGCCAACCCCGAAGCGCTCAAGACCGGCGAACGGCTGTTCGTGAACTACTGCACCGTGTGTCACGGTTCCGACGCCGGCGGCGGACCGGGTTTTCCGAGTCTGCGTGACGACGACTGGCTGTACGGCGGCGATCCGCAGATCATCAAGGCGTCGATCATGAACGGCCGCACCGGCGCGATGCCGGCGTGGGGCGCGGTGCTCGGGCCGGACGGCGTCGCGAACGTCGCCGAATACGTGCTGAGCCTTTCCGGCCGCAGCGTGAACGACACCGCGGCCGCGGCCGGCAAGGAGAAGTTCCAGCAATTGTGCGTCGCCTGTCACGGCGCCGACGGCAAGGGCAACCCGGCGATGGGCGCGCCCAACCTGACCGACAATGTCTGGCTCTATGGCGGGTCGAAGAAGACCATCATGGAGACCGTCGACAAGGGCCGCAGCGGGCGCATGCCGGCGCACGCCGAATTCCTCGGCGAGGCCAAGGTGCACGTGCTGGCCGCCTACGTTTACAGTCTGTCGCACCCCATCGCGGGTGATCGCGGGGAGAAGCGCTGAAAGTGAAACCGCAAACCGATGAACCGGAGCGGGAGGAGACAGAAAATAACGGCGAGAAAAAAGAAAAACAGCGGGTTCCTTCTCTGGCCGAATCGCAGGAGGAAATCGCACGCCGGATAGCGGAAAAAAAGGCGCGCGAGCCGTCGCCGGCGCCGCCGCGCAAGCGCCTGGGCGCGCGCGAACGCGTCATCCCGATCGCCGAGGCGGACGCGGTCACCGAGGCGCTGTACGCCAGGCGCGAACGCGTCTTTCCGCGCGAGGTGCACGGCAGCTTCGCCAACCTGCGCGTGGTCATGGCGAGTCTCACCCTCGGCCTCTATTATTTTCTCCCGTGGTTCAACTGGGGCGAGCACCGGCAGGCGTTCCTGATCGACCTGCCGAACCGCAAGTTCAACCTGTTTGCCTGGACCTTCTGGCCACAGGATCTTTTCTTCCTCACCGCGATCCTGGTCATCTCCGCGTTGTCGCTGTTCCTGTTCACCGCCATCGCCGGACGCGTGTGGTGCGGCTTCACCTGCCCGCAGACGGTGTGGACCGAGGTGTTCCTGTGGATCGAGCGCAAGATCGAGGGCGACCGCCCGAAGCAGATGAAGCTGGCGCAACTGCCGTGGAATCATCGCGACAAGCTGGTGAAAAAGGGCACGAAGCATTTCGTGTGGATCCTGTTCGCGGCCTGGACCGGGTTCACCTTCGTCGGTTACGTGACGCCGATCCGCGAACTGGCGGTGTCGTTCGCGCATTTCAACCTCGGGCCGTGGGAGACGTTCTGGATCCTGTTCTACAGCGGCGCGACCTACGGCAACGCCGGCTGGCTGCGCGAACAGGTGTGCCTGTACATGTGCCCGTACGCGCGCTTCCAGGGCGCGATGTTCGACCGCAACACGCTCATCATCTCCTACGACAGGGAACGCGGCGAGCCGCGCGGCGCGCGCAAGCGCGGCACCGATCTGAAACTCGAGGGCCTCGGCGACTGCATCGACTGCACGCTGTGCGTGCAGGTCTGCCCCACCGGCATCGACATCCGCAACGGCCTGCAGATCGGCTGCATCGCCTGCGCCGCGTGCGTGGACGTGTGCGATTCGGTGATGGACAAGATGGGCTATCCCAGGGGGCTGATCCGCTACACCAGCGAAAACGCCATGGAGCACAAATCGTGGCGGGTGTGGCGCCCGCGCGTGCTCATCTACACCGGGCTGCTGGCCGCGATTGGCGCGGCGCTGGTGATTGCCGTATTGTTGCGCGTGCCGCTCAAGCTCGACGTGCTGCGTGACCGCAACGCGCTGTATCGCGAGACTTTCGACGAGAAAATCGAGAACACCTACACGCTCAAGATCATGAACATGGACAACCAGGCGCACCGGTATACGCTCTCGGCGCACGGCATCGACGGGCTGCAACTGCACTCGAACCGCCCCGACATCGCGGTGGCGGCGGGCGAGGTGGTGGAGGCGCCGGTGAGCCTGCTGGCGGAGCGCGAGCATCTCACGCAGCGCAGCACGCCGGTCTATTTCCGCGTGCAGGCGAGCGATGTCGAAGGTTTGTCCGCGGAGCAAACCGCGCGCTTCCTGGGACCCACGCAGTAAGACAGGGCGAGGGCAAGATTTTCATGTGGGTTGGGTTGAGGCGCCATTTTAATATCGCTGTATCGCCAACTCCCCCTCCCCCCGCGAGAGCGGGAGAGGGCAAGGGGAGAGGGTCGCGCCGAAACCCAACTTTATTTCCCCTCTCCCTGATGGGAGAGGGGTAGGGGAGAGGGTGATATTTTTCATGCAAGGAAAAAACGACAAGGATCAAAGCAAGCACTGGTACCGCGTGCCGTTCATGTGGCTGGTGGCGATCCTTCCGCTCACCGCCGTGGTCGCCGGCTTCGTGACGCTGGCGCTCGCCATTCACAGCGACGACGGCCTGGTGGAGGACGATTACTACAAGCGCGGCATGGAGATCAACCGCCAGCTCGATCGCGACAAGGCCGCCGCCGCGCACGGCCTCACGAGCACGCTCGATTTCGACGACGCGCAGCATGAACTGCGGGTGCGGCTGAATGCGCCCCAGGCCATGGCCTGGCCCGACAACATCACGCTCAAATTGATGCACGCCACGCGCGCCGGACTCGACAAAACCGTGCTGCTGCCGCGCCAAGCCGACGGCAGCTATCGCATGCCCTTGCCCGATTTCGCGCCGGGACACTGGAACGTGCAAGTCGCGGCGCAGGACTGGCGCCTCACCGGATCGCTGTTCGTGCCGCGCGGCGAGCGCCAGCTGGTGATGCGCCCGACCCTTCCTTAAGAAAGATTAGACAGGATCAACAGGATTTACAGGATTAACAAATTACTGAAAAGTTGCTGGCAAGGTCCCCTCTCCCCTTGCGGGAGAGGGACAGGGTGAGGGGAAATCAAAAGCAACGCGACAAATCAAAAAAGAGTTTTGTGAAAAAATCCTGTTAATTCTGTCTATTCATTTTTCATGCCCACGGAAATCACCCTCGTCTCCGCCTTCCTCGTCGGCCTGCTCGGCTCGACGCACTGCCTCGGCATGTGCGGCGGCATCGTCGGCGCGCTCACGCTCGGACTGCATGACGACATCCGCCGCTCGCCCGTCCGGCTGTTCCCTTATCTCGCCGCCTACAACCTCGGGCGCATCGCCAGCTATGCCGTCGCCGGCGCCGTGGTCGGATTGCTGAGCGCGCAGATCCTGCGCGTCGCGCCGCCGGAACAGGCGCGCCTCGCCGCGAAAATCATCACCGGCGGATTCATGATCGCGCTCGGCCTGTATCTCGCCGGCTGGTGGCCGGGCCTCGCGGCGCTCGAACGCCTCGGCGGAAAATTATGGACGCGGATCGAGCCGCTCGGACGCCGGTTCCTGCCGGTGAATCATCCGCTCAAGGCGCTCGCGCTCGGGCTGGTGTGGGGCTGGCTGCCGTGCGGGCTGGTGTATTCGGCGCTCGCCTGGTCGCTGGCCACGGGCGACGCGATGCGCGGCGCGACATTGATGCTGGCGTTCGGTCTTGGCACCTTGCCGATGTTGTTTGCCATGGGCGCGGCCGCGCGCTGGCTCGGCCAGGTCACGCGCCTGCCGTGGGTGCGCCGCGGGGCGGGGATTTTGATCCTGCTGTTCGGCGTGTATACACTGGCGGCACCGGGCGGGCACGCCGGCCATGGCGGCGGGCATGCCAGCCATGACCATTCGGCGCACCAGCCTATGCAATAAAAATGTAGGGCGGGCATTGCCCGCCTTACAAAGCCACAGGAGAATCAATAACAAGCGCTGTCTCAGCGCACCAAAGGAGCCAGGAAATGAAAAAACAAATCAGTCGGATGTCTCTCCATCAGAACGGAAAAGTTTTCGGCATTCTCATGGCGGTCGGGTCGCTGGTATTTGTCCTGCCTTTTTTCGCCATCGCGATGTTTTTCGCTCCGGACGTTGACCAGCACGGCAACCCGGTAACCTTCCCGAAATTCATGTTCATCCTGTTTCCAATTTTGTATTTGGTGATTGGTTATTTGATGACGGTTATCGGAAGCGCCATCTACAATCTTCTTTTCAGGTACATCGGCGGTTTTGAATTTGAAGTAAAAGACGAAAACGCATAACCATATTCCTGAACTACAAAAGAGTATCGAAAGGGGGCATTGTTCATGCGCCAAATCAAAATGACCATCGGTTCCGTGGTGCTCGAAGCCGAGCTGTTCGACACGCCGACCGCGAACGCCATCTGGAACGCGCTGCCGTTCACCTCCAAGGCGAACACCTGGGGCGACGAGGTTTATTTTTCGACGCCGGTGCACCTGAAACGCGAACCCGACGCGCGCGACGTGGTGCAGGCCGGCGAGTTGGCGTTCTGGACCGAGGGCGACTCGATCGCGATCGGCTTCGGCCGCACGCCGGTCTCGCGCGGCAATGAAATCCGCCTCGCGTCACCGACCAACATCTGGGGCAAGGCGCTGGGAGACGTTAAACAGCTCAAGTCGGTGAAAGCGGGGACAGCGATTAAGGTGGAGAAGGTAGGCTAGGTGACATCAGTAGTGTCTAAGTTTTGATCCGGCTGACTTTTGGGCAAAATAGAAAACTTTGCAGTCATGGCTACACCGGACTATCCAAATAAGCTAAAACGCCAACTTGAACTGCTTTGGAAAGCATGTCGTGAATTTGACGATGGGGACCCGGACAAAGCAATTGAAATAGCTGTCCGTCTTCGGGTGATTCTCCACTCCACCAATAGTTCGACATCTGCGCTAAAACATCTCAATGCTGAAAGCATCAATCTGATATCAACAATAAAGCGTGAAGATTCCGCTTTGCCGAGGCCAGCCCTTTTTGAGGGCGGATTGACCATATTTCGTGGAAAGGGATGGGTTGCTGCGCTCGACGACGTAAGTAAACGGCGCTTGGTCCCTTTTCATGATTGGTGGGAATCGGAGATTGTGGCTATTTATCCAGGTAACTACGAATACACTCGTAGGAGAATAGTGACTGATACGACCAATAAGGATGATGGTGCACATATTGTTGAGAAGATCCCAGGACGGTTGATGACGCTTATTGAAGGTCCGTGGAAGTCGTTAGATCGAGCATCTGATGGGACTACTATTGTGCGCTCCCATACTAATCAACATTTCCAGTATTTGCGGCAGATTGCCTACGAGGTTTTGCACAGCGAGGAGCTACTTGATCTGATAGCCGTGGGGTTTCGACTTCAAACTGATGCTCAATATAGAAAGCAAAAGACTGAGGAAGCCGCTAGGCGCTTGAAGCGTTTAGGCAACCTATATGAAACCGCAAGGCAGTTGATCTCCAACGGGTCTCGGAAAGAGGCTAGAGCGATTTTAGAAACGCTTGAAGAAGAAATAGAGAATCATATCGACAAAAATTCTGCTCGAAATTTCTGCATTATTCTTTGGGCCAAAGCTTCTACGTTTGGTACAGATGAATTAGTAGAAAAATTACATGTCTTTGAGAAACTTTGCGATATCATCGAAAATAGGGTCGGAAAAATAATCTCGCCAGATAATTACCTTGAAATATATGTCAAGGCCAAATTCCAAATTGGATTGATCTATGCCGATATAAATGAGCGAGAAAAAAGTGAGAAAAGTTGGAGAACTGTTAAGGATATTTCAAAAGCAAATATAAAATATGAGGAGATTAATTATTTTCGGTCTTGCAACGAACCTTTAAAATATTATTTATTAAGCTCGAATAATATTGTGACCCACGCCATGAATCATGGCGAATACGACAATGTAATAACAGAACTCGATCAGACTTTCGAATTTCTCGGAAAAGTTTGTCCACCATTTTTAAATGAATGGAGCGAATCACAAATTGAAGATAGTTGCGGCCCCGACTCCGGAAACGCTATTGCTGAAGGCGTATGCAAAGGATTGAGAAATAGATGTATTGCAGAATTTGAAACTGGAAACCACGATGTCGCTGTTGAACAGTTTAAGAGACTGAAAGCTCGGTTTTCAGAGTCTAGAAACTTAGAAATAATTCGATTACTCAACGAAGCAGATGATGTTCTGAGAACTAACAGAAATTCTGAACAGTAGTTTTGTAACTCAGAGAGCTGGAAATTCAATAACGCGCGAAACCCTATCCACCGTCCAGTAAGGGGGCCTAACCGATTTGCGAATCAAAGGGACCAAGCTCAATTATTTCCTCTCGGACGTGAACTAGCTGAAAAAGGTGAAACTTGGCACGAGGTGATCAAAGTGGGGCGCGCAGCGTAACACCGCTCAGTGCATAAAGCGCGAAGCCGATCAGCGACAGGCCGGCGAGGCGGTTGATCCATGTCATCGCCGGCGGCGCGAGCCGGGCGCGGGTGACGGCGAGCAGGCCGGTCAGGGCCAGCCACCACAGCATCGAACCCGCGAACACCCCGAGCGCGAATTGCGTTGCGCGCGCGAACGTGGACAGCGGCGCGAGCGAGGCGAATATTCCCGCGAAGAACAGGATCGTCGGCGGATTGGCGAGCGTCAGCGCGTAGGCGGCGCCGAAACCACGCCACGGCGAAGCGTCGGTTTTTTCGTTCGCGGCGTTCTGCGGCGGGGCGCGCAGGATGCGCACCGCGAAATAGAGCAGCACCAGCGCGCCGCCGATTCGCAGCCAGTCGCCGCCGGCGAGCAGCAACGAGGACAGCGCCGTCAGCCCGAACGCCCCGAGCACGGCGTAGGTGAAATCGGCGGCGGCGATGCCGGCGCCGAAGGCCAGCCCCGGCACGTGCCCGCCCCGCAGCGTGCGCTGCATGCACAGCAGGCTCATCGGCCCCACCGGCGCCGCGACCGCGATGCCGATGAGCGTCGATTTGATCAATAATCCTGTGTCGGGCATGGGGTGGCCGGGCCGGTCCGCGAGGGCCTATCATACCGAAGCACCCGGCCGGCCCGGGAAAGACGGGGCGGACAAGCGCCGCGCGGTTCGATAAACTCACGGTTTCATCCGGATTTTGCGGTAAAAAAACATGGCTGGCGACCCGGTCAACAATCTCAACGTCCTGTCGCAGGACCTGCTGCCGACCCCGCAGCAGGTGAAGTCGGCGCTGCCGCTCACCGAGGCGGCGCAGCGCACCGTGCTGCGCGGGCGCGAAACGGTGCGGCGCATTCTCGATCGCCAGGATCAGCGGCTGTTCGTGGTGATCGGCCCGTGCTCGATTCACGACATCAAGGCCGCGAAGGAATACGCCGAGCGCCTGAAAAAACTGGCGCAGGAACTGAGCGATACGCTGTATCTCGTGATGCGCGTCTATTTCGAGAAGCCGCGCACCACCGTCGGCTGGAAGGGACTGATCAACGATCCGTTCATGGATGACTCGTTCCACATCGAGAAGGGCCTGTACATGGCGCGCGAGCTGCTGCTGCATCTCGCCGAGATGGGCCTGCCGGCCGCGACCGAGGCGCTCGATCCGATCACGCCGCAATATCTTTCCGACCTGATCACCTGGACCGCGATCGGCGCACGCACCACCGAATCGCAGACGCACCGCGAAATGGCGAGCGGGCTGTCGACGCCGCTCGGTTTCAAGAACGGCACCGACGGCAGTCTCACGGTGGCGATCAACGCGCTGCACTCGGCGGCGCGGCCGCATCATTTCCTCGGCATCAACCAGGAAGGCCAGTGCGCTGTGTTCCGCACCCGCGGCAACCGCTACGGGCACATCGTGCTGCGCGGCGGCAATGGCCGTCCGAACTACGATTCGGTCTCGATCGCCCTGGCCGAGAAAGAACTGGCCGCCGCCAAACTGCTGGTCAACATCGCCGTGGACTGCTCGCACGCCAATTCCAACAAGGACCCGGCGGTGCAGCCGCTGGTGGCGGAGAACTGCGTCAACCAGATTCTCGAAGGCAACCGCTCGATCGTGGCGCTGATGCTGGAGAGCCATCTGCACGGCGGCAGCCAGCCGATCCCGGCGGACCTCAAGCAGCTCAAGTACGGCGTGTCCGTGACCGATCCCTGCATCGGCTGGGAGACCACGGAAAAACTGCTGCGCAACGCGCGCGACAAGCTGAAATCCGCCCTGCCCGCGCGACGTTCCGCCGCCTGAGTTAAGCTATCCCGCGCATGGACCTCATGCCGGGTGTCAAAAGCCGCATCTTCGGCGCCTACCTGCTGGTGTTGGCGCTCGGCGCCGTGCTGGCGCTGATGGTCTATCTCGCCGGCGAGCAGGTCGCCGAGACGTCGCGCATGCTCGCCGGGACCGACGTGCCGCAGCTGCGCGCCGTGTCGCAGCTCAAGCTCGATCTGCTGGAACAGGAATCGTTGCTTTACCGCTACTTCGTCAAACGCGATCGCCGCCGGTTCCTGGACGATTACGCGCGCATCGAAACCGCGTGCAGGCGCGGATTCGCCGACGTAACCGACGCGCTCGGCGCGCCCGATCGGATTCAGTCCTTGCGCGGCGACTATGAACGCCTCGTCGGCCTCGGTCGCGAACTCGACCGCGCGCTGAGCCGCACGCCGCCGGATGACGCGCGCGCCGTGAAGCTGCTCGCGCGGGCCGACGCCGTCGTGGCGGGCATCAACCGCGAGCTGGACAAACTGGCCGACGCCGCCACGCTGCGCGTGCAGGCCGGCGCCGCGCGCGCCGCCGCGACGGCGCGCACGATGCAGAACCGCCTGTTGCTGCTCGCCGGCGCGATTTTCATCGTTTCGCTGCTGGTCGGCTATTACGTCAACGTCTATATCAACGCCCAGGCCGAGCGGCGCCGGCTGGCCCTGTTCGCCGAGCGCAATCCGTATCCGGTGCTGCGGCTGTCGTCGTCCGGCGCGGTGCTGTACGCCAACCCCAGCGCCGCCGAACTGCTGGGAAAAATCGCCGCTCCCGGCGACGCGCGCGCCCTGTTCCCGCCGGATCTCGACCGGCGTCTCGCCGCGCTGCGCGCCGCGCCGGTGGCGCATGAGTTGTGGGAATACACGGTCGAAAACGGGCGCTCGCTCGAATGCGTCATCCACTGGCTGCCGGACCTCGACAGTTTTCACGCCTATGTCTCGGACGTCACCGAACGCAAGCGCGCGCGGGAGCGTCTCGTCTATCAGGCCTACCATGACGCGCTGACCAACCTGCCGAACCGGATGATGTTCGAGGAGGAGTTCGAGCGCCGGGTCTACGCCGGCGACCGCGCCGGAATGCGCGCGGCGTTTCTGCTGCTGGGCATGGACCGGTTCCGCGTCGTGATCGAGAGCGTCGGCCATGACATCGGCGATCTGCTGCTGCAAAGCGTGGCGGTGCGGCTCAAGGAATTGCTCGGACAGTTGCGCGAACGGGCGCGCGACGCGATGTTGTACCGCATGGAAGGCGACCTGTTCGCGATCCTCGTGCCCGGTTTCGCCACCAGCCAGACCCCGGTGTGGCTGGCCGAGAAAATCCTCGAGGGCATGCGCGAGCCGTTTTACGCCCTGGGCCGCGAATATCATCTCACGCTCAGCGTCGGCATCAGCGTCTATCCGCTCGACGGCCAGGACGCCACCACGATCCTGCGCAACGCCGAGACCGCGATGCAGCGCGTGAAACTCCACGGCGGCGCGAACCTCGAATGCTACACGCGCGACATGAACGAACGCGCCGCAGAGTGGCTGGCGCTGGAAAACGAACTGCGCCACGCGGAGGAGCACGGCGAGCTGCGGCTGCATTACCAGCCGCAGGTGGAGATCGCGAGCGGCCGGGTGATCGGCGCGGAGGCGCTGCTGCGCTGGGAGCACCCGGAGCACGGGCTGCTGCCGCCGGCGCGGTTCGTGCCGCTGGCCGAGGAATCGGGACTCATCGTTTCGCTCGGCGATTGGGCGCTGCGCACCGCCTGCACCCAGGCCGCGGCCGCGAACACGCCGGAGCTGCGCGCCCTGACGGTCGCGGTCAACATCACGGCGCGCCAGTTCACGCTGCCGGATCTGCCCCGGCGCGTGGCTGAAATACTGAAACTGACGGGATTGACGCCGGCGCGGCTGGAGCTGGAAATCACCGAATCCGTGGCGATGCAGGACGTCGCGCGCACGGTGGCGATGCTCGAGGAACTCAAGCGCCTTGGCGTGAAGCTCGCGGTGGACGATTTCGGGACCGGGTTCTCGTCGCTGAGTTACCTCAAGCGCTTTCCGCTCGACAAGCTCAAGATCGACCAGTCGTTCGTGCGCGGGCTGCCGCGCGACGAAGACGACGCCGCCATCACCCGCGCCGTGATCGCGCTCGGTCAGAGCCTGAAGCTCAAGGTGGTCGCCGAGGGCGTGCAGACGCCGGAACAACTGGAACTGCTGCGCGAACAGGGCTGCGATGTCTATCAGGGGGACCTGTTCAGCCGGCCGCTGGCCACGCGCGAGTTCGTCGAGCTGATAGCACGCCAGACCGGCTGAAGCGCGATCAATATAATGCAGGGTGCGCCCTGCATACCGATTGACAAGATGGCGCGTGGGACGCGCCCTACGTCTTTGGTTCGTAGGGTGGGCATTGCCCACCAACACGGCTTTTCCGGCTGTCCGACGGTGGGCGATGCCCACCCTACATATATCTTGAGACAGGTTCTAGTCGATGGTCAGGACGATCTTGCCCTTGTTTTTTCCGGATTCGAGCAGGGCGTGGGCCTCGGCCGCCTGCGCCAGCGGCAGGGTCGCGTCGACGTGCACGCGCAGCTCGCCGGCCTGGAACAGCTCGCGGCACTGATCGAGGATTTTTCCCTGATGCGCCATCGCCTCGGTCTGGCCGAAGAACACCGGCGTCAGCATCAGCTCGAAGTTCACGCGCTGGTTGCGCACGCGCGGCACGCTCCAGTCGATTTCCGGTCCCGGCGCCAGCAGCGTGACGACGTCGCCGTAATGACGCACCGCGGAAAAAGTTTCGGCGAGCGTCTTGCCGCCGACGGTGTCGAAGGCGATGTCCACGCCCTTGCCGCCGGTCCAGTCGAGGACCGCCTGCACGAAATTCTTTTCCTTGTAATGAATGACGAGATTCGCGCCGAACGAGCGGGCGAACTCGGCTTTCTCCGCCGAGCCGACGGTGGTGCAGACTTCGGCGCCGGCGATGCGCGCCAGCTGGATCGCGACGTGCCCGACGCCGCTGGCGCCGGCGTGCACCAGCAGCTTGTGCCAGGGCTGGATCCCGGTGCGGTCGTGCAGCGCCTCCCACGCGGTGATCAGCACCAGCGGCGCCGCCGCGGCTTCGGCGAAACTCAGCCGTTTCGGTTTTTTCGCGACCAGCCGGTGATCCACGAGCGCGCGCGGCGCGTAACTGCCGAGCCGGTCGTGATGCGGCGCCTGGCAGTAATACACCTCGTCGCCAGGCTTGAACGTCGTCACCGCCTCGCCGACCGCCTCGACCACGCCGGCGCCGTCGCAACCCGGCACCGGCGGCAGCGGCGCCGGGTAGGCGCCGGGCTTGGCGCGCATTTTCGTGTCCACCGGGTTCACGCCGGCGGCCTTCACGCGCACCAGGATATCGCTGTCTTTCGTCAGCACCGGATCGGGCAGGTCCTGAAGCTTCAGCACCTCCGGCCCGCCGGGCGCGGTCATGACGATGGCCTTCATGCGACCATGCCTCAATTGAGAACTTTGTAGCCCCGATTGCGCAGGCAGTTTTTAATCACCAGTTGTCTCTCTTGTCGGGTAGCGGCGGCGCCGCGCGCCACGCCCGTCACCGCCCCGACGCCCGCGCCTTTGCCGGCCGTGTCGGAATTGCCCACGATTCCGCCAACCGCGCCGCCGACGACGGCTCCGCCAACCGCGCCGCCGACCGCTTTGCCGCGTACTTGCTTCGAGATTTCCTGGCACTCCGCCACATCCTGCCGATACCGGACCATGTCTACTCCGGCGGGATCGATCACGACGTCGGCGCGGCGCCCGGCGCAGCCGGTGGCGGCGACAAGGCTCACGAGAAGGATGACATATCCGATTCCTTTCACGGCAGACTCCTTAATATTTAGATGATCCATACAAGAAGGTAGGACAACGGACGAACGGTTTCCAGAGATGCGCGGCACATTCCGTAATCCTGGCGTTCCCGGATTATTCAGGGTTCAGTTTTTTCTGCCCCAGAGCGCGTCGAGACGCTGGTCGCGCCCGCAGCTGTAACGATAGTACTTGTAGCGCAGCGGATTCTTCTTGTAATAATCCTGGTGATAATCCTCGGCGGGGTAGAACGTTGCGGCCGGGCGGATCGTGGTCACGACCGTTTTCCCGAGTTTCTTCTCGATCGCGGCTTTCGATGATTCCGCCAGTTTTTTCTGTTCGTCGTTCCGGTAAAAAATGGCGGAGGTGTACGTATTGCCGCGGTCGCAGAACTGGCCTCCGCTGTCCAGCGGGTCGACGTTGACCCAGAACACGTCCAGCAGTTTTTCGTAGCGGATCTTCTTCGGATCGTAGACGATCTGCACCGCCTCGACGTGGCCGGTGTCGCCGGCCGACACCTCCTGGTAAGTCGGATTCACTTTCTGTCCGCCGGTGTAACCCGAGGTGACCGACACCACGCCCGGCAGTTCATCGAACGGGTGCACCATGCACCAGAAGCAGCCGCCGGCGAAAACCGCCGTGGCGGTTTTACCCTGCGCCGCCGGCCCGGCGGCAGTGGCGGCCCATGCGACGCCCAGCATCAGCCCGGCGAGTAATGCGAATTTTGAAAATGTCATGCGCATGGATGTCCTTTGGCGGAGTCAGATCTCGCAATTTATGACCGGCTATGGAGCCAATGGTTGCGCGGCGGGTCGTGCGCCGCCGATGCCTAGGCCGGGACCGGAATGGCCGCGAGCGCCGGGTTTTTCTGGCAATTCCCCGGCCCCGTGCTAGAAATAGATGACACGCGGAGCAATAACCGTCACAAGAAAAAAAGGGGCCGCTTGGAAAAGCGCATCGGCGAACGTCAGGAAACATCGCTTTCCGTTGAGATTCTCGACCCACCCCATCTCGGCAAGGTGGCCCTGGTCACCAGGAACCTCAGCACGCACGGCGCGTTCATCCTGCTCGACAAGGACAAATGCCCGCCGGTGGGACGGATCGTGTCGCTGCGCGTACCCGGCCATTTATGGGGCGAGAAACTGTCCACGGTTTCGGCCCGGGTAGTGCGCGTGACCGAGGAAGGCATGGGCCTGCAATTCCTCGATTTCGATTTCAGGTAAGCCGTTACGGGTGAGGCGGGTTCGTGGTGACGCTGATTGCCGCGGTTTCGGCGGGGACGGTGGCCTCGGCCAGGGCCGGTTGCTTCGAAGACGCCTCCACGTTCCTGGCGCAGTTGCTCAGCACCAGCTCCGGCGGATCGACGGAGAAGGTGAACGGGGCGGCCTTGTTGAGGGCGGAGAGGCCGAGGATCTGGCGCGTGCGCCCCGGGAACACGGCCGCCTCGACGTTGAGCAGGGTGCAGCCGCCGATGCGCAGCTGGTTGATGGCGTAGATCGGAATGACGAGTTCGGAACCGTTGGCCAGAATCGCCCGCAGCTCTTTCACGTACCGCGCCTGCTTTCGTTCCTGCAGGGCGTTCAGCGTTTGTTCGTTGATGGTCAGATAACCCGAGCCGGTGTCGACCATGAAGTCGTTGATGTCGAGATCGGCGACCTGGGCTTGCACATAATAAGTAGCTCTTCCCTTGCCATGCATGGGGACCGTGACATCCGACTCGTCGCCCAAAGCGGAAGTCGAGACGAGCGTCAGTCCGACGGCCAGCCAGCAATGATGTATCGCGGATAAGGACATGCTTCCCCACATGGTCCACGCCGGTTAGCGGCTTTTGGCGTGTTGTGTTGCGGAACCCTCAACAATATAAGAAATAGCGGAAGCTCGTACAAAGGTCAAGCACGTGGGGCTCGGCGTTGCCCCGAAGTGTCACAAATGCCGCTTTTGGAGTTGCGGGGCGGAAAGAACCCATTCCCCGCATGGGCGGGGAATGGGGTCAGTTCCCCCGCATGGGGGACGAGCGCCGCTGTTACCGCGTTTCCTTGGGTGCGGATTCCATCGGCATGGTTTCCAGTGCGGCGAACTCCGCTGCATCGAGTTTGCCGTCCCGGTTGGTGTCGGCCTGACTGAACTTCTTGGCGATCTCGGGCGCTTTCTTCGCCTCGTCAGGGCTGATCACGCCATCGCGGTTCGCGTCCAGGTCCTGGAACGAAACCTTGCCGGACCCGGCCCAGGCGAAGCCCGCGACCGCCATCAGTGCCAACGCAGTAAGTAAGTGTTTCTTCATCATGATGACCTCCTTTGTCGAAATGGATTATTGAAACTGCTTCCAGAATTTATGAAGCGGTCTATTAGTAACAAATTCTCGACAAAGATTTCCACTCGTCCCGATTGGCGGCCGATCAATTCTGATCGGCGGTTGGCAGCATGATTCATCGGAACAGGTTATCGAGTTTAATCCTGTGAGTTTCTCGGGGTTTGACCTTATTGATTTATCGCTCCGTCATGACGAGTTCCACAGTGCATGGCCGACAATTCCGGCAAAGCCCACGGCCAGACACGCGAGATTGACGGTAAAGAAGGGTGATCCCGGGCGGGGACAGAGCCACACGCGGCCCTGCGATATAGTAGTAGCTATTGGGGTCAACTCGTGTATAGTGCGCGCTTGCAGTACAGTTCTTGCAGACTCTTCGGTGGTCCTTCCAGTTTCTCCGGCAGTTACTCCCGCGATCGCTTTCAGGAATGAACTGCAAAACATCGCATTTCAACTAAATAACAGAGGTAATTTCGTGAATACAGGTACAGTCAAGTGGTTCAACGACGCCAAGGGCTTCGGTTTCATCACCCCGTCCGACGGCAGCAAGGATGTCTTCGTGCATCATTCCGCGATCCAAGGCAGCGGCTTCAAGTCCCTGACCGAGGGTCAGCAGGTGAAGTTCGAGCTGCAGCAGGGCCCGAAGGGTCCGTCGGCAGCGAACGTTCAGCCGGCCTAACGTCAAGCACTGCGCAAGCAGAGTTTGAAACGAAGACCCCGCCGAGAGGCGGGGTCTTTTTTTGCATCAAAGGAAAGGAATTACTCTGGCGAGTCGATTTCCTTCTCCGTATCCTTCCGCCAGCTTCGCCGTATACAATTTTCCGGATTTCAAAAAAAAGCACGCTCTATAAAGCGTGCATATTACAAACTAATTCTGCATTGAGTCGCCGCGCGACATGGCAGGGTCGCGCGGCTGATTGTCTCAGGGCTTCTTGGGAGTTTTGTAAGGTACTTCTTTCTGGAAAGATTTCCAGGTGGTCGCATAGCCAACAAAGAATTTTCCCGGTGTGATTTCCATCTGGGTAGTCGTCACATACTCTGTTTTGCCTGCAGGAACCTTAGGTCTGGTAAATACTGGCTTGTCACTCATAATCAGTGCTCCTCAATGGTTAATGCGACGGGGAGGAATTTCAACAGGACTGTCAGCCCCTCCCACAAAAAACTGACGAAATGATGCTATTTATCGCGTGTAATGTGCATTCCTGGGAATCACATGCCGCACGCCCCCCTGGGGGTTCTCGACATCCCCCTTGTAGCGGGGAATGATGTGAATATGGACATGTAAAATACTCTGCCCCGCAGCCGGGCCTACGTTAACCCCGATATTGTAGCCATCCGGGTTAAATTCCGCGTCGATGCGTTTTTTCTCCTCGTGTATCAGGTCCATACAGGCCGCCACCTCATCCTGAGTCAGGTCGAAAAAGCTGGCAACATGCCGTTTCGGGATGACCAGGGTATGCCCCGGGCTCACCGCATAGGTGTCACTGGCACTGTAAGCAAGTTCACGTTCCAGAGATACACCACGTGGATCTTTGCAAAACAGGCAGGGGTTGTTGGGGTCGCGCTTTTTTTCCGGTTTTGCTTCAGACACTAAACTTCAACACCCTTGATTAAACTCGCCACAAATGGTGGCTGCTAAAAATGCCCATGGATTTTACCACCAATAGCGATTTGGCAGCATCAACTTGATCGGGTTGTTCCACAACATTATTTTATTCTAGTATTCCTATTGTTTATGCAACTGGCGCCGCTGCGTACCTGCCTGTAGGTTATAATCCGGCATCCATTCAGCAATTTATTAACGAGGTAGCAATTTTGGCGGCCAACAAAGGGCGAGCATACTTCGGGCTCTCTGGTTATCACTTCGACCCAAATGATATTACCCGCATCCTCGGCCTGGAACCAACATCCGTGAACGATGCCGGCACACGCGGCAGTCTTGATAAACCAGTCATCAGCTCATGGGAATTATCCACACGTACCATCACTTCGGATACCCAGGAGATAGATATTTACAAACTCATCGATAATGAAATTCTTAAAAAGGTCGAACCTGCCAAGGACAAAATTATCGAGATCTGTAAAAGCCATAACCTGTCGCCACGAATCGGCGTAGAGCTAACCTTGTCAATCGATAAGGATGAAACAACACCCGATGTCGGTTTTGGTGCCCGTATCGTCAAATTTTGTGCCGAGATCGGCGCCTTTATCAAGATCGACTACAAGCTCTCAGCACGCGTTTGATTTTCTATGCAGCCAAAGACCCCGCCAGCTTGCGTGCCTGATTCAGTTGCGCCTCACAATGCTTTACACAAAGTGGCTGTAATGCATGCGGGAAGCATTCCAGGATCAATTCAAATTCATCGGCAACATCCTGTGCCAGCACGGCATCCTTGGTTAACCCCGCCAGAACATTTTGTGCCGTCGCCTTGTTCACGCGAATGATGACCGCCAGGTGAAAAGGTAATTGCTGCTCCATGCTGACCGTTAAGGCCTTTTCATATGAATGAATCGCCTCTTTGAGGCGATCGGGGTTTTCTTCCGACTCGCCGAGGTGGTGTAAAACGGCGCCACGGTTATTATGTGTAGCGGTTAACTCGAATGCATAATTATCCGCATCAAGCAGTGCCAGCGCATTTTTATAGGCAACCACAGCCTTGTGCAACGTACGGTTGCCCTTGAGCAGGAGCCCGTACGAATGCAACGCGGCGCCCAGTTGATGCATGACCAATAACCATTCTTCCGGGGTTTCTTTTCTTGAATACACCAGTAACGCCGCCGTGTAGGCATCGACCGCCGTATTCAGTAATTTTGCGTTCGCCTCCTGTCGGCCCAACGCCTGCAATGCAGTTCCTAAATTGGCTTGTGTCTCGGCCCATGCAGATGGCGATGTATCCTGGCTGACAAGTTCCAGTGCCTTCTCGAATGACGCAATAGACTGGCCATAAAGATCGTTATCCCTGCGAATTTGCGCGAGCGCGGCCAGCACATTGCCCAGGTTATTCAGGAGAGTTGCACGAACCAGGCTATCGCTTTCTGTTGTTAACGCCGATTCAAACGCGGCTTGCGCAGATTCCAGTATATTCGTATTGAAACGATGCAACTCATAATTTCCGCGTGTGTAAAGAAATTTATCCGCGACCGTTACCTGTGTATCCGGCATGGCCGCTGCCGCCGCTTCATCGCTCAACAAACGCAGCGAATCCGCGATGGCGCGTTCGAGGGCCCTGTTGACCGGGTACAAAATGTAATTGGTTGAGTATTTCACTGCGCGCGCGCAAGTATTTCATTCAAATCCGGATTGGCGTCGACTGCGCCACCATGCTCGATTTCTTCATCGGTCGCGTCACGTATTGACAACACTTCCAGCACGAAAGTGATTTCTCGGCCGCAAAGCGGGTTATTGCCATCGACAGTCAAGGTCTTGTCATCGAACCGGGTCACAATAAAACTCTTCATCTCGCCTTTTTCATTTTCCATGGTGATGGTCATGCCAATCTCCCGGTATTCCTCCGGGACATTTTCGATTCGATCGGTGAATACCAGCGATTCATCTCGCTCGCCGTATAATAGTTTCGTGTCAACGGGCACTTCGATGACGTCGCCGACTTTCTTGCCATACAGCTCCTTGGTCACGTCATCGGACATCACATCATTGACGCCATGCACATAACCCAATGGATACTCGACAGTCACCAGCACGTCACCGGTCTTGTTATCGATGACCCGGTAATTCAATTCAACGAATTTATTGTCTTCAATCACGTCTGACATATCGAGCAACCTTGCTTAAAACAACGTGGCGCCAAAAATTCTTATCTTTTCTTTCTCATAACCCAGCACCAGTCTGCCGAGCCATTCGGTGTTATTTTTCTTGTTAGTGACTTTGTACAAAACAGTGATGTATTCGCCACGGCGGATCGTGCCAAGATATTTATAGTCTTCTGACAGGTTTTTGGCTAAATCACTTCTCGCAAACTGCTTACCCAATTCGACTTCGTTGGCCCCCTTAATAAACGAAGACGAAAAATTTCGGGTAAAAGCACCGTAGTTTCCTTCATTCGAGTATTTGATGAGGTCAGCCCACATCGGATTGGCGATCGCCAATATCTCCTCATCGGTTTTTTCAAGAATGTTCATCACACGAACTGACTTACATAGCTCTCATTGGGTAGAAAAAAAAGGACCAACACATTACATGTCAGTCCTTTTTTCCCGCAAATAGAATTGGCTTTAAAAAAAGCCAATCATTGCTTAGTGATGCCCTTCCGCCTTCAGTTTGGCCAGGTCTTTGTCCTCGATGTCACCGACCAGGTGATACAGCGGGGCTTTCTCCATGGTGTACTCACCCGTCTTTGGGTCACGACGAGATACTGTCAGTACGTGCCAGTTCGTATCATCCAGTTTCATGGCGTCACCACGGTAGTAGTAACCCGGCCAACGAGTCTCCTTGCGGAACAAGGTATGCTGGAACACGGCTTCAGAAGTCAGGAAGCGATGCTTCAGTTCCCATGCACGCAACAGTTCATGGATATCGGAAGCAGCCACATTTTCCAGATCTTCGCCCAGAATCGCCATCTTCTTCAGGCCGATGTTCAGCAGCTTGTCGTTGGTCATGTAGTTGACGCCAAAACCACCGCAATACTCATCCATCAGCTTTTGCAGGCGATCCAGGCCCTGTCTCGGGTTGATGAAGTTCGGATTCACCGAACCGGCAACGACTTCGTTGCTATAAACCTGATAGGTTTCCAGCGGCTTGTAGATCTCTTTCTTACGACGCTGGATCTGCTCGTCAGACACGCGAATGCCTTCCGCTTTTCCATCGTCGATGTACTTGCAGGCAGCCTTGGCGGCCAGACGACCTTCGGTGAAGGAGCCGGACGAGAACGCGTGTGGTGTACCACCAGCCGCGTCACCGCAACCGAACAGACCTTCAACGGTCGTCATGCGGTTGTAGCCCCAGAAGTATTCCGGCGGAGAGACGTCTTCCGGTCCGGAGACCCATGCACCGCAACCGGTAGCGTGTGAACCCATGACATAAGGCTCAGACGTCGTCAGTTCGGGGTTTTCGTACTTCGGGTCCACGTCCGTCGAGGCCCAAAGTACCGCCTGGCCAACGGTCATGCCGAGGAAGTTGTGCCAGCCGATCTCTTCCAGATGCGGATCCTGGAAGGCTTCCATCGTGACCATGTGAATCGGACCACGACCAGCGTTCACCTCGCAGATAATGGCGTGATTACGCAGACAGGTCGGAATCGGACGATGTGTGCGGTGAGACGCCTCCGGATCCAGATATTCCTTGCCTACCATCTTTTGCAGTTCAGGGAACCACTTTGATTCGTACTCTTCACCATAGGCGTTCTGGGTGTAGGTCTTCAGGTGCAGGAAGTACGCGCCAACCGGGCCGTAACCGTCTTTGAAACGGGCCAGTACGATACGGTTTTCCATTTGTGTCATTTTCGCGCCTGCGCCGATCATCAGACCGTAAGCAGAACCCGATGACCACGGTGCGTACCATACACGGCCTGCACCTTCACCGACGGAACGTGGCTTGAAGATGTTCGAGGCGCCACCGGCACCGCAGATAACGGTCTTGGCCTTGAATACGTGGTAGTTACCGGTACGAACGTTGAACCCAACGGCGCCCGCTACGCGGTTTTCCTTGGCTTCGTCCATCAGCAGGTGAGTCAGGCAGACGCGGTTGTATACCTTGTCGGCCGACTTCTTGGCGGCTTCAGCAACGATGGGCTTGTACGATTCACCGTGAATCATGATCTGCCAGCGACCTTCACGCAAATACGCGCCGGTCTTCTCGTTACGCATGATCGGCAGACCCCATTCCTCGAACTGGTGAACCGCTGAGTCCACGTGGCGCGCCATGTCGAATGCCAGGTCTTCACGCACCATGCCCATCAGGTCGATACGCGCATAGCGCACGTGATCTTCCGGCTTGTTCTCGCCGAAACGGGTACCCATGTAGCAGTTGATCGCGTACAGACCTTGGGCTACCGCACCGGAACGGTCGATGTTGGCTTTTTCGGCAATAACGATCTTCTTGTTCTTGCCCCAGTATCTGGCTTCGAACGCCGCGCCGGTACCGCCAAGGCCCGCACCGGCAACGAGGATATCGATATTGTCTTCAACAATAGTCTTGTAGCCCATTAGTAGTACACCCCTTCTTTAAGTGACAAGCCATTGGACTGGAGGGTATTTAAACCGCCATTGTCCATGCGTACATACTTTGGCTCGTTAAACAACAGTTGGCTGTTAACCATGTCCTTACTTGGCGCAGCGACTTCAGCCAGTTTTGGAATCGCGGTACCCCAAGGCTTGGTCGTAATGGGCGCCAACAGCTCCAGGTCTTTTTTGCCATTGCGGAACTTGATGTGCCAGGCAATGACACCTTTTTCTTCATCACGGTGCACGCGCACCGAGTGACCCAGTGGCGCAAAGTCGGCATAACCGCGCACGTCAATGGCGTGGTGCGGGCAGGCCTTCACGCACGAATAACATTCCCAACACATGTTGGGCTCGATGTTGTAGGCGCGACGAAGTGATTTGTCGATATGCATGATGTCTGAGGGACAGATATCCACGCACTGTCCGCAACCATCGCAACGAGTCATATATACGAATGTTGGCATGATGTTCTCTCTTTACTTAGGTAATAGTTAAATGCTTTGGTAATAGCTAACTTAATAGTGCTTCGCGGGTTCGCGGCGGATGCCCTTGCCCATGTTAGGCGGATTCTTGCCCATGTACATCGGGACATCCGGAAACAGTTTGTGCACTTCAGGGCTCGACAGATCGTAATCAGGCGGCAGACTTTCCCGCGAGCCATCGGCAACGGTCACGCGCTTCTGGAAAGCGGCGGCAGGCTTGAAGAACATGTGCGCGAACTTCGACCAGTACACGCCACCGAACAGCACGACGCCAGAGGCGGCGAACAGAATCAGGAACAGGGTTGACCAGCCGGCGATGCCGTTAAATTGGGTGTAGGACCAGATTAAAGCAAAGGTAGAGGTCGCGAGCAGGGACAGAATAAACAGATCGGCGCGTTCCACGCGGTACCAGGGAAGACCTTCTGCCGAGACATCCACCCGGATAGAGAACCAGAACCAGTATCCACCGACGGCGAGCATGAGTGCGCCAATATGCCAGAGTTGCGGCAGGATGGCGGGTGCGGGAGTGGCGGGGGTTGGGTATTTGAAAATCAGGATCGCAGTCGTGGCAACAAAAACAACGGTGCCCCACATGGTCAGCAGGTGGGAAAGCCGGCGTTTTACATTTTTGAATTCGCCAGAGGTCGCCACTTCGACCACCAACACCTTGGTGGCAATGGCGATTTTTTCACCCGCACCGACTTCACGCTTGGCGTTCTTCTTGGCTTTTTCCGCATTCAGGAAAAAGTACTTCGCGCTCTTCTTGTGCATCATGTCGAGTATGGTTCCGATGACCACAAACGCGACCATCAAAACGATATACCCTTGCATGACGGCAACGGGTATTTGTGCTGAAAGCTCGGCAAAGGGATTGCTCAAAAACATTAGAATATCCTCATGATTGTCTGCTTAAATTTTAGTGTCTTAAAGATTAAATTTTTGTGCCGCCCTTATCGCCTGTCGACCAGCGTTCCCACAACGATGGCGATGATCATTCGGACAGTGTGCATCCGCATGAAGCACGGCTGAAAAACCATCAGCCTGGCGGCGAACATATGGCCATGTCAACCGAATGGCGTTCCTCTCCTAACTCTTTAAAAATTAAACTACTGGGCCGAATGGCCCTTCAGCTCCACCTTGACGTTCTGTTCGGCGGTGAGGCCGGCGTAGTACTTTTTCAGCACGGCGGCCACTTCCGGGCGGCTGAACTCGACCGGCAGGTCCTGGCCTTCCGAGAGCATGGCGCGGACCTTGGTGCCGGACAGCAGGATGCGGTCGTCCTTGGTGTGCGGGCAGGTGCGCTGCGAGGCCATGCCGCCGCACTTGTTGCACCAGAAGGTCCAGTCGATGTTCATGTTCTTGGTTTCGAGCGCGTCCTTCGGGATTTCGTCGAAGATCTTCTGCGCGTCGAACGGGCCGTAGTAGTCGCCCACGCCGGCATGGTCGCGGCCCACGATCAGGTGCGAGCAACCGTAGTTCTGGCGGAACAGCGCGTGCAACAGCGCCTCGCGCGGACCGGCATAGCGCATGTCGAGCGGGTAACCGGCCTGGATGACGGTGTTCGGCGCGAAGTAGTTCTCGACCAGCACGCTGATGGCTTCGGAGCGGACTTCGGCCGGGATGTCGCCCGGCTTCAGCGCGCCGAGCAGCGAGTGGATCAGCACGCCGTCCATGGTCTCGATGGCGATCTTGGCCAGGTATTCATGGCTGCGGTGCATCGGGTTGCGGGTCTGGAAGGCGGCCACCTTGGACCAGCCCAGCTTCTCGAACGTGGCGCGGGTTTCAGCCGGCGTCATGAACTGGTCGCCGTATTCCTGCTTGAAGTTGCCGGTGGACAGCACCTTCACCGGACCGGCGAGGTTCACTTCGCCCTGGTCCATGACCATCTTCACGCCCGGGTGCGCGAGGTCGGTGGTCTTGTAGACCATCATGCACTCGTGCGCCTTGTCGATCGCGTACTTCTCGGTCACCTTCATGGTGGCCATGATCTCGCCGGACGCGCCGTCCACGAGCGCCACGTCCTGGCCTTCCTTAATACCTTGTGCGGTGACCTTGTCGGTGGACAGGGTGATCGGGATCGGCCAGAACAGGCCGCTGGCCATTTTCATGCCGTCGCACACGCCCTGCCAGTCGGCCTTGGTCATGAAGCCGGTGAGCGGGGTGAAGCCGCCGATGCCCATCATGATGACATCGCCGGTTTCGCGTGAGGTGATTTTTACTTTCGGTAAGGATTGCGCGCGCTTTTTTTCGTCGGTGAGCGCCGCGTCTTTCAGAAGCAGCGGTTTCAGTTCGCCGCCACCATGTGGATTGACCAGTTTAGACATAAATGTTGTTCTACTCCGTTCGTCTAGAGGTAATAAAAGTCGCTGTGTTTTGCTCGTCCGGACGTACTGGAAACCTCTTCCCCTTGGCGCCAGGAAATGCTTGAAATTTTTATGGTGTCGCCACGCCTGAGCCGCGGAACTGTATAGCGTCACCGACCCCAAAACTAATTAGAATTACTGGTGCCGCTCATAAGTTTCACTTATTTGCGGAGGGTGATACCGACCCTTGGAAAAAACGATTTACCCGCGGCAAGGCATGGGCCCTGCGGCAGCTTGCTGCGAACCCTCGGGAGGGCGGTTATTCTATCGCAGAACGTCCTGACGTCCACCTTATTAAATGCAGGGGATTTAATTCATGAGCATTACGGTCAGGTTTTTTGCCAGTGTACGCGAGCGGGTGGGGAAGGAGCGGGAGGCCATCGACTGCGCGGGCATCAGTAATGTTGCCGATGTCTGGCGGCAAAGCACGCGCGTTGCCATGCCCGATAACCTGCTGGCGGCGATCAATATGGAGTATGCCCGGCCCGATCAGCCGGTGCGCGACGGGGACGAGGTGGCGTTCTTCCCGCCCGTGACCGGAGGCGCGCCATGACCGTGCGTTTGCTGGCTGAGGCTTTCGATCCGTGGCGCGAGATCGTGCATCATCAGGAAGCGCAATCGGCTCTGGCCGGAAAGTTCGGCGCCACGACGGTGTTCGTCGGCACGCTGCGGGATTTCAACCAGGACCGCGCGGTGCGGGCCATGACGCTCGAACATTACGCGCCGATGACGCAGAAACATCTGGAGCGCGTCGCCGCCGAGGCATCATCGCGCTGGCCGATCGCGGACCTGCTGGTGATCCACCGTTACGGCGAATTGAGCCCCAACGATCCGATCGTGTGTGTGGCGGTGTGGGCGGAGCGCCGCGAGGCGGCGTTCGCCGCCTGCCGCTACGTCATCGACGAATTGAAAACCCGCGCGCCGTTCTGGAAACAGGAACAGACGCCACAGGGGCGGCGCTGGGTGGCGCCGGAACCGAAAGCGGAGTGAGCGCGGTTTGCCGGAGCGCGGGTTTTGTAAACCGGAGATTATTTCAGTGCGGGTGTTTCAGGGTTTTTTCGCGGCCGCGGGCAGCTTGGATGCCTGACCTTTTTTGAGTTCGCGGTAGCGTTCGAGTTCCGCGGCGTATTGCTTGCGCAGCGCCTCCTGTTCCCCGCGCTTGTCCGCGACCACGGATTCATGCCGCGCGATCTGTTTCCGGGTCTGTTCGATGTTTCTGGCCGTGGACGGGTCGGCCTTGCCGCTTTTCTCTTCGTCCGCCGCCTGCGCTTCCATGCGCGTCAGCGCCGCGCGCAACGACTTCAGCGTCTCCTCGCTAGCCTTGATCGAGGATTCGATCAGCGCGATCTTGCGGTCGCGGATGTAGGTGATGTCGTCCTCCACGCCGTAGGTGGCCAGGAGCAACGCGTCTTTTTTCTCCCGGTCCGCTGCTTTCTGATGCTCGGCTTCTTCGATTTCCTTGCGCGCCTCGCGTTCCTTGAGTTCCTGCGCGGTCGGCGGCGCGGCAATCACCTTCTTGGTCGTGCCTTCGTCCGTCATCACCGTGATCTTGGACTTGGCGCATTCCTCGGCCGCGGTGTCGCCGTAATGCCAGCGGCCGGTGGCGTCCTTGCATTTCTTGATCGTCGGACCCGTTACGGCGGACATGCCGGCAACGGGCAGACACAGAGCCAGAGTCAGAAGCAGGGAAAAGAGGGGATTTCGCGGCATGAGACGACTCCTTGATAACTATTATCCAAGATAGGTGCTGGTTCACCGTTGTGTCAACCGCGGCCGCCCTGCGGCGCGGCGTCGCCGAAGGACGGCGTCCGGCCATGGCGGCACGGCCTGTGCCATAATCCGCGGCCATGAATCCCCGGAACTTTCGCGGTCCGGCGCGCCGGTGAACTGGACCGAGCAGTGGGTGCTGTTGCTGGTGTCATTGGTGGCGAACGTGTTTTCCGCGTTCGCCGGCGGCGGCGCGGGCCTGCTGCAATTCCCGGCGCTGATCTTTCTCGGCCTCCCGTTCGGGGTGGCGCTCGCCACCCACAAGGTCGCCAGCGTCGCGCTCGGCGTGGGCGCGACGCTACGGCACGTGCGCGAAAGATCGCTCGAGTGGAAATTTTCGCTCTTCATTCTGGCCGCCGGACTTCCCGGCGTGGTGCTGGGCGCGGCCTATATTCTCGATGTGCCGGACGCGATCGCCCGCGTTTCGCTCGGCATCCTCACGATCGGCATCGGCGTCTACTCGTATCTTCATAAGCAATTGGGCCTGGAACATGCGCCGATTCATCGCACGCGCCGCGGCTTCGCCGTGGGCGGCGCCGGATTGTTCGCGGTCGGCGTGCTCAATGGATCGCTCACCTCGGGCACCGGCCTGTTCTGCACCCTGTGGCTGGTGCGCTGGTTCGGGCTCGACTACCGCCGCGCGGTGGCCTACACGCTGGTGCTGGTGGGGCTGTTCTGGAACGGCGCCGGCGCGGTCACCCTGGGCGTTCTGGGCGAGATCAAGTGGTCGTGGCTGCCGGCCTTGCTGCTGGGCTCGCTCGCTGGCGGCTATCTCGGTGCGCACTGGTCGATCGTCAAGGGCAACCTCTGGATCAAGCGCGCCTTCGAGATCGTCACGATACTCGTGGGTTTGAAGCTCGTGCTCTGACAACGCCGTTCCCGGCGCCTGCTAGTATTATTTGGACGGGATGCATTCGATCCTCGACCGGTACAAACAGGGAAATCCAGACTTGAAAATCGAAGAAATCTTGGTGAAGTTCGGCAGGAAGCAGCGCCGCCGCACGCTCGATCACGTCGGCGATTTTACCGGCATGCTCGGGCCGGAGACCGTGTACATGGGCACGATCCAGGGAAAGGACAATCACATCGTCTACGGCCAGGTGCAGGGCGAGTGCGAGATCGAGGGAACGCTGGTGCTCGGCGAGGGCGGTCGCTGGAAGGGAAACATCCGCGCCAACAGCATCGTGATCGCCGGTCACGTGGAAGGCGACATTCACGCGATCGCCAAACTGGAGCTGGCGCGCACCGCTTTCGTGCGCGGCAAGATCACGAGCCCGGTGGTGGCGATCGCGCGCGGCGCGGTGCACGACGGTTCGATCCGCATGGCCAGGCAGACGCAGATCACGCGCTTCCACGAGCGGCGCGAGTCGCCGGAAAAAGAAAAGGAAAAAGAAGGAGAAAAGTAGTCAGGTGGGTCGGGTGTCTTCGAGATGCTGCTTGATGGCGTCCAGCCACTGCTCGAGATTCTCGCCCAGCTTCTGCTCCAGCATTTCTTCCCGGCCGCTGCGCACGCGCGCGGCGTATTCCGGATCCACTAACGGCAGCCAGCGGCAGATTTCTTCCATGATCGTATCCGCCGGCGTCGGCGTCAGCGCCAGGCGCAACATTTCTTCCTTCGGTTCGAAACGCTCGGTGTGCGTGAGCCGGGTGCCGCCGTCTTGCGGCCGGGTTTCGAGGACGACCTCAAACGATACCGCGGAGTCCGAGACCAGCACGATGCGCTGATTTGGCAGAATTTCGCGCACGCGCGTGCGGTAATCCAGCACGCGATTGTCCGCTTGCAGGCGAAAATGGCAGACGCTGCCCGTTTGCAGCCGCCCGCCGTCCTCGATCTCGACCCGAATGGGACGAACCTGCGGCGCGAGCGCGCTGCGCGCGGCCGGGTCGGCCATGAGCGCGAAGACGCGTTCGACCGGGGCCTGGATATGGATATTCCGGGATATGACCAACATCGCGATCTCCGTCCGATCAGACGGCGTGGATCGTTTCAGGTTCCGTAGGCGCGGCGGTAGGCGTCGATGGCGTCGAGATAACGGCGCGCGCCGTCTTTCCCGTCCAGGTAATCCAGCAGTGTTTCCAGCGCGACGATGCTGATCACGCGCAACCCCAGCGTCGTTTCCACTTCCTGTACCGCGGATGTCGTGCCTTCACCGCGTTCCTGGCGATTGAGAGCGATGGCCACGCCGACCGGCGTGGCGCCGGCGGTCTTGATGATCTGCACCGATTCCCGGATCGAAGTGCCGGCGGAGATGACGTCGTCCACGATCAGCACTTTTCCCTGGAGCGGGTGGCCGACAATGATGCCGCCCTCACCGTATTTCTTCACTTCCTTGCGGTTGAAGGCGTATGGCACGTCACGGTCGGCGATTGCCATGGTCGTGGCGCAGGCGAGCGGTACGCCCTTGTAGGCGGGGCCGTAAACCATGTCGAAGGCTATGCCGCTGTCGGCGATGGCGCGGGCGTAGAACCGCCCGAGCCGCGCCAGCTTGTGGCCGGTGTTGAACAATCCGCTGTTGAAGAAATACGGACTGACGCGTCCGGATTTGAGGGTGAATTCGCCGAAGCGCAGCGCCTGACACTCGATGGCGAAATCGAGAAACTCGCGCTGATAATCTTTCATGGCCACGATTCTAATCGGCGCGTCACGGCGTGGAAAGTCGGTTATGATAAAAACCCATGCGCGTCATCACGCTCAACGTCAACGGCCTCCGTTCCGCGGCCAAGAAGGGCCTGTTCGAATGGCTGGCGCGCCGGAACGCCGACGTCGTGTGCCTGCAGGAGGTCAAGGCGCAGGAAGCCGACCTCACGGCCGAGATGCTGGCGCCCAGGGGGTTCCATGGATTTTTCAACTGCGCCGAGAAGAAAGGCTATGCCGGGGTGGCGCTTTACAGCCGCGACCGGCCGGACAAGGTGCGCGTCGGCTTCGGCTCCAAGGAGCACGACGACGAAGGACGCTATCTGCAGGCCGCCTTCGGCAAACTCAGCGTCGTTTCCCTTTATCTGCCTTCGGGTTCCGCGGGCCCGCACCGCCAGGAATCGAAATATCGCTTCATGGATCATTTCTATCCCGTGCTCAAAAAACTTCGCCACGACGGGCGCGAGTATATTCTCTGCGGCGACTGGAACATCGCACACAAGGAGATCGACCTGAAGAACTGGAAATCGAACCAGAAGAATTCCGGTTTCCTGCCCGAGGAACGCGCGTGGCTGACGCAGGTGTTCGACGAACTCGGCTGGGTGGACGTGTTCCGCACGCTCAACGACAAGCCTGATCAATATACCTGGTGGTCCAACCGCGGTCGGGCGTATGAAAAGAACGTGGGTTGGCGTATCGACTATCAGATCGCCACACCGGGTATCGCCAAGAAGGCGGAGCGGGAGCGCATATACAAGGACAAGCGTTTCTCCGATCACGCGCCGTTGATAATTGATTACGACTGCAAGCTTAGATAGGAGTCTGGAAAATCGTATGGCGCGAGTGACAGTTTACAGCACCGGCTCTTGTCCTTATTGCACCAAGGCCAAGCAACTGTTGCAGAAGTGGAACATCCCGTTCGACGAGGTGCGCGTGGACGTTGACAAGAGCGCGTTGCGCGAATTCGCGCGGGTCACGAACGGTGCGCGCACCGTGCCGCAGATCGTGATCGACGGAAAATGCATCGGCGGCTTCACCGAGCTGACCGAACTGCACATGGAAGGCGGGCTGGATGAACTGATCGAGACGAACAGCGGCGACTGATTTTTCGATTTCCCGTTATTCCTGCCCCCAGCCTTTCTGCTGTTCCGCGTAACCCAGCATCTTCTTCACCCACGGCAGCAACGCATAGGCCGGAAACGACAGGAAGAACGTCAGCAGGAAATACGGCGCATAGCCCATGTAGTGCGCGCCGAAGCCGGAAGCGTAGCCGGCGAGCTGACGCGAGAGCGCGAACACCGAGGACAGGATCGCGTATTCGGTCGCCGAATGCTGTTTGTTCACGATCGCCATCAGGAACGCGAGAAAGGCCGCGGTGCCGAGCCCGCCGGTGAAGGATTCGAAGGCGCTGGCGCCATAGAGAATCATTTTGTACTCCGCCAGCATCGGCGCACCGCTGCTCGCGAGCGGCAGGGTGGAAGCGGCCCAGACGTAACCGAGATTGGACAACGCCTGGAACAGACCGAGTATCCACAGCGCCTTGAAAATCCCGACGCGATCGGTGAACCAGCCGCCGACGATGCCGCCGGTGATCGACAGGACCAGCCCGAGGTTGACCGACACCAGGCCGATCTGGGTGGCGCTGAAACCCGCGTCGACCCAGAACGGCTTTACCATGAAGCCCATGGAGCTGTCGCCAAGCTTGAAGATCAGCACGAACACGATGACCGGAATGATGTACGGACGCTGCAACATCTCCATCAGCGCGCCGAACATCGGCCCTTCGGTCAGTTTGGTTTCGTTGTTTTTTGCCGTTTTCGATCTGTCCCGCGACAGGAAGCTCAGCGCCATCAACGCTCCGGCAATGGCGCAGGCATACCACCAGAAGCCTTCCAGTTTGGCAGACCAATGCGCGGCGTTGTTGATAAGCCACAAGGTTCCAAGCAGGAACAGGACCACAAACGTGAACGCGCGCGGGCGACGCAGAATGCCGGCGAATTCGCTCCCGAGCGTCAAGGGTTTGCGCACGCCGAAAGACATTTCCCTGGGCGCGTACAGGCAGACGACACCGAGCACTGCCAGGATGCCGGCCGCGGCGGTATAGGCGCCGGGCCAGCCGAGATAATCGCTCAATATAAGGATTACGCCCGCGGCGAGAATGCCGACGCGTCCCATGCCGATGCGGACGCCATTCGCCAGCCCCAATTCTTTTTTATCCAGGAACTCGATGGTGTAGCCGTCGATCGCGATGTCGTTGGTGGCGGAGAGCAGCGTAAACACGCCGATGGCGATCCACACCGGCGGCCCGAAACCCGCCTGCATCGAGAGGTACAGCGATACCGCGCCCATGGCGAGATCCACCGCGAGCATCCAGCGGCGATGATGGCGGTAGTGATCTATTGCCGGGGCCCACAGGAACTTGATGGTCCAGGCGAGCCCGAGCAACGAGAGCAGGCCGATTTCGCGCAGGTCGACGCCAAGCTGGCGAAAATGCACCGGGAAGACGTCGTAGAAAAGGCCGAACGGAAAACCCTGCGCGAAATAAAGGATACCCACCCAGAACATCTTTGATCTGAGCAGCGATTGTTTGGGCACGGATGTCTCGGTTTGTTTTCGGTTTTAAATCGTGCGTCCGATGATGTCGGGCGCTAAAGACAGTTTCATCTTAGCACTGCCATTCCCGGTCGGTTTCTCCTTTGTCCACGGGCGAATCTACCCGGACGCGAATGGAATCGGGATTCTTCCTTCAACCTCCCGCGGGAGGGAAATCCACTCTTCCAGGCCGTCCATCCCGCCAGAATTGTCATCCAGCACCGGATTATGGCCATTTATCAGGGAAATCAGCATTTGGGTGCTTATATCAACCCATTGATTATAAAGCTGTATATCGGGTGGCATAGCTCTTGCATTTTCTCCCCGGATTAAATCGTTTTTGCTTTTGGGGAGAGGGTTATGCCCGGTATTACTACGGAAAGAATGACGTGTTTTGCCGCTGTAACAGCGGTGGGCGCGGTGTTGGGCTTGGTATCGATGCTGTGCGGCGCTTCGGCGTCAGCGGCGCTGTCGGAAGCGGCTTTCCCGGCGATTCCGATACGTGCGGAGTCCCAGCCAGCCGAGCATCAGGCGATCGCCACCGATCAGGTTGCGTTGGTGCAATATAACAGCGGTCGTCGCTCCGAAGCAGTGAAGGTGTGGCATTCGCTTGCCGAGCAGGGCGATACCGAGGCGCAGTTTACCCTCGCGGTTCTGTATAACCGCGGCGATGGCGGCGTGGCCAAAGACATGATCGAAGCGGTGCGCTGGTATCGCAGAGCTGCCGAGCAGGGGCACGTTATTGCCCAGTACAACCTGGGCGTGCTTTATGCCACCGGCACCGGTGTGGCGCGCGATCTCAATGCCGCCGCGCAATGGTGGCGCATGGCGGCTCTGCAGGGGCACACGGAAGCTCAGTTCAATCTGGGTCTGTATTACGCCGAAGGCACGGGCTTGAAGCAGGATCCGGCTGAAGCCGTGAAGTGGTGGGCCATGGCGTCCAAGCAGGGGTATGCCGCGGCGCAGTTCAATCTAGGCCTCATGTATATGAAGGGCGATGGTGTGGACGAGAACCAGGACGAAGCGGTGCGGTTATGGCGCCTGTCCGCCGATCAGGGCTTCAATCAGGCCATCACCGTGCTCAAGGTTCTGCACCTGACCCCGTAATTCATCTCCGCCTGTTCAAGGCATTCGGAGTCTGCTGGTCATTGGCCTCTCACCGGTAAACCGGTGAGAGGCCAAGTCTTTTTTCACGGACCATTCATCTTAGGCGGGTCCCGCAAGCGAAAAAAAATAAAACTAAATAAAATCAATAACTAACATTTATATTCTGACAAGCAGTTGCAGACTAGCACGAGAATCAGCACAATGTCCGGCAGGAATTTAAATCCATAACGGATTAGAAACCTGTCACAAGTTTTTAACTAAGAGGCATTTGAGGAGGAGAGTCCTATGAAGTCCAAATCTACAAAGCTGAGCCGGTTTTTTGCCCTGATTTTTGCGTTTGTACTGGGGATCGGCAACGCGTTCGCAGCAGAGGAGTACGGGATTTTTGAGCGCATTCTGGAAGCGTCGGGATCGTTCAATGACACGACCGCAGCACTGGAAAAGGCCCTGGCCGAATCCAAGCTGACCCTGCAAGCCAAGCGCGATCTGACCTACACCGACAAGGTGCAGCAGGCCCGTGTATACATTCTGACGTCGCCCGCCTACATGGAAGCGGCCAAGGATGAGACACCCAACACCATCTCGGCGCAGGTGCTTCGCATCGGCGTATACGAGTATGGCGAAGGCAAGAAGGTCCATATCAACATGGGCAACCCCACCGCCCACGCCATGGTCTTCTACGCCGGGTCCAAGAACTACGACAAACTGTTGGCGGCGGCGAAAGCCACGGCCCAGGAAATCAAGGACGTCGCGGCCAAGGTGCCGGGCAAGCAGGTTTCCGTGCAGCTTGAGCCGGTTCGTACCGAGAAGGCGCTGAACAAGTTCAACGGTGACGGCCCGGCCAAGATGATGGCCAAGTTCCGCAACTGGAAGGAAAGCCAGAATGATGTTTTCAAGGACAAAGCCGAGAACTTTAACGCCGTCGTTGCCCGCGTGGAAAACACGCTGCGCGCGAGCCAGGACAAGGGCGTTGACGATTCTTCCGGCTGGCGTCTGCTGAGCAAGATTCCGGTGGGCGCGAATGCCGTCTACTTCGGCATCACCAACGACTATACCGAAAACAAGTGCATCCGCATCAACTCCGACTTCCGCAGCGATGGCAAGTCCAAGGACGCGCCGTATCCGGGCGTGGACCATGCGCCGGCCATGCCGATGGAAGTGCTGGTCATCAATGACGGCAAGGAAGTGAAGGTGGTGCAGTATGGCGAGATGTGGCGTATGCAGCTGTACTTCTGGGATTCCGGTTACATGGCGTTCGCCAAGAATACCCTGATCCCGAGCATCATCTTCTCGTCGATCGATCAGACGCTGACGGCGACCGCGTCCGCGGCGAAGTAAACCTGTTTCATAAAGCTGTCCGGGCCGGAGGGAAAACCCTCCGGCCTTTTTTTGCGCCGGGAAATTACGGGTCCAGCGGGAGCGGCTGGTTGATCTTGCGCAGCATGTTGCGGATGACCAACTGCTGGTTTTCAAGATTTTGGTGGTTGGACTCCAGTTCGGCGATGCGGCCGCCCAGATTGGCAAAATCCTCGTGCACCTTCTTCAGATTATCGAGGCGCTGATCCATCAGGGTCTTGTGCTCGCGTACCTGCGTAAGGATCGGCCCCATGATCGCCTTGCTCCAGGCGCGGGCGGCGGCGTTGCATTCCTGGATCAGCTCGCGCGCCCGGCCCACCAGCGTGACGAAGAATTTCTGCACCACGAAATGCTGTTCGGTGACGATCATCCTCGGACTGTTGCGAAAATGTTCGGCCTCATCGTGCAGTTTCTGCATCTGGCTTCGATACGGCAGCAGTGAAAAATTCATGGGCTTTATCTTTGCCAGCCCGTGTTCGCTGTGAAATTTGTTGTAGACGGACTGGACCAGGGACCGTATCTGCTGGGTCTGTTTGTTGGCTTTTTCCATGATTTCCAGAACCCCGTCGAACAGGACTTTCATTCCGTCCCGCAGACCCGGTGTGGTCCACGACCCCGCCATGTCTTGACGGCTCCTCTGTGCCAGCTCGTCGAAGGTTTCGACGCTCAGGTAATCGAGCAGAATCTTGATCTGGTCGGACAGCACCGCGCGCATATTCTGGAAACTGGCGAGGGTCCGGTCATACGACTGTTTTTCATCGCGCCAATGCGCAACCAGATTCTGGATGGCTTCGCGGTTCTCGCCGCTGAGCGCCCGCAGTTCCTCGATCTGTTCCTCGACCGCGTTGAGCCTTGCCTCGATCATCGCGCTGGTGGTTCCGACCATGGAACCGATGTCGTGAATCACGCGCTCGCGCAGCAGTTCCTGGCGCGCCGGAATGATGTCGTTCGACAACGTGGTTTCCAGCATCGGCAAACCGCTGCGATCGATCAGCGCGTAGTCCGATTTGATCTTGCCAAGCAGGCCTTTTTGCGCGGAGACGGGCAGCACCTGGTTCTTGCCGATGCCGAGCGTTCGCGCCGTATCCTGCGTCTGGCGCGCGATGGTCGTGGCGACGGCCGTGTTGTTGCTCAATTCGTCCCACAGCGTGTCGATTTTGTTCAGCGCCACGAGGCGCCCCTCGGCTCTGCCTCCCTTGGTGAGACAGACGTGGTTTTTCCAGATTTCCAGATCGGTTCGGGTTACCCCGGTGTCGGCGGCGAGCACGAACAGCACCGCCTGCGCGCCCGGCAGCATGCTCAACGTCAATTCCGGTTCGGTGCCGAGCGAGTTGAGCCCCGGCGTGTCCAGCACCACCAGTCCCCGTTTCAGCAGCGGGTGCGGATAATTGATGATGGCATGACGCCAGACGGGAATCTCCACCATGCCATCGCTGTTGAGCATGTACGACATGGCTTCCACGTCCGGATGATAAAGACCGATCTCCTCGGCCTGGCCCACGGTGACCGGTTTGGTTTTGACGATCTGCAAAAAGGTTTCGGCAATTTTTTTCGGCGAGTCGAGATCCAGCGGTATCACGGTCCAGGCGGCGGGCGTGCGCCGGTATTCCGAAATCGTGGCGGTGGTTTTGCGCGTCTCGATGGGCAGCAGCTTCAGGCACGCCGGTTCCGTTGCATCGTAGCGTAATTCGGTCGGACACATCGTGGTGCGACCGGCTTCCGACGGCAGCAGCCGTTGCCGCTGATCGGCGAAGAAGATGGCGTTGATGAGTTCGGTTTTGCCGCGGGAGAATTCGCCCACCAGGGCGATCGTGAGTTTGTCGGAACGGAGCGCGTCAATGAGTTCGTAAAGCTGCAAATCCTCATCGCCGCTCGCGAGTCCGTGGCCTTCGACCCAGTTCTGATATTCGATGAGGATTTCGATCAGTTCGTCGCGCCAGTGTTTGTATTCCCCCAATCGCCGGCTGAATTCATTGATGGCCAACCGGGGCCTTTCTTCCAGCCTTTGCGCGCTTATCATTATATTGAATCCCCCGCTAATACAGGTGGTTAGAATATAAACTTAAATAAAAACTATATCCAGCCCCCACGCGAGTGAAAAATGGGCTGGGTATTGAGGGGTGCGGCGAGATGGGGTGGGGTCTGTAAGGCGACACTGGGTTTGGCGAACGGCGACACTGGGTTTGGCGAACGGGGACGAAAAATGAGGCTGTTTTCGCTGCGGGGACGCAAGATAGTGGGCTACAAAACGGGGTATTGAGCCCCCGTAAAAAGGGGATCAACGACTGTGTGCGCCTGGTCGGGGCGGCATTTGGCGGGCTACCTGCTCGTGACTACCTGCTTGATCATCCCGGACTGCCGGTCCACATAGAGCAGATTAAAACCCTTTCTAAAGACCCAAGTCTCGCCCTCCGTCGAGCGGATGACGTTAATCTGTTCCGGGTAGAACCCGTCGAGGGTTGAGCAATAGTCCACGATCTGAATACGTTCGCCCGGCGCTCCACCTCGGTAGCCTTTCTGTTTGCAGAACCTCCGCATGTCCTCAGTCATTTTTTCTAGGTCTGTCTTGCCAGGCAGAGAATTCAGATAAGCGATGTACTTCTTAAACGCGGCGGGATCGTTTCGGTGGCTCTCGCAATCGCGCGAATCAAGTGAATGCCGCCAGTGGCATTCCTTGAGGTCGAAGTCCTTAGCGGTGATCTCCGCATGGGCAGGCGCAAAGAAGACCAGAAGGAACGCCGTAAGAAGCCAGTAACGCATCTTTAAACCCCTGTTGTAAGTCCCGTTCATTTCCACTCTACTCTACCGTGCGCGATTCTTCTTGTACTCGTGCGGGGGAAGGCCCATCGACCGGCACACGGATAACTCTTCCGCGCTCAGGCCGCCTTCTCCATCGCAGGCAGGCTGACCGCCTCTGGTGATTGCGAGACCGATCGCCGAATCATGTTTTCTGGACGCCGCACGGCTCCTAATGTACTCGTCTTGCTCCAACCCCATCAAATGGCAAACGGCGAGTTCCTCCGCCGATATCTCGTCTTCTTTAGAACCCTGCTCCGGTTGCGTTGAAAACCGGGCGGCGGCGCGAGCAGCGAGCGTCTCCATGCCGTCGATCGCGGGGTAATTGGTGATCGCGCCCATGAGGATCGCGGTCACCGCGCCGGTCTTCTTGTCGTATTTGAAGACCGGCGAAAAAAACTTGTATTCGCCCGCGGCGATCATGGCGCTGGCTTTCTCGGTCCAGGTCACATCGGTGACGAACAGCCCCTGGCCTTCGCGCCAGACCATGTTCTTCGCGTCCCACCAGCCGGCCGCCGGCGCGGCCTGGCCGTTCTTCTCGGCATTGAGCGTCTGGTGTTCGTAGTCGATGACGAGAGGATTGGTGCGCGCCTGCGTGGCGGCGATTACGCGTTGCGCGAGCGCGGCATCGATGTACCAGGCGGGTATATCGGTTGGGCGTCCGTCATGTGCGCGGAATTTTCCGGCGGGCAAAAGCTGGAGTTCGCGTTCGCCTGAGGCGAGTTCGAGAATGCAGGCGGCAAAGCTGGTACGGCAACAGTTATCGGTCATGGAATTTCCGTTCCTTGGATTTATTCAATTTTTGGCGTTGCCGCTCTTCTTTGATGATTTGATAAATGCGTTGCACAGAAACTCCCATCTCCCGGCTCAGCTCTCCAGCGTTGCGCCCGGTCCATTTGCGAAGAATTTCCTGATACTTGGCAGACAGCTTGAATTTATACGCTTTCGGGATGTAGATAAGCTGACCGCCCCAGTGCTCTGAAATATGCTCCGTAACAGCAGAAGCGGCGGCGTGTGCCTGTGGCTTTGCCATCCCGGTGTTCACCAAGGTGTTGCAAACCTTGGAAGAGAGATCAGACAAAATTTCAGGATAATCGGTATCTGACATTCGTTCTCGCGTCCCTGATGACCTACATGGTTTGATTCGGCGTTCCAACTGTTCCGCCTTGCGGATCGTTATGCATGTGCCCGTTATAGATGTTCCGCATCGACTGCATCGTGCCGTTCGGGTCCGCCACGGAGGTCGCGGACGATAGCGCGCCCGTCACGGCCGCTGGGCCGTCCACCTGCAGCGCGCCCGTCACGTGCGCGAGCGGCGTGTCCAGCGTGACCTTCGTGCTCGCGATAACCTCGACTTCGGGCGCGGTGATCTTCACCTTCGCGCCGGCCATGACCTCGATCACGCGACCGCGCTTGAAGTGGATGTAATCGCCTTCGTCTGTATATAACGCGACTTCACCCTCGGCGAGTGACTTCAGGCGGTAACGTCGGTCATCGACGGCCACGGCGATGGCGTGAGCGCGGCTGCCTCCCACACACAAGATGATCGCCTCGGCGCCGGGTTTCGGGCGGGACGTGAATCCGTACTCTTGAAACCGCTCGATAGAATCGTCAACATCATCGTTCAGGATAGTAACCTGCAACTCTTGCAGGTTCTTATTATCGTTGGTGAGAACGATGGTCGAGCGACCAATCATTAAGCGCAGTCGCCGCGCAAGTGGCGCGAGAAGTTTGCTGAACGCCCTCATGGAATCAGAAACTCCTTCTCGGGCGTCGGCAACGGATCGAATGCCCACGGCCAGGTGAGCGACATCTCGGTTCGCGTTCCATTTTCATCCAAGGTGTACGTCACGGAGACGATGAGCAGATCGCCCCCCTCGATCCCCAGCGGTTTGGCTATGAGATGGACGATGCGGTTCGGCGTCCAGAAGCCATCTGCGTGTTGCCAACCCTGCACCGTCACAGTGATGCGCGTTGACCGGCCCTCACGCACATTGCGCTCCCATTTCGCGCGCAGGTTGAATCTGGCGATGTAATCTGGCTGCTCTGCGACAATAATCAAGGGGCGATATCGGGCGATGGTTTCGTTCTTTGCGACTGCTTTCAGTCGATCGTTGTATACGGGAGTGATGTTGTCATTGAGCGGGATTTGACCTTTGACGGTGTACTCGCTGTAACGGTCGCGCTGGCTTCTCTCGATCCGCATGCTCAAGATGTTATTGCCCAGGACCAAAACCTCGCTGATCCTGGTCAGTTTAAGATTAGCGTCTTCCGTGTTTAAACCGACACCGGCGCGCGTAATGACAAGATTGCCCCGGCCATCGGTCGTGAGCAGCACGCCGCGATGGCGCGCCAAGCGGTCCAAGAGTTCGAAGACGCTCTCGCCGGGTTCGATTCTTACTTTTCGGAACTGTGCTCCAAGATCGGTATTTATAAAGAGGCCGATTTTGAACGGCTTAAGGAGTGCCTGCGCTATATACGCCAGATCGAAATTATAGAAAATGCCGGTTTTGTAGACTGCGGAACAGTCAACCAGGTCGCCGGTCTTGTCTCGCCCGCTGATCGATACTGCATGAGCAGAGGCATCGATCTCACGGGCGATGTCATCCACGTAGCCGGTAACAAGAGGCGTGCCATCGACAGCGAGCGTGCATTCGTTGCCGACATCTACCAGTAGCCCTTCGTCGAATCCCGACACCCAATCATTGGCCAGCAAGCGTTCGGAGGTGCCAATCTCGAACGATCCGCACACGTTCTCGATCGAGCGCTCCACGCGCACGGACTTCCATCCGCGATAAATCTTGCCGTTAACGCTGAGATCCACGCCAGGCATCGCCCGTTCTCTCACTCGTCCGTTATTGAATAGACAGCGTGCGGCCCATGTCCACGCTGAAATCCACGCCCCTAGTATTGCTCTTGAGCATCGTCAGTTGCGGGCGGCCCTCGCTGTCGAGCTTGATTCTGATCTCGCCGTCCAGTGTTTGAGCGACGCTATCACGGCCGCCACCGGCGAACGGCGAGGCTACCGTCGGCCTGCCGCTGGCCATGCCGCCGGTACCAAATACCGGACTGGTCGGGCGTCCGTTGACCCAGTCGAGGCTCGCGCCCAGGCCGCGCCCAAAGTCGGTGCCGGTGCGGATGCGCTCGGGCATGAGCCTATGAATCAATTCGAGCAATTTGATCAGTGGGTAGAACGCGACTTTAATAAAAACACGAGTGCCTTCGATGATGGCATCCCATATGCCGCTGAAGAATTCAGGTAGTTTGTCCCAGTGCGACATCACCTCATAAACGAGGAATCCTAATACACCGATGGCGGCCCCAAACGCACCAAGGGGAGTTGCGAGCATCACGATACCGAGTTTGGCAATAGAGAATGTCAGGGCGGCGAGCTGGATGATAAGTTTGGCGGCAATAAACGCGGCGAGGACAGTGATCGCCGTATTCCAGCCCCCAAAAGATTGCACCACGGAGTTGACTGCACTCACGATTTCCCAAATCGTGTTCGCGGTTTTCTTGATGTTTTTCCAAATAGTAGGCAGATCATCGAGCAGCCACTTGAAGAACTCCTGCGCGCGAGTCTCGATGAGTTTGCGGTTCGCCTGCACCCAGCTAACCACGCCGTTCGTGATTTTCCCGATAACCGGCAGCGCCGCGGCGGTGATGACAGCCGTCAGGCCGCCGATGGTGCGTTGCATTGTCAAGATCGAGTCGCCCGCCGCGTCCATCGCCGCGATGGTCTTGTCGTCCAGTATCTGGCCGAGCCGTTCAGCCTCGTCGCCCTGGCGCTTGATCTCTTGCGATCCGCGCGACAGCGTCTGCAGCACGCGCGCGCTGCTCTTGCCGAGCACCGCGTTCGCGATCGCAACGCGCACTGCCGGCGTTTCGATGCGCTGGAGCCCGTCGGCGAATGCATAGAGCAGCGCCTTCGGGTCCTTAAGGTTCTTGCTCAGGAACTCGGCCGAGATGCCGGCGCGGTGGAACCAGGTCTCCATTTCCTCGCTGCCGGTGAGCGCAGCGACGGCGTTCTGCTGCAGAAACTTAAGCGATTGCGCCGCGTCCCTGATGCTCGATCCGTCGAGCGTCAGAGACGCGGTCAGGCGCTGCAGCTCGCGCGCCGAAATCCCGAACGAGGCGGCGATGTCGTTGATCTCGGAGAGATTGTCGATCGTGCGCTTCATCGGATAAAGCGCAGAGGTGGCCGCCGCAGCGACGTAGAAGAAACCGGTGCGCAAGCTGCGCAGCGTATCGGAAACATTGCTGAGTCGGTTCTGAAAATTGCGCGTGGCCGCGACGACTTTGCTCAATCGCGCGATGTTATTGCTTAACCCGCGGATCGTCGCTGTGGCCTTATCAACAGCTTCGATTTTGAATACAAGCTTCGCGCCGCTCATCTTTGTTCCCTCGCCGTGATCTCTGACCGTGAATTGGAAATACGATCGAGCAGCTCGCGCTCGGCACGCTCGGCGAGAGCTAATGCTTTCTTCAAACGATCCAGCCTGCCGCGTGACAGGGTCATCTTCCGCTGCTTTAACAGCACCTTTACCGTGGGCTTAAGATTGGCTTTACGCTCCATCTCATACTCCCGCAGTTGCGCCTCGGCCTTCTCGACCGCGGCCCGTGCCGTGGCGATTTTTTTGCGGACGATCACCAGCGCCTCTTGATCGTTCACGCCGATGTCATTAATGAGCATGTGGATACCTCGTGACTAAAACAGAAAAATAGGCGGGGCCGAAAGACGCTGCTGAAGCGCGCCGGGCCTTGCGGACACCGGCAGCCCCGCCTACTGCACCGACAGCACCCAACGAAATCGACCGATCGTTGGGTGATACAGCACGCGCGGATGCAGTAGCCATTCCGCGCGCGTAGTGCCCGCTCAAGATAACCTCAGGCCGAGGCCGTGAAGCGGCAAAAAGATGGCGGGACCCTCAGGATCAGGAGCGACCCCGCTGAGCCTTGCGATCATCAGCATCCCGCCAAATCTATCTCAATCCCCAGTGCGCGCATTTGATCAATCAGTTTCCCGCGCGCCTTATCAAAATCAGCGCGCCCCGGTTTATACAGCATCCATTTTTCAGCCTGAGATCCGAGCGGCTGGTGCGCGTTGAGATCGAAGTTTGGAATTTCCATCATCGGTTGATGAAAATCCGATCTGAGCGTATTGCCGTCGATAAGATCATCCAGAGCCATCAGTTTGAGGTAGCTGTCGTTCAGATCGTGGGCAAGCTCCAGATAACGCGCGCCCTCGACTTCGACCAGGGAGTAAAAATACATGCTGAGGACGGCGGGGCGCTTGGCTTCCAGATCGGACAGCGCGCGGCGCGCGGCTTCAAGCCGTCGCTCCAGTCCGGCAATCGCTGAATCCGCCGCCTCGATGATGGGTAGCACCTCGGCGGCCACGCCATCCATCGCTTGTTGTCGCTTCTCGGTTTCGGCATCGAATTCCTGCAAACGCTTGTCGTCGATCTCTCCGAGAGCCACCTTCGCGGCCAGGTCTGCGCGTTCCGCGCCGCGCTCGTCGGCCTGTAGGCGCGCTTGCGCATCGGCGCGGCGGCGGTGCTGCTCTGCCAGGAGGGATTCGGTGCGCGTAACTTCGGCCCGCGCTGCGCCGATATCGCGCTGAAACGATAAAACTTCTTCGGAACTTTTAATGCCGCCGCGCGACTGCGCCAGCTCGCGCTCCAGACTATTGATTTCGTCTTTCAGCACCGAGGATTTTTTCCGCGCCGCTTCCAGTGCCGATTGCGTTTTCTCGACCCGCGTGCGCGCATCCTCAAGCCGCGCCTGATAACGCTGATCGATGAGTTTTCCTTCTGCATTCAGATAACCGCCGATCTCGGCCTTGGCTTCGATCAACTCGGAATTTTTTCTCCGCACGGTTTCCTGAGCATGCATAAATTCCAATGTGACCTCATCGAGGCGCTGTCGCAGCTCCGCGCGGTGATCGAGTTTTTCATGAAGGGTGGGTCCAGCTACGGCAACGACGCTTGAATTCTTAGCCATATTTCTTTCTCCTGGTATGTGTTGGTGATCAGAACACTGCCTATTTCTCGTCCGTGCGGTCGCGGGCTTCGCTGAGGATCGTCCTGACCTGGCGTTCGGTGAGGCCGAATGCGCGCGCGAGATTCAGTGCGGAATCACCTGCGCGATGGCGGCGGTCGATTTCGGCGTTGCGGATACGCCGCAGCCCAAAAGCGCAGCGTGGAATGTTACGCAGTTCAGCGCCGCCATAGTAGACGGCGAGCTTGCGCGCGGCGGGCAGACCCAACGCAACCGCCAATTGGTGATCGGTCTCGATCTGGTGTGGCACGTACACGGCGATCGCGCCACCGAAATGCTGGACCAGCCTGAATGTCGCCTGCAGACCGATGAGGTCCATGACCTCGCGCAGCGACTCCGGCAGATCGTCAGGCATGAGCTTCATGGTTTCACCGCACGGCCAGCGAATAGTTGGGCGGCGGTGTAGAAAATAACGATCATGACGATGAAGTGCATCAGGGGCATGTTACGCGGCGTGCTAGAGTCCGATCATACTGAAACGCTTCAGTTAGAACGCAGGCAAGTATGGGCGCGGCTGCTGCAAGGGCATGTGAATGTTTTGACACGTTGCGGTCGCTCCTGTCGAAAATAGGACGACAAGTCTACTAACCTCACTTACTGGAATACTTGTAAAGAGTTTTAATAATTGATTTGAATTCAGGCGGGAAGAGGGCGGGCTGACAACCAAAATGTCGCCCAGACATGTGACAGGGTCGGAAATGGGGTCACAGAGTCCCACGGAACACCCCCGGGAACCCTATTAACCCCCTATTAAAAAATGCGATCTTTTTGCGAACGGGGCGGGATAGCCCTGAAACGCTCCTGGGGCATCGTAGGCGGTTTGACGGGATGCCTGAAAAACTCTGAGGAAGGGTATTTTTGGCTCATCAGCGCAGCCGCTGGCCGACGCACTTCATTTCTTTTTTTTCTTCTTCCCGCCCCCGCGCACAGTACCGCGACTGGGCGCGACCTTATGCTCGCGATCTTTGATGCTCTTCTGTCTCGACAAAGTCACTACATGAGATGCTTCTGGTTCCGTGGCGGCATTGTCCTTTTGCGTGGCATTAACGCTCTGTGCAGATAGCGATTTAAGAAATGCATCGAGATCTTCCAGGCGCCTCATTGCGTCATCACGCAACTTTTGCAGACCATCTTTCGTTAGGTTCTCGACGCCGCTGAAACTTGGAAATTGCCGCAACTCCGGCGGCAAAGTTTCCCATCGTGGTATGAGCCACTCTGAGACTCTTATAAATTCCTTCAATTTCTCTCGGCCAGCAATAACGACAAAGCCGGCGACAATTCGCTGCCGCATCTCCGGATCATCGACTGATGGAATCTCGTTGTAGATGGTTACCGTGTAGGCGTCGAATTCTTCGTCATCTAATTCCCTCATCTCACTTAGCTCGCCCCTTAATGCCCGCTGTACTTCCTTGAAGATGGCGGGATCGATTCGTGCCTTTTTCCCGAACAGGACATAATCGAGGGACACCCCTCGTCGTTGAGCAAACTCGCAGAGTTCCTCGAAGGGCACTTTCCCGCGCCTCTTCCAATTGGCGAGAGTCTGTGGAGTGACTCTCAGCTCGCTTGAGATGGCTGCATCGGTTTTTGCGCCTGTTAGCGAGGCTAACCTGCCCAAAACGCCCTCTAACTCCATGGTTTTCATTTTGTTTGCAATAACGTAATTTTGTTTATAAAATAAACAATAAGTTTTTTACATGAAATTAAGTATCTATTTAATTCGGAGACAACGCCATGAATATTGGTAATGCAGTTCCCGGTCAAGGGCTCTATCGAAAAGTGCGCATCGCCTTTATCTCCAAGGGCACCACGCTCGGAGCATGGTGTAAAGCGCACGATATCAACGCCGCTGCCGCCCGGGCGGCTTTGATCGGAGGATGGAATGGAAAGGGAGGGCGGGATCTCCGCGGCCGGCTTATCAAAGCTTCCGGCATAGACCCTCACAAACACCGGGCAGCGTAATCACCGTCCATGCTATTGGCCGGCGCTCAAGAACCGCGCGAAAGGAGCAGCTCATGAGGGAATGGCTCTGTCCTGAAGAGATTGCCGAATTGCGCTTGCCCGGAATGCCAACCACAGCGAAACGGGTGAAAGCACGTGGACGCCGCGAGGGGTGGAAGGCGCGGAAGATACCGGTTCAAGGTGGGTCCAAAACTGAGTTTCATATCAACTCGCTGCCGGAGGCCGTTCGCCAGGCTTTTCACACGCGGCAACATGCCGAGCTGTTGAGCGAATCTCCAAGCGCGAAAGTCGGCGCGGACGAAGGCCGGAAGCTCCAGGTCAAAGAACAGACCACAATTGAAGCGGCACATAACCGTCGCCTCGAATCCCTCAAGAAATCCACCTCACTCCCCGAACGCGGCCAACGTCGGCTCGACGCCAAGCTTGCCATCCTGCGCGCGCGCAAGGAATTCCAAAAGACGCATAAGCTCTCGCTCACTGATTCCGAGCATCAATTCGCTGCGCAATACAATTGCGGCGCGATCGAGATGCCCACGTTCGTGCGCGAGATAGTGCGTGATGTTTCTCCGACTTCACTCAACCGCTGGCGCCGAGAGATCAAAAATCACGGAGTTGATGGCCTTGCCGGCCGCTATGCAGGAAGTAGAGGACGAGGCAAGATCGACACACAGCCCGCGGTGCGCGATCTCATCGTCGGCCTGCTCGCCGCCAAGCCGCATGCGCGTGCCACGCACGTCATGCAGATGCTGGAAGCGCGCCTTGGCAATACCGACACCGCCCTGCCGTCGATGCGCTCGCTGGAACGCTGGATCAATCAGTGGAAATCCGAGAACGCGCAGACCCTCATGGCGCTCGCCAATCCCGACGCCTGGAAGGGCCGCTACATGGTCGCCTTCGGATCGCAAAGCGAAGGCGTGCGGCGCCTCAATCAGCGGTGGGAATTCGACTCTACGCCGGCCGACGTAATGCTGGCCGACGGCCGCCACACGGTGCTCGGCGTAATCGACGTGTTCAGCCGGCGCTCGAAGCTTTTTATCAGCAAGACCAACAAGGCCACGGCGGTCGCCACGCTGGTGCGGCACGCGCTGCTCGATTGGGGCGTGCCGGAAGAAGCCAAGACCGACAATGGCGCGGATTATAAAGGCCACCACATCACGCGCGTGTTCGATTCGCTGGCGATCCAGCAGACGCTGTGCCCGCCGTTCCAGCCCTGGCACAAGCCGCATATCGAGCGTTTCTTCCGCAGCTTCGCCCATGACCTGGTGGAGCTGCTCGATGGTTTCATCGGCCATAACGTCGCGGACCGCCAGGCCATCCGCGATCGCCGGTCTTTCTCCGACCGCCTCATGCAGCGTAATGCCGTGATCGAGGTCAACATGACGGCGGCCGAATTCCAGAAATTCTGCGACGCCTGGTGTGACGACATCTATTTGCATCGGCCGCACGACGGCGTGCAGGGCAAGACGCCATTCGAGGTCATCGCCGCCTGGCGTGAGTCGGTGCGCCGCATCGACGACGAGCGCGCGCTCGACATCTTGCTCGCCGAAGCGCCGGACAACCACGGCATGCGCACGGTGCAAAAGAAGGGCATCCAGATCGACAACGCCTGGTTCATCGCGCCCGAACTCGAAGCCTACGTCGGCGAATCGGTGCTGGTGCGCTTCGATGCCATCGAACAGGACCTCGGGCGCATATACGTGTTCGGCGGTCCGGACCGCGAATTCCTGTGTATCGCCGAATGCCCGGAGCGCACCGGCATGAACCGCCAGGAAGTCGCCGCGCGCGGGCGCGAGATCCAGAAACAACGCGTGCAGGAGGAACGCCGCGCGCTCAAGGCCGCCGCGCGCGCGATCAAGACCGACGACATCGTGGACGACATCCTGCGCGACCGCGCGCTCAAGAGCGGCAAACTGAGCCTCTTCCCGGCGCCGGCCGAGACGCATGACAGCGCCGGGCTCGCGGCCGCCGCCGAGGCCGTCGCGGCGCTCACGCCGGCGAATCGGCCGAATCAAGACGCGCTCGATCGCGGCGGCGCCATCGTCGAGCGGCTCATGAGCGCTGCGCGCGAGCAGGACGACGAAGATCTGTGGGCGCGCTACCAGGCGCTTTCACGTCGGAGTGATCTGACCGACGCGGAAGTCGCCTGGATGCGTGCCTACGAAACCACCCCCGAGTATCGCGCGAACGTGATGGTCTCGCGCGCGCTCGGAGCTAAGAGTTAATCCGATCAGGAGTGCCGAAAATGAAACACGCGATCGCCCCCGTGAAAAATCTGCGTCTGCTGTCACAGGCCGGCGAGTCCCTCGCCTCGCGCGATATTGGCGTGCCCGGTATCGGCCTCATCTGCGGAAACACTGGTCTCGGCAAGACCACGGCCGCCGCCTGGTACGCCAACCACGTGCACGCTGTGTACGTGCGCGCGCTGGCTTTATGGAAGCCGAGCGCCATGCTCGGCGCGATCATGCGCGAGCTGGATGCCAAGCCGCTGCAGAGCTGTTCCGCGATGATGGATTTCATCATCGATAAGCTCGCGCTCACCGGCCGGCCGTTGTTCGTGGACGAGGCCGATTACCTCATCGGCAACAAGCGCCTGCTGGAATCGCTGCGCGATCTGCATGATCTTTCCACCATGCCGTTGATCCTGATCGGCATGAAGGATTTCCGCCAGCGCATCATGCACCGCGAGCAACTGGCCGGGCGCATCTCGCAGTGGGTGGAATTCAAACCGGCCGATGTCGAGGATGCGCGCGTGCTGGCCGAAACGGTGTGCGAAGTGGAGGTGTCGGACGATCTGCTCGCCGAGCTGCATCAGAAAACCGGCGGCAGCATGCGCGGTCTGGTGGTCGGGCTGTCGCGCATCGAATCCTATGCCAAAAAGCACGCGCTCAAGCGCCTCGGCGCCGCGGATTGGAACGGGCGCGCCTTCGTGTTGTCAGGCGCACCGCAAACGCGCATCGCGAGGGTCGCCTGATGGCCAGCTTTAGCCTTGACCAGGTGCATCCTGAGGCGGATATCAAACCGGTTCCTAAATTGCGTGGTTATACTCGTCGCCGTCCTTTTAACGATGACCGCGCGAAAGCTTGGCGCTGCATGCGGATTTTAAGGATGTTTACCTTACCGCAATTGAAAATGACTTCAGAAATCAGAATGGACAATCTTTTTTTCTACGTGCGGCGGCTCGTGCAAGCCGGCTACCTGCGCATCGCCAAAAAACGCGAGACCGGTCGCCCTGGTTCATATACCGTCTTCCAACTCGCACGCAATACCGGCCCACTTCAGCCGATCCCGCAGCGATCAGGTATGGTCTACGACCCGAACGTGCGGGAAGTGTTCGGCCAATCGGACAGCGAGCTAACCAGGAACGGAATCGATTGGCCGCCGGCGCCAGCAAGCGAGCAAAGCCACCCTGCAACCGCGAACATGGGGCCACAAGCAAGGCAAACAATTAAACGGAACCGCAACATTGAATCTGAGGCACGCAGAGCAGCAAGGCGCATCGGGCTTGTCGCAAATAAAGCGCGCGGGAGGCGCAGCGACAACAACCGCGGCGGTTTCGCGCTGATCGATCCAGTGGAGGGTAGGAAAATTTTAGGCAAGAAGTTCGACCTTGCTGCCGAAGACGTGATCACGCATTGCCAGTCATTACGGCGGTGCCCCACGCAGCGAGGTGACCAATGACTGACGCCGAATGGATCGAAGTACTGCGCGAAGAGTGCAAACGTACCTCGCAAAATAAAGTTGCGCGACTGATCGGCATGTCGCAGACCACGATAAATCAGGTTTTAAAGGGCACTTATACCGGACGTTTGGACCGCATCGAGGCCCGCGTCATGGGCGCGCTGATGAAGCAGACGCATGATTGCCCGGTGCTCGGCGCGATCTCCAAGAAGCGTTGCCAGGACCACCAGGCTCGGCCCTTCGCCACCACGAATCCGACGCGCGTGGCGCTCTATATGGCCTGCCGCAAGGGCTGTAAGCATTCCAAGCTCGGGAGTGAGTCATGAACGATAAGACACGCGAGCCCCTTGCTCAGATCAAAGCGTACCGCCGCACGGGCGGTGCGGTGATTACCGTCGTGCGCGATGGGCGCACCAAGCGCCATTGCGTTTCTCTGCATAGATATCGCGCCTTCTTCCAGTGGACGAACGCGCACTGCCCCTGGCGATGCAGTGGCGCCTGGATGCGGCATGGGCTCGACATCACGGTCTGGAACGAGCCATTCCCCGGGAGCGTCTCCTGTAGCAATCGATAAGGGACGGGGCTCGATAACGATTCATTCAACACACACGGAGTAGAGGATCATCCATGACGACACGCAACCCTGCCGAAAGATATGAGACGACTCTAAATGCGTTTCTTGATTTGCAGTACAACACGAACAAGGTTCAGACTTTACTGAAAGCCGCAATCGACAATCCACTCTTTGCCAGGGAGAGCGACGATGACCTCTCGAACGTTGATAATTTGTTGGAAATCAGTATCGATTATATGTCGCGCATAAAAAGCGACGGGGAAAACTGCGAAGCAGGATTTATGCGCCTGCTGACCGAAAAGCGGAACGAGGCAGCACCACCAGCCAAAGATAATGTCGTCGTTCACCCCAGCACGCAACCTGCTTCTTCGCTACCGATCGGATTGGTCGTGGATTTGTTGGCCTGTGCGCTCGATCCCGCTAGGGATAAAGAATGGCTGAAGAAAGCTGCCGCGCTCAGTGATCGCATAGTGCGCGAGACAAAAATAGGTCAAAGCGGCGAACCGTTGATGACCTGGCTTCGTCTCATCCATGCGCGCGGAATGGATGTATATGCAGATACCGACAATGACGGAATTGTGAGATTTCAACTCAGCCCAACATCCACATGTCGATCTCAAAAAAGAAAATCAGCCTGATCCACGTCGCCAAGGCCAAGCTCGGCCTGACCGATGAGCAGTATCGCAAATTGCTTGAGGCGTGCGGCGGCGTTTGCAGCTCCAAAGAACTCGACGATGCTGGGTTTGTCGAGCTGATGCGCGCCTTCAAGCTACTGGGGTTCGAATCGGATGCGGCGCGCAACGCCTACGGTGATCGCCCAGGCATGGCCACGCCCGCCCAGGTGATCCTGGTCCGTATACTGTGGGAACAATACACAGGGTTTTGTGACGAGCGCGCGTTGGGACATTGGCTCGAACACTATTTCGGCGTTTCGTCTCTGCGGTTTGCGGACCAGGAGGTTATTTCAAAGGTGATTACCGGCCTTAAGGGCATGATTGAACGCCGTCAAAGCCATGAGCACAATTGAGGAACAGCGCAAGCAGTGGCGCCGCGAGCATCGACCTGGTCAGCCATCAATCCTTAGGCTCGACGCGGAGGTCCGCGGATTTGTCGATACACTCACGCCTCAGGCGCCCTACAATACCGTCGCGCGTGCATGCCTCGAACGGTTCGGGAAGGAACGCGCGCCGTCTTGGAAACAAATCGCTCGCTACTGGGAAGATCGTATTGCGCACGGCACGGCACCACCGCGCTGCCCACATCGCAAATCAAAGATTGAGATCGACGCTGCGATCAAGGCTTTTGTCGATGAAATGTTGCCGGTGATGGGGTTCGTCGCGCTCGCGCAATCATGCCGCGATGTCTTCGGTCCTGGTAGAGCACCCTCAAAAACCACGTTACACCGGTATTGGATGAAGACAAAGGAAGCCGCCGGCGTTGACGATACATGATGACCGTCGATCATTTCTCCGGCCAATTCCTTTTAAAAATCATTGCTGTATGACGAAGTTGGACGCGAACGTCCAACTTCGTCCAACTTCTCCCCGTGAAACCAGGAACTAAATTTTTCGATTTAGCGGGAAATCAGCTACTTACGTATTTTAAGGTGCCAAACCAAGTGTCGCGCCTTAATGCGACTTTCGCCAAACCCAGTGTCGGCCGCGATTTGGCATATTATTGAAGCAAGCTGCCGCTGGCTTCCCTAAGCTGTTGTTTTCTCGGTCTCGTGTCGCCATCCCATCTCTTCCAGACTCATCGCGACTCTTCCCGCTTAAACGTCAAACCCAGTGTCGGGTAACAGGGTCTTTTTAAGCGCCCCAGTCGAGGTTTTTGGGCAGTTTTTTCGGGGTACGGATGCGTAGCAGCTTTTGCCTGGAGGAATTGCCCCGTTCCAGGATGACCTGGCTTTTCGGTACGCCGAAAAGCTCCGCCAGATAGGCGATCAGGCAGTCATTGGCCCTGCCTTCCACCGGCGGAGCGGTAAGCCGGATTTTGAGGCAGTCGCCCATGACGCCGGCAATGGCATCCCGGCTCGCGCGTGGCTGGACTCGTACCTGCAGGACGAGGTCCGAGCCATCACGACGAAACCAGCTCATGTAGCCGCCGGATCTCGAGGCGCAGCTCTTTCGGAGACGGCGGCAGAAGCGCCCAATGAGAGGTGCTTATCGCAGTTATGGGAGGTTAATTCTGAAATGAGATTTTCACCTGAGGCAATGGGCGCTAGCGCAGCAAATGGGCGAGCGCGAGTTGCAGCAGCTGCAAGCCCACAAGCACGACGATCGGAGAAAGATCCAGCCCTCCGACGGCCGGGATCAGGCGCCGCGCCGGCCGCATCAGCGGTTCCGTCAGGCTCACCAGCAGATCGCCCGCAGGGTTATGTTGCATGCCATAGGGCATGAACCAGCTCAGGATGACGCGCAGCAAAACGGCATAGAAGTAGATATTGATGGTCAGCCGCGACAAGTCCACGACGGCGGCGATAAAGAGCGGCAGCGGCTCGAACGCGTAGCCGTTGAGCAGGAAAATAAGAAACACCTCCAGACCCTTGAGCGCCACCAGCAGCACCAGCGAGGCGGCATCGATGCCGTACACGCCGGGAATCACGCGACGCAGCGGCTTCAGCAGCGGGTTGGTCAGCGCCACGAGGAACTGGGAAATCGGGTTGTAGAAATCCGCGCGCACCATCTGGAACAGAAACCGCAACAGCACCGCCATGATGTAGAGACCGAAAACCACCTCGATGATGAGCGCGGCGGCCTCGCTGAAGAATGAATTCATGCGTTCTTTCCGAACATGTCGGCGATGGCGCGCCCCCGTTCGCTGGCCGCTTGCACGGCGCTCTTGAAAAGCCGCCGCAGGCCGCCTTCTTCCAGCACCTTTACCGCCTGCTCCGTGGTGCCGCCGGGTGAAGTGACGCGACGCCGCAACTGTGACGGTTCCTCATGGCCTTCGAGCGCCATCTTGGCGGCGCCGAAGGCGGTTTCGAGCGTCAGCAGTCTGGCCTGTTTGGGGTCGAGGCCGGATTCGATCGCCGCCTGTTCGAGCGCCTCCATGACCAGGAAAAAATACGCCGGCCCGCTGCCGGACAGGGCCGTCACCACGTCCATCAGGTATTCTTCATCGAGCCATACCGCGACGCCCACCGCGCGCAGGATGGATTCGGCCTGATTGCGCATGGCTTCGTTGGCGCGTGCGTTGGCATACAGGCCCGAAGCACCGCTGCCGATCAGCGCGGCGGTGTTGGGCATGGCGCGCACGATCGCGAATCCGCCCCCTAGCCAGCGGTCGATTTCCTCGACGCGCACGCCGGCCGCGATGGAGACGATCAGGGGCTTTTTCTTCTGCGCCGCGGCGGCCAGCGCCTTGGTCACGTCCGCGAGAATCTGCGGCTTGACCGCGAGCACCAGGATATCCGCGCGCGCCGCAACCTCGTTGTTATCGGCGAAAGCCTTGATGCCCAGCACGGTTTCGATTGCCTGGCGCTGGGTCGGCTCAGGGTCGGAGAGGATGATCCGCTCGGGCTGCCAGCCGTTTTTCAGCAGCCCCCCGGCGAGGCTGCGCGCCATGTTGCCGGCGCCGATGAATCCAACCAGAGGGTGTCCCGAATTCGAGGAAGAAAAGGCCATGGCCGGCGAAGTTTAAAGCCACGCTCCGGTGAACGGAAGTCGAAATCCCGCGGAAACCGGCCCTGAAAGACGAAAGCGGCCGACCGGCGGGCCGTCGTGCGTTTGCAGGACCGGCCGGAATGGACTAGAAATTAATGCAAGGGTCGAATTTATAACGTTTTTAATGTCCCACGACCCACGGAGAACCTGATGGATATCGCCGAACTGCTGGCGTTTGCTTTCAAACAGAACGCCTCCGACCTGCATTTGTCGTCCGGACTGCCCCCGCTGATTCGCGTGGACGGCGACATCAAGCGCATCAACGTGGACCCGCTGGACGATCGCACCGTCCACAACATGATCTATGACATCATGTCGGACAAGCAGCAGAAGGACTTCGAGGAATTTTTCGAAACCGATTTTTCCTTCGAGCTGCCCAATATCGCGCGCTTCCGCGTCAATGCCTTCAATCAGAATCGCGGACCCGCGGCGGTGTTCCGGACCATTCCGTCGAAAGTGCTGACGCTCGAACAGCTGAACGCGCCGCCGGTGTTCAAGCAGATCGCCGACCAGCCGCGCGGTCTGGTGCTGGTGACCGGTCCGACCGGTTCGGGAAAGTCCACGACGCTGGCGGCCATGGTCAACCACGTCAACGAGACCGAGCACGGGCATATCCTCACCATCGAGGACCCGATCGAATTCGTGCATACCAGCAAGAACTGCCTGATCAACCAGCGTGAAATCGGCAAGGACACGCTCGGCTTCAACAACGCCCTGCGTTCGGCGCTGCGCGAAGACCCCGACGTGATTCTGGTCGGCGAAATGCGCGACCTGGAAACGATCCGCCTCGCACTCACCGGCGCCGAGACCGGCCACCTGGTGTTCGGCACGTTGCATACCAGTTCCGCCGCCAAGACCATCGATCGCATCATCGACGTGTTCCCGGCGGCCGAGAAGGACATGGTGCGCGCCATGCTTTCCGAGTCGCTGCGCGCGGTGATATCGCAAACCCTGCTCAAGAAAATCGGCGGCGGCCGCGTTGCGGCGCACGAGATCATGATCGGCACGCCGGCGATCCGTAACCTGATTCGCGAGAACAAGGTGGCGCAGATGTACTCCTCCATCCAGACCGGTCAGAACGTCGGCATGCAGACGCTCGATCAGTGCCTGCAGGACCTGGTGCGCACGCGCCAGGTGCACGTGGACGATGCGCGCACCGTGGCCGCGAACAAGGACATGTTTAACGCCGTGTCCGCGATGGCTGCGTCGTCCGCCGGGAGCAAGACCAAATGAATTTCATCGACCTGCTCAAACTCATGAAGCACAAGAAGGCTTCCGACCTGTTCATCACGGCCGGGGTGCCGCCTTCCATCAAGGTCGACGGCAAGATCATGCCGGTCACGAAACAGGCGCTGACGCCGGAGCAGTCGCGCGCGTTCGCCTACGGCATCATGAACGAGGATCAGCGCCGGCAGTTCGAGGCGAGCAACGAATGCAACTTCGCGATCTCGCCTCAGGAGATCGGCCGGTTCCGTGTCAACGTGTTCATGCAGCAGCAGCGCGTCGGCATGGTGCTGCGTACCATCAATACCGATATCCCGCGCTTCGACGACCTGCATCTGCCCAAGGTGCTGGCGGACCTGGCGCTGACCAAGCGTGGTCTGATCCTGTTCGTCGGCGGCACCGGTTCGGGCAAATCGACCTCGCTGGCGGCGATGATCGGCTATCGCAACGAATACAGCTACGGGCACATCCTCACCATCGAGGATCCGGTGGAATACGTGCACGACCACAAGAATTGCATCGTGAACCAGCGCGAGGTCGGCGTGGATACGGTGTCCTACGATGTGGCGCTGAAAAATGCCATGCGTCAGGCGCCGGACGTGATCCTGATCGGCGAAATCCGTTCACGCGAAACCATGGATCTCGCCATCCAGTTTTCCGAAACCGGCCATCTGTGTCTGTCCACGCTGCACGCCAACAACGCCAACCAGGCGCTCGATCGCATCATCAACTTCTTCCCCGAAGAGAAGCGCAATCAGTTGCTGATGGACCTGGGGCTCAACCTGAAGGCCATCGTTTCGCAGCGACTGATCCCGATGAAGAGCGGGAAGGGGCGCGTGCCGGCGGTGGAAGTCATGATCAATTCGCCGCTGATCGCCGACCTCATCATGGAAGGCAAGATTCCCGAGATCAAGGATCTCATGGCCAAGTCAAGCGAAGCCGGCATGCAGACTTTCGATCAGTCGCTGTTCAATCTCTACGAGGCCGATCTCGTTTCCTACGACGATGCGCTGCGCAACGCCGACTCGGTCAACGACGTGCGACTGCGCATCAAGCTCGAGGGCAAGGATTCGAAGAGCCGCGAGCTCGGCGAATCGATGCGCAACGTCACCTTCAAATAAGGTCCTGTCGTCAGCCCTGCGCGCGTTGGAAATCCCGTTTGGCGATATGAAACAAAAAGCCCCGAAAGGGGCTTTTTGTTTTGGATATGCCGCGCTTGCCTGTAACGGGAACGACGCAATCAATTTGCGGAGTCGAGATTGAAAACAAGTTTGCCGCCGATCAATGTGTGCGTGATGCGTCCGCGGAATTCCTGCCCCTGAAACGGCGTATTGTGTCCGCGCGAAACGAGCTTGTCTTCCGTGAGGATCCAGCGCGCCTCCGGATCGAAGAGGCAGATATCCGCCGTGGCGCCGACACCGAGGTGACCGGTGTCCACACCGATGATTTCCGCGGGCTTGTGCGTCAGCAGTGCAATCGCCTCCGGCAAGGTCAGCAGCTTCTCGTCCACCAGCCTGAGCGTCAGCGGCAACAGGGTTCCCAGGCCCGAGATGCCCGGTTCGGACTGGGCGAAGGGCGCGAGCTTGGCGTCCGGTTCGTGCGGCTGGTGGTCCGAACAGATGGCGCCGATGACACCGGTTTTCAACGCCTTGCGCAAACCCTTGCGATCTTGCGAGCCGCGCAGCGGCGGGCGTACATGGCACTGGGTGTTGAAGTCGCCGATGTCGTGCTCGGTCAGGTGCAGGTGGTGCGCCGTAACGTCGGCGCTCACGGGCAGGCCCTGTTTCTGCGCCTCGGCCAGCATGGCCACGGCGCGCGCGCTGGACAGGCCGCAGAAGTGCGCGCGGCAACCGGTCTGCTCGATCAGCGCCAAGTCGCGCGCCACGGCCACGGTTTCGGCCGCCTCGGGAATACCCGGGAGCCCGAGGCGCGTGCCGGACTCGCCTTCGTGCACGCAGCCGCTGTTGCGCAGCCACGGGTCCTCGGCGTGCAGGAACACCGTCAGATCGAGCGTGGCGGCGTATTCCATGGCACGGCGCAACACGAGTGTGTCGGTGATCGGCGCCAACGCGTTGGTGAACCCGACGCAGCCGGCTTCGTCGAGCGCCTCCATGTCGGTCAGCCGCTTTCCCTCCAGCCCCTGGGTGAGCGCTCCGAGCGGGTGAATGAAAGCCAGCTCGAAGCGCCAGGCGCGCGACTGGATCATCTGCGCCATGGCCGGCGTGTCGATCACCGGATAGGTGTCGGGCGGACAGCAAAGCGTGGTGATGCCGGCGGCGACCGCAGCACGCACCTCGGATTCGATGGTCGCTTTGTGCTCCAGACCCGGTTCGCGCAGCCGCGCACGCAGATCCACGAGGCCCGGACAGACGATTCGGCCGCGCGCCTCGATCGTCTTTCCGGCCTTGAATCCCGCCGGCGCCTTGCCGACGCCGGCCACGAAGCCGGCGTCATCGACGAAGAGATCTTTTTTCCCGTCCACGCCGTGGGCCGGGTCGATCAGGTGTCCGCCTTTGATCACGAGACCCATCAGCGTCTCCCTCCCGCCGGTTCCGCGGATCCGCCCATGATCAGCGCCATCACCGCCATGCGCACCGCGATGCCGTAGGTCACCTGCGGCAGAATCACCGACTGCGGGCCGTCGGCGACGGCGGAATCGATTTCCAGGCCGCGATTCATCGGACCCGGATGCATGACGATGGCGTCTTTCGCCGTCAGCGCCAGTTTCTCCGGCGTCAGCCCGTAGAGATTGAAATATTCCTGTTCGCTCGGGATCAGCGCGCCCTGCATGCGCTCGCGTTGCAGCCGCAGCATCATGATCACGTCGACGCCGTCGAGGCCTTCCTCCATGCGTGTGTAGGGACGCACCCCGAGTTTCTCGACCGCCGTGGGCAGGAGCGTCTTGGGCGCGATGACACGCAGCTCGGCCACGCCCAGGGCGTTCAGCGCGTGAATCTGCGAGCGCGCCACGCGCGAATGTAGGATATCGCCGACGATGGCGACCTTGAGCTTATTGAACTCGCCCTTGTAGCGGCGGATGGTGAACACGTCGAGCAGACCCTGCGTGGGGTGCGCGTGACGTCCGTCGCCGGCGTTGATGATGTGCGCGTGCGCCGGCAGGTGGCGCGCGATCATGTGCGCGGCGCCGGATTCGGCGTGACGCACCACGAACAGGTCGGTGTGCATCGCTTCCAGGTTGCGGATGGTATCGAGCAGGGTTTCGCCCTTGGAGGTCGACGAGACGCTGACGTTGAGATTGATCACGTCCGCCGACAGGCGCTTGGCGGCGATCTCGAAGGTGGTGCGGGTACGGGTGCTGGATTCGAAAAACAGGTTGACGACGGTCTTGCCGCGCAGCAGCGGGACTTTCTTGATCTCGCGCTCGCCGACCGAGAGGAACGACTCGGCGGTGTCGAGTATTTCGAGAATGGTTTGACGGGAAAGGCCTTCGATGGTGAGCAGATGGCGCAACCGGCCGGCGTCATCGAACTGAAGGCCCGGTTTCACCCGTTGACCTCCTGGATGCGCAGTTCGAGTTTTTCCGGTCCCAGCAGCTTGACGTGCTGGTTCTTGCCGAGCTTGACGTGTTCGCCCACGACCTGCGGTTCGATGGGCAGCTCGCGCCCGCCGCGTTCGATGAGGCAGGCGAGCGCCACCGATGCCGGACGGCCGTAGTCGAAGATTTCATTGAGCGCGGCGCGGATGGTGCGACCGGTGTGCAGCACGTCGTCCACCAGGATCAGGTGGCGGTCCTCGACGTTGACCGGGAGATGCGAGGTGCGCACCTGCGGGTTCATGCCGATGCGCGTGAAGTCGTCGCGATAAAACGAGATGTCGAGCGTGCCGAGCGGTTCCGCGAGCTCCAGCATTGTATGCAGCCGTTCCGCGACCCAGACGCCGCCGGTGTGAATGCCGACCATGAGCGGACGGCGCTTGAGCATGGGGTGCAACTGCTCGACCATGCGCGCCATCGCCGTCTCGATGTCGACAACCGCCGTCACGGGGTTTCTCCGGGGAGTTCGTTGAGAAAGGCCTGCAGGATAGTCTGCGCGGCCACCTGGTCGAGCCGGGATTTGTGGCGCCTCATGGGAACGCCCGCCTCGTTCAGGACATCCCGGGCGGCCAGCGTTGAGAGGCGTTCATCCACCATATGTACCGGCAAATTGTAGCGGTCCTTGAGGCGTTGTCCAAACGCCCGGGCGGCGCGGGTCATGGGGTTGTCGCTGCCGTCCATGTTGAGCGGCAGACCCACCACCAGGGCGTCCGGCCGCCACTCCTCGATCAGCCGCGAAAGACGCACCCAGTCGGGATTTTTGGCCGATCCGCGCAAGGTGGTGACGGGCTCGGCCTGGCGCGAATGGCGGCTCCCGGCCGCTACTCCAATGTATTTTTCCCCGTAGTCGAAGGCTAAAAAAGTACGCGCCTTCAAGCGTGGCCCGCCTCACCGGAAAGCGTGGCGAGATCGACACCGACGAGACCGGCGGCCGCCTTCCAGCGTTGTTCCACCGGCAGCTCGAAGATGATGTCGCGGCTGGCCGGCCCCGAAAGCCAGGAGTTTTCGGAAATCTCGCGCTCCAGCTGTCCCGCGCCCCAGCCGGCGTAACCGAGCGCCACGATGAATTTTTCCGGACCACGGTTTTGCGCGATGGCTTCGAGTATGTCGCGCGAAGTGGAAACGCCGAACCGGTCCGTGACCGACAGCGTGGAATCCCACTGACCGAGCGGCTCATGCAGCACGAAGCCGCGGTTGTTCTGTACCGGGCCGCCGTAGTAGACGGCGCTGGCGGCGTGACTCGTCTTGTCCGTGGCGATGCCGAGCTGTTCGAAGATGTCGCCGAGCCGGAGATCCATCAGGCGGTTGATGACCACGCCCATGGCGCCTTCTTCCGAATGCTCGCAAATCAGCGTGACGCTGCGCGCGAAATTGGAATCCGCGAGGTTCGGCATCGCGATCAGGAAATGATTGGCGAGCGAGTCCGTGTCTTTCATGAACCACAGTATCCGGCAGTCGGCTGCCCGACTCAAGACGCCTAGTTTTCGCTGCTGAGACCGGATTCGTTGAATTTCCAGGTGCGGGTGATGTGCAGCACGTCCAGGTCCGCGCGAATCTCGGACGGAAAGGGCGCGAAAGGCGCCGATAGTTCGACGATGCGAATGGCGGCGTCGTCGAGGAGTTGCTGGCCGGAAGAGCGCCGGATCGAGATTCCGTTGATGCTGCCGTCGGCATTGAGCGCCACGTCGAGGAGCAGGTTCCCCGTCAAATGGCGCCGCTTTGCCTCACTGGGATAATTGAGGTTGCCGACGCTTTCGACCTTGGCGCGCCAGGCGTCCATGTAAGCAGCGTATTTGTACTCCTGGGTGCGGGCGTTGAGGAACTTGTGTCGCGGGCGTTTCTGGTATTCCTGCCAGGTGCGGCTGATCTCGGCGTTCAGGCGCGCGCGCTCCTGAAGTATTTCCGCCGGCGCCATGAGCCCGAGATTGGGCGGCAACAACTGCAGTTCTTTCTTGTCCGGTTTGGCTTCGCGCGCCTTGATCTTGCGCGCGGCTTCCTGGGAAAGCAACGCCGTCATTTCGCGCTCGGATTGGACGCGTTTCCGGGGAAAGCTCTGGAACGTCGGAAAATCGCGGTTGACCGGACTGATCTCGCGCACCGGCAGCGGGTTCTTGGCGATCTCCGGCGCGTCGCTGTCGCCGCCGCCTTCCTGATTGGCTTGGGCGAGGAATTCCGGATCCAGTGTGCGTTTGTCGCTCGCGGTCTGCACCAGCGTGATCTCGAGCGTGGGCAGTCCCGGCATGTCGCGCAGCCTGGGCAGGCTGAAGGTGACGCCCAGAATCACGACCATGTGCACGAGGAACGAGCCGAACACGCTCACGCCGAGACGGTCGTTTTGCGAAAGGCCGGAAATGATCTGGGCGCTCATGGGCGATGCGAAAAAATGAATGACGGCATTTGCCTGAAAATTATATCTCAACCAGTGTGTGTCGCGGCTCCGCCGGCGGCTGCGGCGAACCGGATCCGAACGTCGGCGCAGGCACGTCGGGCTCCGTCAGGCACGCCGGCGCGAGAGCCGTGTGGCGATGACGTCCATGATTTTGGCGCTGATATGGAGCCCGTAAAGCCGGTCGAGTTCCCGGATGCAGGTGGGGCTGGTGACGTTGATCTCGGTCAGGTAATCGCCGATCACGTCCAGCCCCGCGAACAGCAATCCCTTTTCCCGCAACACCGGGCCGACCTGGGCGCAGATCCAGCGATCGCGCTCGCCGAGCGGCGCGCCGACGCCGGTGCCGCCGGCGGCGAGATTGCCACGGGTTTCGCCCTCGGCCGGAATGCGTGCCAGGGCGTAGGGGACGGGCTCGCCGTCGATTAGCAGGATACGTTTGTCGCCCTGAGCGATTTCCGGAAGGAAACGCTGCGCCATGGCAAAGCGGGATTCGTCGGCGGTCAGGGTTTCGATCGTCACGTTCGTGTTCGGATCGCCGCGGCGCAGGCGGAATACCGACTCGCCGCCCATGCCGCCGAGCGGTTTCAGGATGATATCGCCGTGTTTGGCCAGAAACCCGCGAATCTGTGCCGCCGAGCGTGTCACCAGGGTCGGCGGCGTGCACTGTGGGAACCAGGCGGTGAAAAGTTTTTCGTTAGCGTCGCGCAGGCTGCGCGGTTTGTTCACCACCAGCACGCCGGCGTCCTCGGCGCGTTCGAGCAGGTAAGTGGTGTAGACGTACTCCATGTCGAACGGCGGATCCTTGCGCATCAGGACGACGTCCAGCGCCGCCAGCGGTTCGGTGACGGCATCGCCCAGCTCATGCCAGCGATGTTCGTCTTCGATCAATTTGAGCGCACGATGGTGCGCGAAGGCTTGTCCGTCGCGCAGGAACAGATCGCCCTGTTCCATGTAGCGCACGGCCCAGCCGCGCGCCTGGGCCTCGAGCAGCATGGCAAAAGTGCTGTCTTTATGGATCTTGATGGACCCGATCGGATCCATCACCACGCCAAGGCGGATAGTCATGAAAGAGGGTGATGGAAGTTCAGACGACAGCCTGTTTCAGGTCTCGTTCGGCGGGCGCCAGCCCCCCGGCTTCCTTGGATTCGCGCGCCGCCGCCAGCAGCGCGAGTCGCGCCATGACGCCGTAGGCATAGAAGCGGTTGGGGTTGGCGTCCGGCGCCTGATGCGGGTCGGGATAACAGCAGGGACCGGCGAAGGCGAGCGGTTCGAAATGCATGCCCGGGGCGTTCAGGTTTTCGTCGGTACGGCGTTCGGTGTGCACGCGGTAGAAGCCGCCGATGACGAAGTGATCGATCATGTACACCACCGGTTCGGCCACGGCGTTCTTCGCGCCCCAGGTCTCGAAGGTGTATACCCCTTCCTGCACCATGACATCGGTGACGGCGTGGCCTTCCTTGATGTGCGCCATCTTGTTGCGCTGTTTGCGGTTGAGCGTGCGGACCTCATCGGCGCTTTTCACGGACATGATCGCCATGCCATAGGTGCCGGCGTCGGCCTTGACGATGGCGAACGGCTCCTGGTCGATGCCGTTTTCGCGGTATTTGAGCCGGGTCTCCGCCAGCACTTCCTCGACGTAGTTGGCGAGGCATTCCTCGCCGGTGCGCTTCTCGAAATCGATCTTGCCGCACTTGCGGAAGACCGGATCGATGAGCCAGGGATCGATCTTGATCAGTTCGGCGAATTCCGTGGCGATATGGTGGTAATGAGTGAAGTGATTCGACTTCAGGCGTTTCCACCATCCGAGCGACAGCGGCGGCGCGACCGGCTGCTCGATATTTTGCAGGATCGGCGGCAGACCACCCGAGAGATCGTTGTTGAGCAGCACGAAGCACGGTTCGAAACCGGCCACCGTGATCCGGTTCTCCTGGCGCACCAGCGGTTCGAGCGTGAGTTGTCGCCCGGAGGGAAGCTCCACGGTTTTCGGTTCGCTCAGGTCGGGAAGCAGCGAACCGAGCCGCACGCGCAGGCCGGCCAGGGTCAGGATTTCCACCAGGGCCGCCAGGCTTTCGAAATAGAAAAGATTGCGTGTGTGGTTTTCCGGGATGACCAGCACGCCCCCCGCGCTCGGACAGATGCGCTCGATCGCCGCCTGCACCGCCTGCACCGCGAGCGAGCGGAACGCCGGGTTGAGGTTGTTGAACCCGGCCGGAAACAGGTTGGTGTCCACCGGCGCCAGCTTGAAGCCGGCATTGCGCAGGTCGACGGAACAGTAGAACGGCGCCGGCGTCAGCAGCCACTGGGAACGGAACCAGCGCTCGATGGCGGCCTGGTTCTGCAACAGATGGGTTTCGAGCTTCTGCAGCGGCCCGGTCAGAGCCGTGGTCAGATGCGGAACGGCGGGTCTGGAGTGATTAGCCATGATTCCCTGAGATTGGTCGCGACGGTCCCGGTTCCATGGTAGCCGATTGCCTTGTCCCGTGGTAAGTCCGGGGGAGGCGGCGTGACCCATGCGCTGAATCTGCGGTTTTAACGCCATTTTCGGGGCCTTCGGGTCGGGGGCCGGCGGCGGGAGCGGTTTCGGACAGCGCGTCGAGGCATAGACTATATTGTGTAGGTGGGCCGACACGGTTAGCGCGTGGATTTCGGGTGGTGTTTGTGCTACCAAATCATTGGAATAGGAAAATAATTGCACGGATTACATCACGAACCGGGCGAATTTCGCGCGGCGTGGTCGTGAATTGCCTTTAATGGAAAGAATCTCGGCGAGGAATGTGCACGTGAGCATTAAGGTAATGATCATCGATGACAGCAACACGATCCGTCGCACGGCCGAGGCGTTGCTGAAGAAAGCCGGCTACGAGGTGTACACCGCCGCCGACGGGTTCGAAGCCATGTCGATGATCACCGACAATCGTCCGGACATCATTTTCGTCGACATCATGATGCCGCGGCTCGACGGCTACCAGACCTGTCAGCTGATCAAGAACAACAAGAAGTTCCGCGACACTCCGGTGATCATGCTGTCGAGCAAAGACGGACTTTTCGATCGCGCCCGCGGACGGATCGCCGGCTCGGAAGAGCACGTCAACAAGCCGTTCACCCAGGAAGAATTGATCGACGTGATCAACAAGTATGTGCACTGACCGGGCCGGAGCGCCCGCGGTATCGGGGATTCTTAAATAAATAACGAGACGAATGGAGCTGTCATATGGCCATTAAAAAGGTGTTGATCGTGGATGATTCGGCGACGGACACCCACCTCATGAGCGAGATGCTCAAGAAGAACGGATACGCGGTCGTGAACGCCGCCAGCGGCGAAGAGGGCATCGCCAAGGCGAAGCAGGAAAGGCCCGATCTGATCCTGATGGACATCGTGATGCCGGGCATGAGCGGCTTCGAGGCCACGCGCGCCATCACCAAGGATCCGGAGACCTCTTCCATCCCGGTGATCGTGTGCTCCACCAAGGGCCAGGAAACCGACAAGGCTTGGGGTCTGCGCCAGGGCGCCAAGGATTACATCGTAAAGCCGGTCGTTGAAAAGGTTTTGATGGAGAAGATCAGGACGCTTTAGATAATGACCAAGATCCGACAGGACCCGTTCGAACTGCTGCGTCGCATGCGGCAGGAGAGCCTGGAAAACGCGCCGGGGCTCCCGCAGGAAACCGAAGTCACGAAGCTTTGGTCCGGCGTGGGTTTCCGGCTCGGCGATCTCATGCTGGTGACGCCGCTCGATCACGTGGTCGAAATCCTGCCGCCGCCGCCGGCGACGCCGGTGCCGGGCGTCAAGTCCTGGCTCAAGGGCGTGGCCAACGTGCGCGGCAACCTGATCGCGATCGTCGACCTGCCGGAATATTTCGGCAAGCCGCCGGTGTTCCTGGACGAGAGGGTGCGCATGCTGATCATGAACGTGGCGGGACTCAATGCCGGGGTGCTGGTCAACGAGGTGCTGGGCTTGCGGCATTTCGACGAGGAGCTGGAGCGCCAGGATCTGTCGGGACTGGACGATCCGGTGGTGGCTCAGCTCAACGGCGCTTTTTTGCGTGACAACGTGCTGTGGGGAGTTTTTGACATGAAATCGCTGGCGGAAAGCGAGACTTTCCGGCATGTCGCGGCTTAGACCGCCCGGAAAAAGATGCAACGGGCTGTTGCAGTCGAACGGTAAAACGGTGACATATCGCAGATGAGACGAGGTGGACAGTATGGCTAGGAAAAATGCAGCGCAGGACGGCCTGATCGATCAGCCTTCCGAGGATATTATCGATCTTTCGGACGGATCGTCGGGAGCGGCGGCGGACGACTTTGTCGACGTCGGCAAGCCGGCCTCGTCCCTGCTTTCGGGCGGCGTCCTTAATATGTTCTCCGGGCTGTCGTTCCTCCTGGGCGGGCTGGTGATCGCCATGATCGCCATGATCTGGCTGCTGGTGCTGAACGCCCAGCGGTCCGAGCGCGAAGCGAAATACATCGAGCAGTCCTCGCAGTTGCTGATGTTGTCGCAGCGACTCGCCAAGGACGCGCGCGAAGCGGTGGTCGGTCAGCCGACCGCGTTCCGCACCCTCAAGGAATCGCGCGACCGGTTCGACAGCATCGTCACCGCGCTGCGCGACGGCAACGCCGGCCAGGGCGTCGCGCCGAGCCCGCCGGATATCGCCGAGAACCAGCTGAAAGAGATCGTCAAGATGTGGTCGCCGAAGCCGAACGAGGGTTTGCGTTCGCAGGTGGACCAGATTCTTTCCCTGGAAAAGTCGCTTTTCAGCATGCACGACTCGGTGATGGCGATCAACCAGATGAGCCCGATGCTGCTGACGGCCTCCGACGAAATCATCGAGCTCGGCGCCAGGGCCGGCATGAAGCAGGACCAGCTTTACCTGGCGGGCCGCCAGGGCATGCTGTCGCAACGAATCGCCAAGGACGTCAATCTCTTCTCCCAGGGCGGCAACGAAGCGGCGGTGGCCGCCGCCGAATTCGGCAAGGACGCCAAGATCTTCAAGGAAACCGACGAAAAGCTGCGCAAAATGGCGCCCGCGAGCGTGCGTCCCAAGCTCGACGAGTCGGCCGCCATTTTCGGCGAGATCAACAACCACGTCGAAAGTATCCTGGGCAATGCCGCGGAATTGTTCGTCTCCCAGCGCGCCAGCCAGACGGTGTTCGAACAGTCCGATCCGCTGCTCAAAAAATCCCGGGAACTGGTCGAAGCCTATTCCAGACTGGCCGAGCAGCGCGCCGGCATTCGCACCATGATTTTCGTCGCCGGTTTCGCCTCGGTGCTGTTCCTGTTCCTGCTGGCGCGCAAACTGGTCGTGGACGCCCGCGACCGCGCGAAACAAAGTTCGGAGCAGAACCGGCAGAGCCAGGACGCGATTCTGAAACTGCTCGATGAAATGGGCGACCTCGCCGACGGCGACCTCACCATCCAGCCGGAAGTGACCGAGCAGATCACGGGCGCGATCGCGGACTCGATCAATTACGCGGTGCGCGAAATGCGCAACCTCGTCGTGCGCATCAAGAACGCCGCGCAACAGGTGGCCGTGGCTTCCGAACACTCGCGGCAGACGGCGACCGAACTGACCGAAGCCGCGTTGCGCCAGGCGGCGCAGATCACCGAGGCCACCGGCAAGATGGTGGCGATGGCGCGCTCGATGGAGGACATGTCCAAGAGCGCCGAGCGTTCCGCCGAAGTGGCGCAGGGTTCGGTGGCCACCGCCAAGCGCGGCGCCGCCGCGGTGCAGGACACGATCCACGGCATGGACGGCATGCGCGAGCAGATCCAGGAGACCGCCAAGCGCATCAAGCGACTCGGTGAATCGTCACAGCAGATTGGTGAAATCGTGGAACTGATCAACGACATCGCCGAACAGACCAACATCCTTTCCTTGAACGCCGCGATTCAGGCGGCCATGGCGGGCGAGGCGGGACGCGGCTTCGCGGTGGTGGCGGACGAAGTGCAACGACTGGCGGAGCGCTCGGCCGAGGCGACCAAGCAGATCGCTGATCTGGTGAAAACCATTCAGGCCGACACCAACGAAGCGGTGGTGTCCATGGAACAGGCGACCAACGGCGTGGTGCAGGCCACGCGACTGGCCGACGCCGCCGGACAGGCGCTGGGAGAAATCGAATCGGTGTCCGAGCAGCTGTCGAGCCTGATCGTGAACATCGCGCGCGACGCCCAGCGTCAATCGCAGACGGCGACCGACGTGTCCGGCAGCATGGCGAAGATTCAGGAAACGACCACGTTGACCTCTTCGGGCAGCCGGCAGACCGCGGAAGCCATCGGCAAGCTCTCCGACCTGGCGCGTGAGCTGCAGGCCTCCGTGGCGGGCTTCAAGTTGCCGGCCTGATGCCGCCCGCCGGGCGGCAAGGTTCGGAGGCGGGTTTCACGTCTTCCGCATGAATGAGAAGACGGATCGCGGCGGAGTTTTGTTATTTCGATGAGCACGCACAGCAAAGTTGACCTGAGCACGCTCGGTTGGGTGAAGACCGAGATCGACGAGACGCTGAAACAGGCGCGTCTCGCGCTCGAGTCGTTCGCCGAAAATCCCTCCGACAAGACGCGTCTGCGTTTCTGCGCCACCCACCTGCACCAGGTGGTGGGCACGCTGCTCATGGTCGAACTCGACGGCGCGGCCATGCTCGCCAGGGAAACCGAGGCGCTGGCCGAAGCGGTCATCAACGACAAAGCCGCCGCCGATTCGAAAATCTTCGACGTTCTGACGCGCGGCATCCTCACGCTGCCGGATTATCTGGCGCGGCTTCAGTACGGCCAGCTGGACGTGCCGCTCAAGCACGTCGCGCTGATCAACGAGCTGCGCGCCGCGCACGACGTCGCGCCGATCTCGGAACTGGAATTGTTCCATCCCGATCTTTCGGTGCGCCCTCCGCCCGTCGAACCTCCCGCGGAGAAACGCGGCGAGGCGGAATATCGCGATTTCGCCAAACAGCTGCGCGGCAGCTTTCAGCCGGCGCTGCTCGGCTGGTTGCGCGATACTTCGAAGAAAGAACCGCTGCGCACGATCATGGACGTTTTCGAGCAACTGCGCGCCGCGACCGGGGTGGCCGCGCTCGAGCAGCTGTTCTGGGTCGCCAGCGGCCTGTTCGAGGCCCTGATCGACGACGGGCTCGAAGTGACGGCCGAACGCAAGAAACTGTTCGCGCGTCTCGATCAGCAGATCAAGAAGATCATCGACGGCGCGGAAAAGTCGGCGCTGCGTCACGCGTCCGAATCGCTCACGCAGGCGATCCTGTGGGACGTCGCGCACGCGAAATCCACCGGCCCCCGGGTCACGCAACTCAAGCAGGCGTTCGAACTGGACTTCCTGTTGACCGGCGGCGACGCCGAGATTCCCGCGACCGGCGATCTGCCCACGCCCGAGGCGCTGGAATCGGTGTCGGCGGCGCTCGGCAAGGAAATCGAGGCGGCGCAGGACCTGATGTCGACGTATTTCGATCCGGAAAACCGCGCCACGGTGTCGCTCGAACCGCTGCTCGAATCGTTCCATAAAATGTCCGGCACGCTCGACATGCTCAACGTGCCGATGCTGAAAGCACTGGTGGACGAACTGTCGCAAGTCTGTCGCGCCCTGATCGACAACCGGATCGCGAACCCCGAAGCGGTCTCCATGCCCATGGCCGAGGCGTTGCTCATGGTCGAGAGCAGCACCCGCGACATCAGTCGCTCGCCCGCCGAATGGAAGCGGCAGATCGACGACGCGGTCCAGCGGCTGCACCGGCTGCATTCGCCGGACGACGCCGGCGCCGCGCCCGCGGCCGAAGGTCTCGAGGTCACGGACGGCGAGCTGACGGAATCCGATTACAAGCAATTGCTGAACGTGGTGGCTGGCGAAGTCAGCGTCAACCTCGGCCGCATCGAGGAAGCGCTGGAGGGCTTCGCCGCCGATACCGCGCGCGTGCAGGCGCTCGACGATGTCCCGCAACTGCTGTCGCAGATTCTGGGCGCGATGCAGATCCTGGGCCAGGCGCGCGCCGCCGAACTGGTGGAGGCGACCAAACAGCACGTCGAGGACATCCGCAGCGGCGCGCTGGTGGCCGACAGCGCCATCATGGACGGACTGGCCGTGTGTGTCGGCACGATCGGCGCCTTTGTTGAGGGCTTGCGCGCCGACCGGCCGAACCTGGAGGCGCTGATCGATTTGGCGCTCAAGGAAATGAATGCAGCGCTGGGCAGCGGCCACGGCAAGCAGCGCGATCCGGCCCTGCTCATCGACGGCGTGCGTCTGAGCCTCGAGTCGTGGATCGACGACTCCGACAACGAGGTCGCGCGCGAGACGCTGGCGCAGCAGATCGAAGAACTCACGCAACTGGCCCGGACCCAGGGGCAGGAGAAAATCGCCCGCATCAGCGCGGAAATGAATCATCTGCTCGAGCTGGTGGCCGAGGATCCGTCGCGCCTGTCCGGAGAGATCGTCGACACGCTGAAGCAGTCGTTCACGGCGATGTCGGTGCTGGCCGGGCGCCGCATGACCCTGCGTACCGTGTCGCCGGCGTCTCCGGTCGAACCGGCCGTGGAACCTGAAATGGAAACGCAGCAGTCCGACATGAACGAGCCGGCGGCCGCCGAACCGCCCGAGGAGATTGAGGCGCCCGCTCCTGTCGCCGCTGCGCCCCCGAAGCCGTCCTCCGCGCCGGCGCGCGCCGCCGCGGACGAGGAATTCGACGCCGAGATCATGGACATCTTCATCGAGGACGCGCGCGACGTGCTCGAAAACATCAAGAACAAGTTCGTCGTCTGGCGCGGCGATACCGAGAACCAGGGCGCGCTGACCGAATTGCGTCGCGGCTATCACACGCTGAAGGGCAGCGGCCGCATGGTCGGCGCGAGCGAGGTGGCGGAATTGTCGTGGGCGGTCGAGAATGTGCTGAACAAGGTGCGCGAGGCCAAGATCGCGCCCTCGCCGGAGATCATCGACCTGCTCGTGCGGGTCCAGGAAGCGCTGCCGCGGATGGTCGACGTGCTCGCGGGCGGACCGCCGCATGGCATCGATGTCGAGGCATTGCGCGAGGAGGCGCAGCTGCTGGCTCAGCCGGGCGTCGCGCCCGCGGCGGCGTCCAAACCGGCGGCGGCGACCCCGGCGCGGGCGGAGACGCCGGCCGCCGTTGCGGAAGCCGGGGACCTGCCGAGACTCGAACCGACGCTGCTCGAGATATTCACCACCGAGGCGCATGGCAATCTCGCCAACATCCGTCAGCAGGTTGCCGCCTGCCGCGAAGCCGGCGGCATCTGCTTCGTGTCGGAAACCCTTTTCCGTTCCGTGCACACGCTCGCCGGTAACGCGCGCTCGCTCGGTCTCGAGACGGTGTCCGAGCCCTGCGCGGAAATCGAGAAGCTGCTGAACGCGCTCAAGACCGAAAACATTCCGCTGACGGAAACCCATCTCGAGCTGGTCGGCCGCTTCGAGGCGGCCGTCGCCGAGCTGGTCGAGCGCATGAACAGCGGGGCGACTTCGTCCGGCGATCTGCGGCATCGGTTCATCGAGTTGTCGCACCAGCTGCGCGCGGAAAGCGCGCATCTGGTGCATCCCGAACCTGGGATGGAAGTCGCCGCACCGACGTCGTCCGCCGAAGCCAGCGTCGAAATCCAGGCGCCGGAGGAAAAACCGCGCGCGGAGGAACCGGCGGAGCTGGAAGCGCGTACGGAGGAAGCCCTCGAAGAACCCGAGCCCGTACCACGCGTGGAGGCGCCACGGCCGGTGCCGCCGAAACCGCCGTTGCCGGCCGCCGCGGCGCCGACAGCGCCTGCCGTGACCGAGCAGATCGACCCCGAGTTGCTGGAAATCTTCCAGGAAGAAGCCGCCGATATTCTCGGCAATATCGAGGAGGCGCTCACCCGCTGGCGCGGCCAGCCGGAAGCAAAAGCCCTGGTGCAGGATCTGAAGCGTTCGCTGCATACGCTCAAGGGCGGCGCGCGCATGGCCGGCGCGATGACCATGGGCCATCTCAGCCACGATACCGAAACCCTGCTCAAGCACATCGAGGACGGCGAGGTGGCCGTCAGCGGCGAACTGTTCGACCTGTTCGATGAAGTGCATGACATGCTGGTGACCATGCTCGATCACGCCCAGAACGGCAAGCCGGTCCCGGACGTTCACGAGCTCGACGCCAAACTGCAGGCGCTGGCCGCCGGCGAGCCCGTGCCGGTAATGCCGGCCGCGACGCCAGCCGTCAGCGTCGCGCCGCCCCCGGCGACGCCGGAAACGGAACCGCTCGCACCGTCGCCCGTGGCGGAGCCCGAGCCGGTCGTCGAGGTCGTGTCCGCCGTGGAGGCGCCGGCGGTGATGCCGGAAACGCCGGCGGAGATCGACGAACGCCGCGACCTTCCCGAGACCGAGGACAAGCAGTGGCCGGAAAAGATGGAGCGCCGCGGCCAGGTGCGCGTCAACACCAGCCTGCTGAACGAGCTGGTCAATTACGCCGGCGAAGTGAGCATCTCGCGTTCGCGCATGGAGCAGCAGATCTACAGCGTCCGCGACAACCTTTCCGAGCTGTCGCGCAACATCACGCGTTTCCGCGAACAGATCCGCGAGCTCGAAATCCAGTCCGAGTCGCAGATTCTCTATCGCATGGAACAGGAAGCGGGGGCCGGCGGCCGCGACGTCGATTTCGATCCGCTGGAGTTCGACCGTTTCAGTCGCCTGCAACAGCTGTCACGCTCGCTCGCGGAAAGCCTGCACGATCTGGGCACGATCCAGAACAACCTGGGCAATTTCGTGGGCGAGGCCGAATCGGTGCTGCAACAGCAGGCGCGCATCAACACCGAGCTGCAGGAAGGACTGATGCGCACGCGCATGGTCGGTTTTTCGACGCAGGCGGCGCGGCTGCGGCATATCGTGCGCCAGACCGGGCGCGAGCTCGGCAAGCGCGTGGAATTGAATCTCGAGAACGCGGAGGTCGAAATCGACCGCAACGTGCTCGAGCGCATGATCGGGCCGTTCGAGCACATGATCCGCAACAGCATCGACCATGGCATCGAGTCCGAGGCGGAACGCCGCCGCAAGGGCAAGCCGCCGGTCGGGCGCATCAACATCGCCACTTCGCAGGAAGGCTCCGAAGTGGTCATCCGTTTTTCCGACGACGGCGCGGGTCTCAACATCGAGGGCATCCGCGCCAAGGCGATCGAGCGCGGGCTCATGCCGGCCGACGCCAACCTGAGCGAGGAAGAGCTGATCCAGTTCATCCTCATGTCCGGATTCTCCACGGCGCAGAGCATCACCCATCTCTCCGGCCGCGGCGTGGGCATGGACGTGGTGCACAGCGAAGTGAAGCAACTGGGCGGCAGCATGTCGGTGGACACCGAGCGCGGCGTCGGCACGACCTTCATCATCCGTCTGCCGCTGACGCTTTCCATCACGCAGGCCTTGATGGCCTATGTCGGCGACCAGTTGTTCGCCCTGCCGCTCGGTTCGGTCGTGAACATCGTCGAATTCCCGATCGAGAAGATCGCCGGGCTGTCGATGGGCAACAATCCGCTGCTGACCTACAACGAACAGGTGTATCCGTACATGCACCTCGGGAGCCGCCTCGGCATCGCCTCGAGCCCGCGCAACGGCAGGAAAGTGCCGATCCTGCTGGCGCGCACCGGCACCCGCGAGGTCGCGATCCAGGTCGACGGCCTGGCCGGCACGCGCGAAGTGGTGATCAAGTCTCTCGGGCCGCAATTGTCCGCGCTCAAGGGCCTGGCCGGCGCGACCATCCTCGGCGACGGGCGCGTGGTGCTGATCCTGGACCTTCCCGGCCTGTGGTACCGCGATGACGTGGTCCACTTCGAACACCGGCCGGAGGGCAAGGTGGCGCAGGACGTCCGCGCGCGGCCGGTCGTCATGGTGGTCGACGATTCGCTTACCGTGCGCAAGGTCACGAGCAAGCACCTGCAGAAGCGCGGCATGGACGTGCTGGTCGCGAAGGATGGCCTCGATGCTGTCGAGCAATTGCGCGACCATCTGCCCGACGTGATGCTGGTCGACATCGAGATGCCGCGCATGGACGGTTACGAGCTGACCACGCGCGTGCGTTCCGACGAGAACCTCAAGCACATCCCGATCATCATGATCACGTCGCGCGCCGGCGCCAAGCACCGGCAGAAGGCGTTCGACCTGGGCGTGGACATGTACATGAGCAAGCCCTATCAGGAAGACGAGTTGTTCAAGAACATCGACACTCTGCTCGCGAAGGGCCGGGCGCCGTGACATGCCGACCCCGGTCCGCTGAGCGACGCGGCGCCATGCCCGGTTCTGGGATTCCGCGACCGTGACCGATCCGCAACAGTTCATGCGCCTGCAACTCGGCGACACCGGCTATCTGCTGCCGAGCATGCCGGGTTTCACCATCGAGCAGCGCGAGAACCTGATCACCAACAAATCCCCCGAAGGCAATGTCGCGGCATGGCGCGCGGTGCAGAACCGGCGCCTGCCGGCGTACGGGCTCGATGCCGCGCTGCGCGTGACCCGGCCTCCGCGCTGGCGCCGCGCGGTGTTTCTGGACGTGTCGCCGCAGACGGTGGGACTGGTCGTCGACGAGGTTCAGCTGCTGCCACGCGCCGAGACCGTGATTTCTCCGTTCACGCCGCTCGGGTTGCCGCCGACGCGTCTCGGTCACCTGTTTTCCGGCGCCTGGATCACCGGCCAGCGCGCGATACTGGTGTTCGAACCGAAGGCGCTGATCGCCTATCTGCAGAGCCTGGGGGAGGAATGAAAAAGCCGGCCCCGGGTCCGCGCCTGCACTCGCTCGAGCTGCCGCTCGACGGGGTCACGCTGCTCGTGCCCAGCGCGGCGGTGGCCGAGGTGATCAACCCGCAGGCGACGATGGCGCCGGTTCCGTTCAGCCAGCCGTGGCTCAAGGGCGTGATCGGCTGGCGCACGCTCGCGGTGCCGGTGATTTCGTTCGAGACGCTGGTGGGCGCGCCGACGCCGGTCAACACCGCGACCGGCAAGATCGTCATCTTTTATCCCCTGAGCGGACGCAGCGACTGGGAGTTCTACGCCATGTTCGCCACCGCGGAGCCGCGCCCGCAGCTGCTGACTCGCAGCGAGCCCGTCGTCACCGAGGCGGAAATGCCCGACCTGCCGTACATCGCGGCGGGACTCAAGGTGGACGGCAGGCTGATGCTCATCCCCGACGTGGAAGCGCTGAAGAAGGTGTTTTATCCGGCGTAAACTTCACGCGCTGGCGCGATCAATTCCTTCCCGCGCCACCGTCGCCAGCAGGTCGATCTCTTCCGGTGTGATCACGTACGGCGGCATGAAATAGATCACGTCGCCGAGCGGCCGCAGCAGCACACCGCGTTCCAGTCCATGACGGTAAACCGCCAGTCCGCGCCGCTCCTGCCACGGATACGGCGCGCGGGTTTTCCTGTCCCTGACCATTTCGATCGCGAGGATCATGCCGGTCTGCCGCACCTCGGCCACGTGCGGGTGATCGGACAGCGACGCCGCCGCGCGTCCCATGTGCGCCGCGAGTTGCTTGTTGCGGTCGATCACGTCGTCGTCGCGGAAAATATCGAGCGTCGCGAGCGCGGCGCGGCAGGCGAGCGGGTTGCCGGTGTAACTGTGCGAGTGCAGGAACGCCTTGCGCGCCGTGTATTCCGCGTAGAACGCCGCGTAAACTTCATCGGTGGTCAGGCACACGGACAGCGGCAGGTAACCGCCGGTCAGTCCCTTGCCGAGGCACAGGAAATCCGGCGCGATCCCGGCCTGTTCGCAGGCGAACATCGTGCCGCTGCGCCCGAAACCGACGGCGATTTCATCCGCGATCAGGTGCACGCCATGCTTGTCGCAAGCCTGACGCAATAATTTCAGATAAACCGGATCGTACATGCGCATCGACCCGGCGCACTGCACCAGCGGTTCCACGATCACGGCGCAGACCTCGCCGGCATGGCGCGCCAGTGCCGTTTCCATTTCGGCGAAGGCGCGCGCCGAATAATCGGCCCAGGACTCGCCGGGCTCGCGGTAATAGCAGTCCGGCGACTTGACCGTGATCGCTTCGAGCAGCAGCGGCTGGTAGGTTTCCTTGTACATGGCCACGTCGCCGACCGCCAGCGCCCCCAGTGTTTCGCCGTGGTAGCTGTTCGCGAGATGAATGAAGCGCGTGCGCTTCCTGTCGCCGAGATTCCGCCAGTAATGAAAGCTCATTTTGAGCGCGATCTCGACCGCGGCGGAGCCGCTGTCGGCGTAAAAGCAGCGGCGCAGGCCGATGGGCGCGATCTGCACGAGCCGCTCGGAAAGCTGTACCACCGGTTCATGCGTGAAACCCGCCAGGATCACGTGTTCCAGATTTTGCAGCTGGTCCGTAATCGCGGCGTTGATGCGCGGGTTGGCGTGGCCGAACAGGTTGACCCACCACGAGCTGATGGCGTCGAGATAGCGTTTACCGTCGAAATCCTCGAGCCACGCGCCGCGTCCGCGGCGGATCGGAATCAGCGGGATGGTTTCGTGATCGCGCATCTGCGTGCACGGGTGCCACAGCACGCGCAGGTCTCGTTGCGTAAGCCGGTCGTTGTCCATAGACTGGACGATGATACAGGGCGATTCGCCATGTGTTAATGAAGGTTTTTCGGAGAAACAAATTATGGTCCGTACGGAAACCCCGGTATGTGATTTCGGACGTCCAGCCCCGGATTTTCGCCTGCCGGGCGTGGACGGGAAAATCTGGACGCTGAACGATGTCCGCGGAAAAAACGGCCTGCTGGTGATGTTCATCTGCAATCACTGTCCGTACGTCAAGTCGGTGCGCGACCGCATTATCCGCGATACCCGCGAACTGAAAGACCTGGGCGTGAACGCGGTGGCGATCATGTCCAACGATCCCACGGAGTATGCCGAGGATTCGTTCGACAACATGAAAAAGATCGCCGCCGAGCTCCGCTTTCCGTTTCCGTATCTCTACGACGAAACCCAGCAGGTCGCCAAGGCCTACGGCGCGGTGTGCACGCCGGATTTCTTCGGTTACAACCAGGATCTCAAGCTCCAGTACCGTGGCCGTCTCGACGAGTCGCGCAAGGAGCCGGCGCCGAACGCGCGCCGCGACCTGTTCGAGGCGATGAAGCAGGTGGCGCAGACCGGGCAGGGACCGAAGGACCAGATTCCGAGCATGGGCTGTTCGATCAAGTGGAAAGTTGCATAAGAATTTTTGCCGCAGAGACGCGAAGGACGCAAAGAAAAACTGAATTGTGAATGTTCAATGCTGAGTGAAGGACAGTGAATATGCCCGGTTTTAAATTCATGGTTCAGTATTTATAAATGATTCTCTCTGCGTTCTTTGCGACTTTGCGGCGAGAGTTCATATGATAGTCGAGGAAACCTTCTATCGTCCGCCCGAGCTGTCGCGCGCGCCGCGCACGCTGCCGGCCGAGACCTACAATCTCGCGCACCGGTTGTTGACGCGGGCCGCGAACGGCTGTCTGTTCGTGCCGCTGCGCGGCATGCAGTTCCTGGCGGTGCTGGATACGGAAGAATTCATTTTCGTGGATCGCGAGGGAGGCAGGATGATCGAGCTTGCCTGGCAGCGCTTCATGCCCCAGGCACGCCGGTCGCTCGACGATCCGGTTTGCTACGAGGCCGTGTATTACTCGCCGGCGAGCGCGGAGATCATGCGTCGCGCGCAGAGTGAGTTCCCCAAGGCGCTACGCGAAGTGGAACAGAAAACCGTGCCTCCGGGTCCGGCGCGGGTGATCAAATTGACCGGCGGCAACCACTGATGCTGCCCCCGCTCGAAGCCGTGCGCCAGATCGTGTTGACGGCGGCGCGCGAGGAGCTGTTGCCGCGATTCGCCGACGTCATCCGTCACGTCAAGCACGACGGCAGCGTCGTGACCGAGGCTGACGTGGCGATGCAGCAGCGACTGAAGTCGGATCTCGCGCGGCGTTGGCCGGAATACGAATTCCTGGGCGAGGAAATGGCCGGGCACGAGCATGAGCAGCTCACCGGCGGCACGGGCAGGCGCTTGTGGTGCGTGGACCCGCTCGACGGCACCAGCAATTTCGCCACCGGCATTCCGTATTTCGCCGTGTCGCTGGCGCTGCTCGTCGACGGGCGCCAGGAGCTCGGACTGGTCTACGACCCGGTGCGTGACGAATGCTTCACGGCGCGACGCGGCGAAGGCGCGTGGCTCAACGACGTCGTGCTCGCGGCGCGCGAGGCATCGCCGCCCTTGCGCCGTTGCATCGCCTCGGTGGATTTCAAGCGTCTGGCGCCGCTGCTCGCCGCCCGGCTCGGCGCCCAGCCGCCGTACGGTTCGCAGCGCAATTTCGGCGCCAGCAGCCTCGAGTGGTGCTGGCTCGCGGACGGGCGCTTTCAGCTTTATCTGCACGGCGGGCAGAAGCTGTGGGACTACGCCGGCGGCAGCCTGATCCTGGCGCAGGCCGGCGGGCACGCGCGCACGCTCGACGACGAAGCGGTGTTCAGTTACGGGCTCGCGCCGCGTTCCGTCGTGGCGGCGGTGAATTCGTCGTTGTTCGCGGAATGGAAAGCCTGGATCGACCGCCACCGTCCCTCGGGCCGGAGCTGATCCCGCGAGATTTTCCCGGAATATCAAACCTCCGTTTGTCGCACAAAGTCCTGTTTATGGGCGGATAACAGATTGCCGCGGGACGTTTGGCTTGCCCTAAGTCCGGGCGTGAGCGAAAATGCGCGCGGTTCGAGGAGCCTTTACCAGGCCCAGGTTGCCGAGCCGTAAAGAAGGGAAACGGCAATCCCAGAAGACAAGAATCATCTGGCGTCACCGGTTTCCGCTCCCTTTGGCGACTGATCCATCCAAACTCCACCAAGGGGTTTTTGTTGTTGATCGGCCATGCGCGAGGGTCGCGGAGCGGTAAGGTGTCGCCGGTTTCAGGTTCCGCCGGTTTTCAAGCATTGAGGATTAATCCATGACAGCAAAAATTCACGCCCACAAGGCGGGTGAAGGCAAAGCATTAACCCAACGGCGCGAGCTGGCGAACGCCATCCGCGCGCTCGCGATGGACGCGGTACAGAAGGCGAACTCCGGGCATCCCGGGGCGCCCATGGGCATGGCCGACATCGCCGAGGTGCTGTGGAACGACTTCCTCCGGCACAACCCGGCCAACCCGAAGTGGGTCGACCGCGACCGCTTCGTGCTCTCGAACGGACACGGCTCGATGTTGATTTATTCGCTGCTGCATCTCACCGGCTACGATCTGCCGATGGACGAGTTGAAGCAATTCCGCCAGCTGCATTCCAAGACCCCGGGCCATCCCGAGTACGGCTATGCGCCGGGCGTCGAGACCACCACCGGTCCACTCGGCCAGGGCATCACCAACGCCGTGGGCATGGCGATCGCCGAGAAGACGCTGGCCGGCCAGTTCAACCGCGACGGGCATCACATCGTCGATCACTATACTTATGTATTCCTCGGCGACGGCTGCCTGATGGAAGGCATCTCGCACGAGGCCTGTTCGCTGGCCGGCACGCTCGGCCTGGGCAAGCTGATCGCGTTCTACGACGACAACGGCATCTCGATCGACGGTCACGTCGAGGGCTGGTTCACCGACAACACGCCGAAGCGTTTCGAAGCCTACGGCTGGCACGTGGTGCGCGACGTCGACGGCCATGACCCCGAAGCCGTCAGACGGGCGATCCTCGAGGCACGCTCGGTCAACGACAAGCCGTCGATGATCTGCTGCAAGACCGTGATCGGTTACGGTGCGCCGAACCTGTGCGGCTCGCACGATTGCCACGGCGCCGCGCTGGGCGAGGCCGAGGTCGCCGCGACCCGCGAGAACCTGGGCTGGCGCCATGCGCCGTTCGTGATTCCGCCGGACATCTACGCCGGCTGGGACGCCAAGGCCAAGGGCGCCGCCGCCGAGAAGGCATGGAACGACAAGTTCGCCGCCTACCGCAAGGAGTTTCCGGACCTGGCCGCCGAATTCGAGCGGCGCATGAAGGGCGAGCTGCCGAAGGACTGGAGCGCCAAGTCCGAGGAGTTCATCAAGGCCGTGGACGCCAAGGCCGAGACCATCGCTTCGCGCAAGGCCTCGCAGAACACGCTGAACGGCTACGGGCCGGTATTGCCGGAGTTCCTGGGCGGCTCGGCCGACCTGGCCGGCTCGAACCTGACGATCTGGAAAGGCTCGAAGGGCGTGAGCAACACCGTCTCCGACGGCAACTACATCTATTATGGTGTGCGCGAGTTCGGCATGTCGGCGATCATGAACGGTATCGCCCTGCACGGCGGCTTCATCCCTTACGGCGCCACCTTCCTGATGTTCTCCGAGTACGCGCGCAACGCGCTGCGCATGGCGGCGCTGATGAAGATCCGCTCGATCTTCGTCTACACCCACGACTCCATCGGTCTCGGCGAGGACGGCCCGACCCATCAGCCGGTCGAACAGACCGCGACGCTGCGCCTGATTCCGAACATGTCGGTATGGCGCCCGTGCGACGCGGTCGAATCGGCCGTGGCCTGGAAGTTCGCCATCGAACGCAAGGCCGGTCCGTCGAGCCTGATCTTCTCGCGCCAGAATCTGCCGCACCAGAAACGCGACGCCGCGCAGCTCAAGGCGATCGCGCGCGGCGGTTACGTGTTGTCCGAGGCCGAGAGCGGCCAGCCGCAGGCGGTGATCATCGCCACCGGCTCCGAAGTGGGGCTCGCGGTCGAGGCGCAGAAGCTGCTCGCCGCCAAGGGCAAGAAGGTGCGCGTCGTGTCGATGCCGTCCACGGATACCTTCGACGCCCAGGACGCGGCCTGGCGCGACAGTGTGCTGCCCAAGGGCGTGAAGCGCGTGGCGGTCGAAGCCGGCGTCACCGACGGCTGGTACAAGTACGTCGGCCTTGACGGCAAGGTCGTGGGCCTCAACCGTTTCGGCGAATCCGCCCCGGCCGGTGCGCTGTTCAAGCACTTCGGCTTCACCGGCGAGAACGTCGCCAAAGTTGTCGAAGAAATATTGTAATAGTTTTCGCCGCAGAGACGCGGAGAACGCAGAGAAAAGCGGTTTTCAATTTCAAAACCTCTGCGCCCTTTGCGTCTCTGCGGCAAAGATTCATAAATAATCTTTCAGGAGAGTTAGTATGGCAATCAAAGTCGGTATCAACGGTTTCGGCCGCATCGGACGCATGGTGTTCCGCGCGGTCGCGAAGGACTTCAAGGACATCGAGATCGTCGGCATCAACGACCTGCTCGAGCCGAACTACCTGGCCTACATGCTGAAGTACGACTCCGTGCACGGCCGCTTCCAGGGCGACATCAAGGTCGAAGGCAACAATCTGGTCGTCAACGGCAAGAAAATCCGCCTGACCGCCGTGAAGGATCCGGCCGAGCTGAAGTGGAGCGAAGTCGGCGCCGACATCGTGGTCGAGTCCACCGGCCTGTTCCTGACCAAGGAAACCTGCGAAAAGCACCTCGCCGCCGGCGCCAAGAAGGTCGTGCAGTCGGCCCCGTCCAAGGACGAGACGCCGATGTTCGTGTATGGCGTGAACCATGCCAAGTATGCGGGCGAGAAGATCGTGTCCGCCGCGTCCTGCACCACCAATTGCCTGGCGCCGGTCGCCAAGGTGCTGAATGACAACTTCGGCATCAAGCGCGGTCTGATGACCACCGTGCACGCCGCCACCGCGACGCAGAAGACCGTCGACGGCCCGTCCAGCAAGGACTGGCGCGGCGGCCGCGGCATCCTCGAAAATATCATTCCGTCCTCGACCGGCGCCGCCAAGGCCGTCGGCAAGGTGCTGCCGGAACTCAACAAGAAGCTCACCGGCATGGCCTTCCGCATCCCGAGTTCCGACGTCTCGGTGGTCGACCTCACGGTCGAGCTCAACAAGGAAGCGACCTACGAGCAGATCTGCGCGGCCATGAAGAAGGCCTCGGAAGGCGAGCTCAAGGGCGTGCTCGGCTACACCGACGAGAAGGTGGTCTCGACCGACTTCCGCGGCAACAACATGCCGTCGATCTTCGACGCCGAGGCCGGCATCGCGCTCGACCCGACCTTCGTCAAGGTCGTGTCCTGGTACGACAACGAGTACGGCTACACCTGCAACATGATGCGTTTCGTGCAGCACGTAGCGAAGTAATTATTTGTAATATCTCTTGCCGCAAAGACGCAAAGAGCGCAAAGGTTTTTGATCAAAATCTTTTGCTTTTCTTTGCGTCCTTCGCGCCTTTGCGGCAGAAACTCATATAGGTTCTTATAACCATGTCCGTCATCAAGCTGACCGATCTCGACCTCCAGGGCAAGCGCGTGCTGATCCGCGCCGATCTCAACGTGCCGGTGAAGGACGGCAAGGTCACGTCCGACGCGCGCATCAGCGCCTCGCTGCCCACCTTTAATCACTGCATCAAGGCCGGCGCCAAGGTGATGGTGATGTCGCACCTCGGCCGTCCGACCGAAGGCGAGTACAGCGAGGAGAACTCGCTCAAGCCGGTGGCTAACGACCTGTCCCATAAGCTCGGCAAGCCGGTGCGGCTGGTGAAGGACTGGATCAACGGCGGCTTCGACGTGGCCGCGGGCGAGCTGGTGCTGCTCGAGAACGTGCGTTTCAACAAGGGCGAGAAGAAGAACGTCGACGAGACCGCGCAGAAATACGCCAAGCTGTGCGACGTGTTCGTGATGGACGCGTTCGGCACCGCGCACCGCGCCGAGGGTTCGACCCACGGCGTCGCCAAGTTCGCGCCGATCGCCTGCGCCGGTATCCTGCTGACCGAGGAACTGGACGCGTTGACCAAGGCGCTGCTCAATCCGAAGCGGCCGATGGTCGCCATCGTCGGCGGCTCGAAAGTTTCCACGAAGCTCACCGTGCTCGAATCGCTGTCCGAGAAGGTCGACCAGCTGGTGGTCGGCGGCGGCATCGCCAACACTTTTCTCGCCGCGTCCGGGAAGAAAATCGGCAAGTCGCTGGCCGAGGCGGATCTCATCCCGACCGCCAAGACGCTCATGGAGAAAATGAGCAAGCGCGGCGCGACGATTCCGATCGCCGTCGACGTGGTGGTCGGCAAGAAGTTCGACGCCAACGAGAAGGCTGTGCTCAAGGACGCGGGCAGCGTCGCCGACGACGACATGATTTTCGACATCGGCCCGAAGAGCGCCCAGGAGCTGGCCGACATCATCATGAAGGCCGGCACCGTGGTGTGGAACGGCCCGGTCGGCGTGTTCGAGTTCGACCAGTTCGGCGCCGGCACCAAAAAGATCGCCGAGGCGATCGCCAATACCAAGGCGTTCACGCTGGCCGGTGGCGGTGACACCATCGCCGCGATCCAGAAGTACAACATCTACGACAAGGTGTCGTACATCTCCACGGCCGGCGGCGCGTTCCTCGAGTTCCTCGAGGGCAAGAAACTGCCGGCAGTGGCCATGCTCGAAGAGCGGGCGAAGAAGTAAATCATCACCGCAAAGGCGCAAAGGACGCAAAGATAAATGGGAATAATATTTGAAATTCTTTGCGCTCTTCGCGTCTTTGCGGTGAAGTGTTTCTTGGGGAATTCATTTGCTGCGTAGAACCAAAATCGTCGCCACCTTCGGTCCGGCCACGGAAGATCCGAAAGTCATCGATAAGCTCATCGAGGCCGGTCTGGACGTGGTGCGCCTCAACTTTTCGCACGACCGGCACGAAGTGCACATACAGCGCGCCGAGACCGTGCGTGAGCGCGCCAAGGCGCTCGGCCGCGAGATCGGCCTCGTGGTGGATCTGCAGGGACCGAAGATCCGGATCGGCAAGTTCAAGGCCGGTCCGATCACCTTGCAGGAAGGCGAGATGTTCGTTCTGGACGTGGATCATCCGCTGGAAGCCGGCACCCAGGAACGCGTGGGCGTCACGTACAAGTCCCTGCCGCAGGACGTGGACCGCGGCGCGACGCTGCTGCTCGACGACGGACGCATCGTGTTGTGGGTGGACAAGGTCGACGGCAGCGCGGTGATCTGCCGCGTCGTGGTCGGCGGCGATCTCTCGAACAACAAGGGCATCAATCGCCAGGGCGGCGGGCTCACCGCCAAGGCGCTGACCGACAAGGACCGCGAGGATATCCGCACCGCCGCCAAAATCCGCGCCGATTACGTCGCCATTTCCTTCCCGCGCAGCGCCGACGACGTGAACGAGGCGCGCCAACTGTTGCGCGCCGCCGGCGGCCACGGCGGCATCATCGCCAAGATCGAGCGCGCCGAGGCGGTGCAGAACATCGAGGCGATCATCGACGCCGCGGACGCGATCATGATCGCGCGCGGCGATCTCGGCGTCGAAATCGGCGATGCCGCCGTGCCGCCGATCCAGAAACGGCTGATCAAGATGGCGCGCGAACGCAACAAGGTGTCGATCACCGCGACGCAGATGATGGAGTCGATGATCGAGAACGCCATTCCCACGCGCGCCGAGGTTTCCGACGTGGCCAACGCCGTGATCGACGGCACCGACGCGGTGATGCTGTCGGCCGAGACCGCCGCCGGCAAGCATCCGGTGGCGGCGGTGATGGCCATGGACCGGGTGTGCCGCGTGGCCGAGCAGGAGCCCGACGTCACCATGTCCGCGCACCGCATGCGCGCCATGTTCAAGCGCGTCGACGAGGCCATCGCCATGGCCGCGATGTACACCGCGAATCATCTGGCGGTGAAGGCCATCGCCGCCCTGACGGAATCCGGCTCCACCGTGCTGTGGATGTCGCGCATCAGCTCGGCGGTGCCGATCTACGCCTTGACGAGCCAGGTGGACACGCGTAGAAAGGTCAGTCTTTACCGCGGCGTTTATCCCGTCGCGTTCGAAGTCACAACGTCGGATCATGCAACGGTCAACAAGGAGGCGATCGATGAACTGCGCCGCCGGGGCACCGTGCGTGACGGCGATCTGGTCATCATCACCAAGGGCGATCTGACCGGCGTGATGGGAGGCACCAACGCCATGAAAGTGGCGATGGTGGGAAATCTGCCCGAATTCTGATTTAAATTTACCGCTAACCGTTTTAGGAGGATTTATGGCCCTAGTCACTCTTCGCCAGCTTCTGGATCACGCCGCCGAACATACCTACGGCGTACCGGCGTTCAACGTCAACAATCTGGAACAGATGCGCGCCATCATGGAAGCCGCGCACGAGACCGACAGCCCGGTGATCGTGCAGGCCTCGGCCGGCGCGCGCAAGTACGCGGGCGCCCCGTTCCTGCGCCACCTGATTCTCGCCGCCATCGAAGAGTGGCCGCATATTCCCGTCGTGATGCACCAGGACCACGGCGCCTCGCCGGCGGTGTGCCAGCGCTCGATCCAGCTCGGCTTCTCGTCGGTGATGATGGACGGCTCGCTCAAGGAAGACATGAAAACGCCGGCGACTTATGAATACAATGTCGACGTCACCAAGCGCGTGGTCGACATGGCCCATGCCTGCGGCGTGTCCGTCGAAGGCGAGCTCGGCTGTCTCGGCTCGCTCGAAACCGGCATGGCCGGCGAGGAAGACGGCTCCGGCGCCGAAGGCAAGCTCGATCATTCGCAACTGCTCACCGACCCCGACCAGGCCGCGGACTTCGTGAAGAAAACCAAGGTCGACGCGCTCGCGATCGCCATCGGCACCTCGCACGGCGCGTACAAGTTCACGCGTCCGCCCACGGGCGAGATCCTCGCGATCGAGCGCATCAAGCAGATCCACAAGCGCATACCCAACACGCATCTCGTCATGCACGGTTCCAGCTCGGTGCCGCAGGACTGGCTCAAGATGATCAACACCTACGGCGGCGACATGGGCCAGACCTACGGCGTGCCGGTGGAAGAAATCCAGCAGGGCATCAAGCACGGCGTGCGCAAGGTGAACATCGACACCGATCTGCGCATGGCGTCGACCGGCGCGGTGCGCAAGTTCCTCGCCGAGAACAAGAAGGAATTCGATCCGCGCAAGTGGCTCAACGCCGCGACCAAGGGCATGAAGGAAATCTGCAAGCTTCGCTACGAGGCCTTCGGCTGCTCCGGTCAGGCGAGCAAGATCAAGGTGCTGTCGCTCGAGGCCATGACCACGCGTTACACCAAGGGCGAGCTCGATCCCAAGGTGAACTAAGTGCGCGCGTAGCGCGCCTCGGCTCGCTCCCTTCTCCCCTTGCGGGAGAAGGGATGGGGATGAGGGGTAAGCGCTGAATGCGGAACAACCGAAGGGGCGGGTAACCGCCCCTTTTTATTTTTCGCCGCTAAGTTTGCGGTGCGGTACAGACAGGCCTATTCTTGAAGCATGATGGACCGCCAGAAATATCCCTGTCCCTGCTGCGGCTACCTCGTGTTTCAGCGCCAGCCCGGCAATCACGAGAAGTGCCCGATCTGCCTGTGGGAGGACGACCTTGCGCAATTGCGCTTTCCGCGCCTGCCGGGCAGCGCCAACCACGTGTCGCTCGAACAGGGGCAGCAGAATTACGCCGAGCTCGGAACCGCCGAACGACGCCATCGCGGCGAAGGCCGCGTGCCGTTCGCGGAAGAACCGCGCGAAGCCGGCTGGCGTCCGCTCGACCCGGCGCACGACAACATCGAGGAACCCGAGCGCGGCGTCGATTACGCCGATTCCTATCCGCTGGCGGACACCACCGTTCTCTATTATTGGCGCGAAACCTACTGGCGGCGGTTCGCCAGCTGATTTATTTCTTGCCTCGGGTTGTTTTGTGCAGTAACGCGCGCGCTTCCTTCAGCATGAAATCCTTGAACACCTCGGCCACGGCCGAAAGGCGCTTGCCGCGCCGGTGCACCACGTACCAGTGGCGCATGATGGGAAACTCGGCGACGTCGAGCACCACCAGCCGCTTCAGTTCCAGCTCCTGTTCGATGGTGGCGCGCGACAGCAGTCCCAGCCCCAACCCCGCCTGCACCGACTGCTTGATCGCCTCGTTGCTGCCGACTTCCATGCCGGTTTTCAGGTGGATTTCGCGCTCGGCGAAAAAGCGCTCCATGGCGCTGCGCGTGCCCGAACCCGGCTCGCGCACGAGAAACACCTCTTCCTGCAAGCGCTTCAGCGGGATTTTTTTCTGGTGCGCCAGCGGATGTCCCGGCGGCGCGACGATGACCAGCGGGTTTTCCATGAAGGCATCGGCTTCCACGTCAAGACTCGACGGCGGCTGGCCCATGATGACGAGGTCCACGGTGTTCTCCGAAAGCTGCCGCAGCAGCGCCTCGCGATTGGTCACGTCGAGACTGACCGTCATCTCCGGATAGCGGCGCGAGAAGGTGCCGAGCAGGGTGGGGATGAAGTAGTTGGCCGTGGTGGCGACCGAGATGCGCAGTTTCCCGCCCGACAGCCCCTTGATGCGGTTCAGCACCGATTCGAGCTCGTCCAGTTGCTGGGTCACGGTGCGCGCGTAGGCGAGCACCTCGCGCCCGGCCTCGGTGAGGTGGATGCGCTTGCCCAGTTGTTCGAACAGCGCCACGCCCAGGCTTTCCTCAAGTTGCTTGACCTGCATGGATACGGCCGGCTGGGTCAGAAAAAGCTCTTCCGCCGCCCGTGTGTAATTCAGGTGGCGCGCGACCGATTCAAAGACCTTGAGTTGGCGCAACGTGAGGTGCAAAGTATCGGCCCCGCTATTACTATAAGTAATAAATTATCATAACAATTATATATTGTGAGTATTATTTATGGTAAGCAGGGAGTAGGGTTAGCGCCCAGGATACGGGTTCGCCCGGAGAAAGCAGGCGAAATACCGGAATTCACACGTTTTCTAACGAGGAGGCCACATGAGCCAGGGCAAAGTAAAGACGTACAAAGCGGGCGTCAAAGAGTACCGCGAAACCTATTGGATGCCGAATTACACGCCGAAGGAGACCGATCTCCTGGCGTGCTTCAAGATCACGCCGCAGGCCGGCGTGCCGCGCGAAGAGGCCGCCGCCGCGGTCGCCGCCGAATCGTCCACGGGCACCTGGACCACGGTGTGGACCGATCTCCTCACCGACCTCGACTATTACAAGGGCCGCGCCTACCGGATCGAAGACGTGCCCGGCGACGACACCTGCTTCTATGCCTTCATCGCCTACCCGATTGACCTGTTCGAGGAAGGCTCGGTCGTCAACGTGTTTACCTCGCTGGTCGGCAACGTGTTCGGCTTCAAGGCCGTGCGCGCGCTGCGCCTCGAGGACGTGCGCTTTCCGATCGCCTACGTGATGACCTGCGGCGGTCCGCCCCAGGGCATCCAGATGGAGCGCGACATCATGAACAAGTATGGCCGTCCGCTGCTCGGCTGCACCATCAAGCCGAAGCTCGGCCTGTCGGCCAAGAACTACGGCCGCGCCGTGTACGAGTGCCTGCGCGGCGGTCTCGACTTCACCAAGGACGATGAGAACGTCAACAGCCAGCCGTTCATGCGCTGGCGTGCGCGTTTCGACTTCGTCATGGAAGCCATCCACAAGGCCGAGAAGGAGACCGGCGAGCGCAAGGGTCACTATCTCAACGTCACCGCGCCGACCCCGGAAGAGATGTACAAGCGCGCCGAGTACGCCAAGGAAATCGGCGCGCCGATCATCATGCACGACTACATCACCGGGGGTTTCTGCGCCAACACCGGCCTGGCCAACTGGTGCCGCGACAACGGCATGCTGCTGCACATCCACCGCGCCATGCACGCCGTGCTCGACCGAAATCCGCACCACGGTATCCACTTCCGCGTGCTGACCAAGATCCTGCGCCTGTCGGGCGGCGATCATCTGCACACCGGTACGGTGGTTGGCAAGCTCGAAGGCGACCGCGAGGCGACCCTCGGCTGGATCGACCTGCTGCGTGAGAAGTACGTGAAGGAAGACCGCAAGCGCGGCATCTTCTTCGATCAGGACTGGGGCTCCATGCCCGGCGCGTTCGCCGTGGCCTCCGGCGGCATCCACGTCTGGCACATGCCGGCGCTCGTGACCATCTTTGGCGATGACTCGGTGCTGCAGTTCGGCGGCGGCACACTCGGCCATCCGTGGGGCAACGCCGCGGGCGCGGCCGCGAACCGCGTGGCGCTGGAAGCCTGCGTGGAAGCGCGCAATCAGGGCATTCCTATCGAGAAGGAAGGCAAGGCCGTCCTCACCAAGGCCGCGCAATCCTCGCCCGAACTCAAGATCGCCATGGAAACGTGGAAAGAGATCAAGTTCGAGTTCGACACCGTCGACAAACTCGACGTTGTCCATAAGTAATTAACACCTGCCGCAAAGACGCGAAGAACGCAAAGGGAAAGGGAAGTTAATCCAGTTTTCTTTGCGAACTTTGCGTCTCTGCGGCGGAAACTCATATAGAGGATTCATACCATGAGCGAAATGCAAGACTACAAATCGAGCCTGACCGACGTATCGAGCCGCAAGTTCGAGACCTTCTCGTACCTGCCGGCCATGAACACCGACGAGATCAAGAAGCAGGTGGAATACATCGTCAAGCGCGGTTGGAACCCGGCCATCGAGCACACCGAGCCGGAGAACGCCTTCGACCATTACTGGTACATGTGGAAACTGCCGATGTTCGGCGAGACCGACGTGACGCGCATCCTGGCCGAGGCCGATGCCTGCCACAAGGCGCACCCGAACAATCACGTGCGCCTGGTCGGCTACGACAACTTCAAGCAGTCGCAGGGCGCCGCGATGGTGATTTACCGCGGCAAGATGAAGTAACCGCTTCCGGTTTTGGGGAAGTCCGAGCCCCTGTCCGGAAGTCCGGGCAGGGGCTTTTGTTTGGTTAGAAGCCGTTCGCACTGAGCCAGTCGAAGTGCGAACGGCACACAACAAATAGGATGGGCATGGCCTTCTGGGTTTATATCCTGAAATGCGCCGATGGCAGTTACTACACCGGCCACACAGATAATCTTGAAAAGAGAATCGCCGAGCATGAGGTAGGCGCAATACTAGG
>DAIDLH010000007.1 GCA_027449605.1 Candidatus Muproteobacteria bacterium | reverse complement strand
GAAACTGCGCGCGGCCGCCTGGCCGAAGTTGCGCGTTTCAGCAAGCGCGATGAAGTACTTGAGGTCACGCAGGTTCATATCGGCCCTCCGGCGGGACAAAAATGTAAATAGGCAATTCCTATCATACTTACTTGAAATAACGATTGGAACGATTTAGCGCCGGGGTCTAACCTGCCTTCCGTGAACGGTGTGCCGTGGCCCGTTCGCCGGATGATGCGGGGATTTTGATACCCGTCAACGTAACCGGTCCCGGAGCGAGGATAAGCTCCGGCAAATTTCACGGCAAAACCTTTGTGCCCGAAGGAGAGAATACATGTCAACCGAAGCAAAGTGCCCGTTCCACCACACTGCCGGTGCCGGCCCGTCGAACCGGGACTGGTGGCCGAACCAGTTGAAGCTCGACATCCTGCGCCAGCATTGCTCCAAGTCCAATCCGATGGGAGAGGACTTCAACTACGCCGAAGAATTCAAGACGCTCGATCTCGCGGCGGTGAAAAAAGACCTCCGCGAGCTGATGACCCAGTCGCAGGACTGGTGGCCAGCGGACTTCGGCCACTACGGGCCTTTGTTCATTCGCATGGCGTGGCACAGCGCCGGCACCTACCGCACCGGCGATGGCCGCGGCGGCGCCGGCACCGGCAACCAGCGTTTTGCGCCCATCAACAGCTGGCCCGACAACGTCAACCTCGACAAGGCGCGCCGGCTGATCTGGCCGATCAAGCAGAAGTACGGCCGGAAAATCTCCTGGGCCGACCTGATCATTCTCACCGGCAACGTCGCCCTGGAATCGATGGGCTTCAAAACCTTCGGCTTCGGCGGCGGGCGCGAGGACATCTGGGAACCGGAAAAGGACATCTACTGGGGTGCCGAGAAAAAGTGGCTGGAGGACCAGCGCTACTCCGGCGAGCGCAATCTCGAGAATCCGCTCGCGGCCGTGCAGATGGGCCTGATCTACGTCAACCCGGAAGGCCCGAATGGCAATCCGGATCCGGTCGCGGCGGCGAAGGACATCCGCACAACCTTCGCGCGCATGGCGATGAACGACGAAGAGACGGTGGCGCTCATCGCAGGCGGCCACACCTTCGGCAAGACCCATGGCGCGGGACCTGCCTCGCACGTGGGTCCCGAGCCGGAAGCGGCCGACATCGAGGAGCAGGGCCTGGGCTGGAAGAGCAGCTTCGGCAGCGGCAAGGGCGGCGACCAGATCGGCAGCGGCCTGGAAGTCACCTGGACCACCACGCCGACCAAGTGGAGCAACAACTTCTTCTGGAACCTGTTCGGCTACGAATGGGAGCTGACCAAGAGCCCGGCCGGCGCGCATCAGTGGATACCGAAGGGTGGTGCCGGCGCCGGCACCGTGCCGCATGCCCACGACAAGTCCAAACGTATTGCGCCGACCATGCTGACCACGGACCTCTCGCTGCGTTTCGACCCGGCCTACGAAAAGATCTCGCGGCGCTTCATGGAGAACCCGGATGAGTTCGCCGACGCCTTCGCGCGCGCCTGGTTCAAACTGACGCACCGTGACATGGGTCCGCGCGCCCGCTATCTCGGCCCGGAGGTTCCGGCCGAAGAGCTGATCTGGCAAGACCCGATTCCGGCAGTCAATCACAAGTTGATCGACGACAAGGACATCGCCGCCCTCAAGACCAAAGTGCTGGCGTCGGGACTGTCGGTCGCGCAACTGGTGTCGACCGCCTGGGCGTCGGCGTCCACGTTCCGTGGCTCCGACATGCGCGGCGGCGCGAACGGTGCCCGCATCCGTCTGGCGCCGCAGAAGGATTGGGAAGTCAACCAGCCTGCCCAGCTGGCCAAGGTGCTCAAGACCCTCGACGGCATCCAGAGCGAGTTCAACCGCGCGCAGACTGGCGGCAAGAAGGTCTCGCTGGCTGACCTGATCGTCCTGGCCGGTTGCGCAGGCGTCGAGAAAGCGGCAAAGAACGCCGGTGTCGATGTGACGGTTCCGTTCTCACCGGGCCGCATGGACGCCTCGCCGGAGCAAACCGATGTCGAGGCCTTTGCCGTGCTGGAGCCGATCGCGGATGGCTTCCGTAACTACCAGAAGGCCAAATACACCGTCAAGGCGGAGGAGCTGCTGGTGGATAAGGCGCAACTGCTGACGCTGACCCCGCCGGAGATGACGGTGCTGGTTGGCGGCATGCGCGTTCTGAACACCAACGTCGGCCAGACCAAACACGGTGTCTTCACCGACCGTCCTGAGGCGCTGACCAACGACTTCTTCGTGAACCTGCTCGATATGGGCGCCACCTGGAAGGCAACCTCTGCAGAAAAAGACCTGTTTGAAGGCAGTGATCGCAAGACTGGCAAACCGAAGTGGACCGGCACCCGTGTCGACCTGATCTTCGGCTCAAACTCCGAGCTGCGTGCCCTGGCCGAGGTCTATGCCACAGCGGACTCGCAGAAGAAGTTTGTCCAGGACTTCGTGGCGGCCTGGAACAAGGTGATGAACTTGGATCGCTTCGACCTTGCGTAATTCCGGAGGATCGGCCTTCAAGGTCTGATGCTGATTCGCCTCGACCTGCATCGGGTTGTGCCGGGCCAGATGTCTCCAAGGGTCTCGGGATCGACGTGAAGGAAGTGAAAGCGGCTTGAGGGCTGACCGGGCGCGGAGAATATCCGCGCCCGGCATCTTCGACAGCCAAAGGAAACGACATGTCAGCCGCAGCTATTTTTGCCAGTCAGTTTGCCCAGGGTGAAGTCCAGAGACGCACGCCATGGACCGCTCGGCGGTTCGTGCGCAAGCTGGGCGCGTGGGGATTTGCCTTCTTCGCACTCAAGGGCATCGCCTGGCTGATACTTCCCCTGATGGCAATGTACTTCGCCTGATGAGCACGCGCGTCACCGTCAAATCGCTTGTGCCACTACGCCACGCACAAAGCCCGTGAATTTTCGAGAGCTATTACCGACTGGCTGGAAAGAGCGCGTCATGATCCAGCCGATGCAGCGGCTTTCCCTCATTCCCACAATCTGCGCCACCAGCGCTTGCGGTTCTCGGGACGGTGCGCGCGGTCATAAAGCACCACGGGCGGCAGTCGGCTCATGATCCAGCCCGGCAGCGGCGGGTTGTCGCTGAAGCCGCAGGACACGCCGAGATTATTGGGATCGAAAATCTTGATCATGGTCGGCTCGGTGCGACTGTCGGCATAGACGATGCCGCAGTAATCCTCCTGATGCTCGCGGCGCAGCAAGGCGTCGACCTCGGCGAGAAAGGTATTGACCTGTTCGGCCGTGGACGGCGCGGCTGGCGGCGCCTCGCCGAGGGCATACACGTACCAGCCGGCGGCGGCGTTGTTGCGCACCACGCCCCAGAACGCATCGAGATCCTCCCAGCTCAGCACGCCGGAAAAATTGCCGCGGAACACGGATGTGAATGCATCTTCTTTTTTGACGGGTTGCATGGTTTTGTCTCCCATGATCAGGAAATTTTACACAACAGGACCCTGAACCGGTATCGCTACGATGCGTGCCGGCGCGCGAGCGCAAGCAGCACATCCACCGACCGCTGGTCATCGGCATGTGCGCCTGCCGATCGTCACGCCGGCCAGAATTTTTTCACGGCTTGCCCCGCCCCGCCCCGGCTAGATGAACAGACACACGTCGGACTTCTGCGCGATCGGCAGGAAGCTGGCGGCGCCGATATAGTCCTTAACCTCGGGGATGAAGTCATCCCTGGAGAAGCCGAATACATCGACCGTCATCTGACAGGCGACCATCTTGACTCCGGCTTCGAGGCAGAGATCGCGCAACTCCGTAACACTGGCGACCCCTTTGTTCTTGAAGGTCTTCTTCATCAGCGCCGAGGCAACCTTCTCAAATCCAGGTACGTTGGCCATCAACAGGTTAGGCATCGGCCAAGCGATGTCCTGGAACCACTTCGGACCCACCGGCATTTTCATCGGCATGGCGGGGTTGCCGAGCGGACTGATCTCCGCCTCGATATCCTTTTTCAGGAGCAGCAGGCCGTAAAAGGTGAAGAAGACCGACACGTCCCATCCCAGCGCCGCGCCCGTGGAAGCGAGGATGAACGGCGGATAGGCCCAGTCCAGCGTGCCCTTGGTGGCGATGATCGCCATGCTCGGGGTCTTGTTCTCCTCGACCTCTTTGAGTTTTTTCTCGAATCGCTGATCGAACCACGCATCGAGCGCGGCGCCGTGCTTCTGCAACAGTTCATCGGAAAATTTACCGGACGATATTTCAGCAGTGCTGGACATAAGTCCTCCTTAAAATGTGCACGTCATCAGATGAATGTCGCCGCGGCTTCCGCCGGGATCGGTCATTGGATCGAGCGGTCGACGCGGATTTGATATGAAGATTGGCATCACCTATAGTCAATCGACATATTCTGAGACGATTAAATATGCCGGATCGGCGAAGCACAAATCAGAGAATTTAATTAGTTTCGCTAACAAACAAGACTGGGGACGCGGCATGGAAAATCTCGATGTCGTCAAACTGCTCAAGGCGGCGCAGAACCTGGAGCGCAACATCTCGGTGTCGCTGATGTACTCGGGGCTGCGCGTTCCCCAGTACCGGCTGCTCGATGCACTGGCCGAGATGGGACAGGCGACGGTGACGGAGATGAGCGAGAAGCTGAACGTCCGGCGCGCCACGGCCAGCGTGCTGATCAACGAACTGATCGGGTCGGGCATCGTGGAAGTGACCGAACACAACTCGGACCGGCGTTCGTTCCACATCCGCCTCACCCGCCTGGGCGCGGGCAAGCTCGAAGCGGCGCGAAAGGACATCGCCGTGTTCCGCGAAAAGCTGTCGCAAAAGTACTCGCCGGAAACGATAAAAATGCTGAATCAATTCGCCGATCGGCTGGCCTAGCCGATCGGCGAGATTGGTCCGGCACGCGCACGAACTCTTCATGCGCGGTTAGTCCCTTAAAAGATCGTCCCGGACGACGCAGGGATATCCGTCAGTTTTTGCGAATCTGGAAAACATACTCGCCGCTGCTCTGCTCGGAGGAAATCAGTTCGTTCCCGGTCGACTTGCAGAAGGCGTCGAAATCCTTGACCGCGCCCGGATCGGTGGCGCGTATGCGCAGCGTTTGTCCCGACTGCAATCCGTTGAGAGCCTTTTTGGCGCGCAGAATGGGCAGCGGGCAGTTCAAACCGCGGGCATCGAGTTCCTGTGTGGCAATGGACATGGTTGTCTCCTGTTTCAGGTTGAGGGAGTCTTGAGAATTCAGTCAGGTCACCTGGCACAAGCGCGGCCACGGATAGCCTTCGGCCTTGAGATCAGACAGGTGCTCGCGCACCGCCGTGCGCCAGTCCTTCATCGGCGTGTAACCAAGTTTGCGGCGCGCGTAATTGTTGGGGCAAACCCAGTTCTCGCACAGATGCACGATGGAACGCGTGAGAAACGGCGAGGAACCGGGCATGACCGGCTTGAGCGTCTCCATCAGCCAACTGAAGGCATATCCGGCCGGATAGGGCACGCCGTAAAACGGTTTGGGGACCCCCGCCTCTGCCGCGATGAATTCAACGACCTCGCGCAGCGTGGGAAACTCGGCGCCGCAAATGTTGAACGACTCGTAATCGTTCAGGACATCGGCCGTCGCCGCCAGTGCGAAGGCCTGGCCCAGGTCGGTGTCGGCCACCAACGGCAGACGTTTACGTCCACCCGCCAGCCATGGCACCAGATAGGTTTTCAGCCGCGGCACCAGCGCCGGCAGCATGCCCAGGCGATTGCCGGCGCCGATAAAGTGGCCGAGGCGCATGGTCACCATTTGCGTACCACGAGAACTGTTCTTCTGCATGTAACGGTCAAGATCGATCAGGCAGTCGAGATGCGGCCAGAAACCGGTGTATTTCGTTTGCGAAAAGTCATCGTGGGGTTTGCTGCTTTTTTCGACGGCGCCGATCACGACCGTGCTCGTCTGGATAAAGCGTCTTACACCCTGTCGAATGGATTGCTCGATGAGGTCACGGGTCGGTTCAAAAAAACGTTCGTGCTCTTGCCTCTTGTGGTTCCACATGGATGCCCAGTTACCGGCGCTGCATACGACATCGACTTGCTTCACGACCTCGCGCCGGTAATTCGCATCCGTCAGATCACCGGTCCGGACTTCGCCTCTGAAATTTCTCGGCAGTTTCTCGCGTCGCCGGCAGGCCGCGATCGGCTCGACATCGGGCTGCATCATGAGGGCCTTGAGAACATTGCCGCCCAAAAAACCCGTCGCGCCCGTTACCAACACCCGAATCTTTTTGTTCGTGCCCATGATTTCTCCCCGTTATCCAGAATTTATTCAGCGGCCCTTCACAAGTTGTCTATCCATTTTTTGAGCCAGGCTGTCTCCCGCAGGACCAAATCCGGTTGGTTGAAGGTATGCGTGAGCAAACTGGCGCCTTGCAACACCGTTACCAGATGCAAGGCGAGATCGGCGGACTCTTTTCCTTTGCCAAGCTCGCGAAACTGTTGCTCAGTCCACCCCAGAATGGCGGCCATCAGGCTCGCTGCCTTTTCCGCCAGCACGCCGCCGTCCTTGTGCAGTTCCTGGCACAGGCTGCCGATGGGGCAACCGCTGGAGGCTAATGCGTCGCGCTGACTCTCAACTTCTGCAACCAGCGCCTGGAGGCGTTTTCTCGGATCGGGGAGTCTGTCCCATGCGGCGATGAGGCCACCATAAAAATTGGCGCGGTGTTCGATCAGGGCATTGCCGATGTCTTCCTTGGTTTTGAAGTAGTAGTAAACGTTGCCCAGCGGGACTTGCGCTTCCTGCGCGATATCGGCGAGCGTGGTCTGGTTGAAGCCCTGCGCATGCACAAGTTTGTTGGCTGCTTCGAGCAGGCGCGAACGTTTGTTGGTCTCTTTACTTTCCATTTTTTATCAACAGCTTATGATATTAGTAAGTTACCTGACTAAATTATGGAATGCTAATATTGAACTGTCAAGGAAACTCTTCGGCATCAGGAAAGATGAGGACAAGACAGCTGGCACGAAAGCGTGCGCGGCTGAACCACCCGCTGAAACCGGTCTAATGGATCACGGACCGGCCTTCGGCCGCGAAGGAAAACACCGCGCTATACTGCGACAGGCCCTCGCAAGGTAAAACATGGACACCCTGACACATGCCCTGAGCGGCGCGCTGCTGGGGCGCGCGACCGAACCGAAGCAACCGCGGCCGGATCAGCTGCCGCGGCGCACGCGCATGTGGATCGGCTTCATCGCCGCCGCGTTTCCCGACAGCGATTTCGTCACGCGCTTCATCGATCCGCTCACCTACCTCACCACGCATCGCGGCGTCACGCATTCGGTGATCATGCTGCCGCTGTGGGCGCTGCTGCTGGCGCTGCTGTTCATGCTGCTGGTGCGCGGAAAATATTCATGGCGCGCGTTCGTGGGCGTGTGCGCACTCGGCATCGGCATACACATCGCCGGCGACGTGATCACCGCCTTCGGCACCATGATCTTCGCGCCGATCTCCGACTGGCGCGCGCAATTCCCGACGACTTTCATCATCGACCCCTGGTTCACCGCGATCGTCGTCGCCGGCCTGGTCGCCTCGGCCGTGTGGAGCGGCACGCGCCGGCCGGCCGTGATCGGACTCGCGCTGCTCGCCGGCTACGTCGGGTTCCAGGCGGTGCTGCACCAGCGCGCGCTGACGGTGGGAGAGACTTACGCGGCGAAACATCATCTCGACGCGCCCCAGGTGCAGGCGATACCGCAACCTTTTTCGCCGTTCAACTGGATGATCGTGCTGCCGCAGAAGGACGACTACTACCTCAGCTACGTCAGTCTGTGGCGCAGCGAGATTCCGGAGTTCCCGCCCGCCGACGCCGGCTGGTTGTACCAGGTGAACGCCTCGTATTTTCCGGTGGCCGATGCCGTCTGGAAACGGGTTCCCCGCTTCGGGGCCGCAAGCGAGGCCAACCTGGCGGAACAGGTATGGTACTCCGAGGCGCTCGCGCCGTTCCGGCGCTTCGCCCAGTTTCCGGCCGTGTACCGCGTGGATCACAACCAGAACGGTCTATGCGTGTGGTTCAACGACCTGCGCTTCGCGCTCGCGGGAAGAACCATGCCGTTCCGTTACGGGGCGTGCCGGAATGGCAGCGACACCGCGTGGCGCATTTACCGCCTGTTCAGCGACGACAACGGCCAGGAAGTTCTCAGCGCCATCCCTCATTGAGCCGCAGGCCGTCGGCCCGGACAAATCAGTACATATCCGCCGGATCGACGTCGAGCGACCAGCGCACTTTTTTGGCGAGGCTGGTGTCGGCGATTGCCGCCACCCATTGCCCCAGAAACGCATGCAGGGGGACGCGCTTGTCCGACTGCACCAGCAGTTGCGCGCGATAACGACCGGCGCGCCGCTCCATCGGCGCCGGGACCGGCGTCATGATTTGCACGCTTTTCTCCGGCAGGTGGCGCCTGGCGAGCGCGTGCGCTTCGTGGAGGAACTTGAGCGCCGCCCCCGGCGCGGGCGACTCGGCGCGCAGCAGTGCAAGGTGCGTGTACGGCGGGTAACCGGTCTCGCGGCGTTCGGCAAGCGCGAAGCCGGCGAAGCCGTGGAAGTCGTGTCGTTGCAATGCATTGAACAGGGGATGTTCCGGGTGCCAGGTCTGGATCAGCACCTCGCCCGGTTTGTCGGCGCGGCCGGCGCGGCCGCTCACCTGCATGATCATCTGGAACAGGCGCTCGGCCGAGCGGAAGTCCGTCCCGTACAAACCCTGGTCGGCGTTGAGTATCCCGACCAGCGTGACGTTCGGAAAATCATGCCCTTTCGAGAGCATCTGGGTGCCGACCAGGATGTCGGCTTCGCCTTCATGGACGCGGCGCAGCTTTTCCTCGAGCGCGCCGCGGCGCGCGGTGCTGTCCCGGTCGATGCGCTCGATGCGCGCCGCGGGGAAAAATTTCTGCAGCGCGCCCTCGACGCGCTCCGTGCCCTCGCCGAGCGGATGCAGGTTTTCGCCATGGCATGACGGGCACTGTCGCGCCGTTTCCTGCTCGGCCCCGCAATGATGGCACATCAGTTTCTGCCGCCGCTGATGCAGCGTCAGTTGCGCGTCGCAGCGCCGGCACGGCGCAACCCAGCCGCAGTCGAAACACATCCACACCGGCGCGAAACCGCGCCGGTTCAGGAACAGGATGGTTTGTTCGCCCCGGGCCAGCCGCGCCGCGATCGCCTCGCGCAGCGGCAGCGACAGTCCTTCGCTCGGCTTGAGCCGGCGCATGTCGAGCAGACGCACGTCGGGCATGCCCGCGCCGCCGGTACGGTCCGGCAACTCCAGCAGGGTATAGGCGCCGTCGGCGGCGTTGCGCAGACTCTCCAGCGACGGCGTGGCCGAACCCAGCACGACGGGTATTTTCTCGCGCGACGCACGCATCACCGCCATGTCGCGCGCCGAATAACGGAAACCGTCCTGCTGCTTGTAGGAAGCGTCGTGCTCCTCGTCGATCACGATGAGGCCGGGCCGCTTGAGCGGCGTGAACACGGCGGAACGGGTGCCGAGAACGATGGGCGTCTTTCCCTCCCGCGCGGCGAGCCAGGCGTTCAGGCGCTCCTGGTCGTTCAGTCCGGAATGCAGCACCGCGATGGGAACGCCGAAACGTTTTTCAAATCGCTCGACCAGTTGGGGAGTGAGACTGATTTCCGGCACCAGCACCAGGGCCTGCTTCCCCTGCGCCAGCACCGGCTCGATCGCGTTCAGGTACACCTCGGTTTTGCCGCTGCCGGTGACCCCGTGCAGCAGGTATGGCCGGAATTGCCCGAGACCGCTCGTGATTGCCGCGACAGCCGATTTCTGTCCTGGATTGAGTTCATGCGACTTCAGTATCTCGACATCGAAGACCGGCCGTGAATCGCGTATGTAACTGCTCACCCAGCCTTTGGCCCGCAGCGTCTTGAGCGCCGCCGTCCAGCGGGACGAAACCTGTTGCATCCGGTTCGCATCGAGACCTTCCGGCTCCGAAGCCAGCGCCTGGAGCAGACGCTTCTGGGCCGGGGCGCGCTTCAGCATTTCAGGGTCCACGGCCCGGCCATCGTCCGTGAGCGCCCAGGTCACTACGCCGCTGATCACGCCGGGTCGCCCCTGGCGCAGACGCACAGGCAACGCCGTCTGAATGACCTCGCCAAGAGGATGATGATAATAATCGGCCGCCCAGCGCAGCAGGTCCAGCAACGGTGGCGGCAGTATCGGGTCGGTATCCAGCGACTGGGAGACGGGCTTGAGCCGGTCGCGCGGAAAATCGCTGCGTTCCACCTCATCCACGACTACCCCGACCACCTCGCGGCGACCGAAGGAGACACGCACGCGCACGCCCGGCGCCAGCGACACGGGAGACAGATAATCAAACACGCGATGCAGCGGAGTGGGAACGGCTACTTGAACGATATGCGAAGCGGCAACCATGGCCGGGACTCTATCACAGGGGCCGTCACCGCCCGAGGCGACAGCTCTTTCGGCGGTGGCGGCCGGGCGACTCAATGAACGTCGTTTCTTGTGGCGGCTTGGCATCGTCCTTTCGAAAAAGCTTCGCTGCGGAAAGGAGTCGTCCTTGCGGAAAGATTTGCAGCATTGCCAAGCAAAAACGTGAAACAACGTGGCTCCACGTTCACAAAATTGTCATGAATTTTCTCTAAACGATTGTATCTAAAAGGGGCAAACCTTACTCACAGAATCTGTGGATAACAATGTTAATGATTGGACTGTCGCCGTCCCAAAGCAGGAAAATCCTAAGGTTTTTATTAAATTGATTAAAAAATAAACTGACGCATTAATCTCATATGAATCATATGTCTGTATGAAAAAACCCTGTTTTAGCTGAGACAAAACCGGCCGTGACATCGCGGTCATCCATGGCTGGTCTGAGGCTGTGCATAAACTAGGCAGCGGAAGGCCTGCGTTTCACGAAATATTGCTCACAAAACAGGCATACTCCGGCTGGGCATCGCCGGCGACAGCGATTAGGATGCAGAGCATATGGATGAATATGAAGCAGAAATTCATTCGCCAGACGAGCAAGCCGTAAATGCGCGGTCATCCGCTCGATCGCGGCCGTCAAACGGATTCCCGCGGTCTCTCTCAAATCAGCGACAAGGAGGAAGGCAATGAAAAATGCGTGCAAATGGGCGCAACAATACGGGCCGCTGGTCGGGCGGCTGCTGCTCGCGAACTTGTTCGTCGTTTCCGGGTTCAAGAAAATCACCGGCTTTGCCGGAGCCGCGGGCTACATGGCGGCCAAAATGCCGAGTTTCGATCCCAATCTGATCAAGCTGATGCTGGCGGTCACCATTGCCGTCGAATTGGGTGGCGGACTGATGGTGCTGCTCGGCTGGCAGGCGCGCTGGGCGGCCACGGCGATTCTGCTATGGATGATCCCGGTGACATACGTCTTCCACGCCTACTGGGGATTGCCGCCGGATCAGATGCAGATGCAATTCATCCAGTTCCACAAAAACCTGGCGATCATGGGCGGCATGCTCTACATCATGGCCTACGGATCCGGTCCCTACAGTCTGGGAAAAGACAACTGCTAGCGGCGGATAACCCGGACGCGATGCCGGACGAGGAATCTGCCGCGGACGGGAAAACCAAGCGGGATGCTACGGCCGTTTCAGTTGTGCAGACGAATCAGCTTGGGATGTCGTTTCTCGAGACCCCACGACGACTGCTGGAGCCACTGAGCCAGTTCTTCCGCCGACAGCGGCCGGCTGATGTAATTTCCCTGGGCGGTATCACAGCCCAATTCGCTCAGGCGATTAAGCGTCTCTTCGGTTTCTACACCTTCGGCCACGACCTCGAGCTTCAGGTTGTGCGCGAGGTCGACGCTGGTGCGCACGATGGCGGCATCGTTTTCGTCGCGCACCATGCCGATCACGAATGATTTGTCGATCTTGATGGTGTTGACCGGCAGCTTCTTCAGATACGACAGCGACGAGTAGCCGGTGCCGAAATCGTCGATCGCGATCCGCAAGCCCATTGAAGAAAGACGCGTCAACACTTCCAGGGCGCGCTCCGGTTCGGTCATCACCGCGCTCTCGGTGATTTCCAGCTCCAGCCAGCGCGGCGAAATCTGCAACGCCGCGAGCTGCTCGGCGAAGGCGTCGGCCAGGTAAGGATCCTGCAGATCGCGCACCGACAGGTTCATGGAAATGGTGATCGGCACGCCCTTGTTCTGAAGCATCTGGCCTTGGCGCAGCGATTCGTTCAGCACCCAGGGCGTGAGGCTGCGGATCATCCCGGTCTGTTCCAGCAGCGGGATAAATGTGTCCGGCAACAGCAGGTTCTCGCGCGGATGATTCCAGCGCACCAGCGCTTCCACGCCCGTGACCTGCAAAGTCTTGAGATTGACCTTGGGCTGGTAATAGAGCACGAACTGCTCCTGTTCCACGGCATGGCGCAACTCGCCGAGCAGCGTCAGCCGCGTCGGGTTGTGCTGGTCGAGCTTGCTGTCGTAGAAGGCGTGCCCGCTGTTGGCATTCTTGGCCGAATACATGGCCACGTCGGCGCGCTGGATCAGGATGTTCGCGTCCACGCCGTGATCGGGGTAGAGCGCGACGCCGATGCTCGCGCCGATATCGAGACTCTGCTCCTCGATCCGGAACGGCGCGCGCAGCGCCTGCAACAGCATGCGCGCGGCCATGGTCGCGTGCTTGTCGCTGACCGCCGGCAGCAGGATGGCGAACTCGTCGCCGCCCATGCGCGCCACCGTATCGATGTCGCGCAGCTTGCTGCGCAGGCGCGCGGCGACCTGTTGCAACAGCAGGTCGCCGACCTGGTGACCGAGGGTATCGTTGATGTCCTTGAAGCGGTCGAGATCCATCAGCAACAGGGCGAACGGCCGGTAATCGCGCTTGGCTTCCTCGATCGCCTGCTCCAGACGTTCATGGAACAGCGTGCGATTCGGCAGTTTCGTCAGCGGATCGGTGAATGCCAGATTCTCCAAGCTGTCGTACAGCTCCTTCAGCCGCGTCGACATGTGGTTGATGCCGGCGCCGAGTTCGGCGATCTCCGTATTGCCGGTCGTCATGACGTGTTCGCCGAAGTGGGATTTGTCCGAACGGAGCCGGCGCGACTGAAACACCAGCGCCCGCAGCGGGTTGACGGCGATTTTCCGCAACGCCATCCACAGAATCAGGGCCATCAGCACCATGACGGCCGCGGCGATCAGCGTGACCATGCGTTCGGTCTGGACCAGATCGGCATAGATCGGTTGCATGTCCTTGCTGACGGCGACATTCAGCAGCGATTTTGCCGGTGCATTGATATTCAACGCCTGTTCCACCGTCAGCCGGTGATCGCCGCCATTGTCCGCTTTCGGCCAACCGGCGGACTTGAACAGCACGGCGCCGTCCGTCAGGCTGAGCCTGACCGAAAGACCCGCGAGGTCGGCTTCGGCAGCGGCGAAGTTGCGCTGCATATCGTAGTTGACCTGCAAATAACCGTCGCGGGAATCTTCTCCCAGCGGCTGGATCACCACGTAACGCACATCCCCGCCGACGATGCACAGGCCGCCGACGGATTTGAGACGATCGGCTCCCAGGCGGCGTCCGGCCTGGGCGCGCAGGTTCTGACACGACGCATTGCCCGTCTCGACATCCGGCGTTTGTTCCGGGACCGTCGCGATCGGACGGAAATCCTCGGTCAACAGACGGAGCGCGACCGGGTCCGGGGCGCCGGTTTTAATGAAGGGATTCTGAAAGAGTTTGTTGAGCTGACGGCCCGCCGCCGGCTCGTTCGATTTGCGCACCGCCGCCGTCAATTCGGCGTCGGACCTGGCGAGCATCGCGACTTCACGCGATCCGTTTTCGAATTCCTTGCGCAGATTGGCGATCCAGGTGCGCGCCTGATCGCCGATCATGGCGCGCTGGCCATCGAGCACGAAATCCTGCCACAGGCGGCCGCCGGCCAGCACCATGAGCACGCACACCAAACCCATCACCGTCAAAGCGGTGATGAGACTGGCGCGCATCGATATCCGGTTAAGCAGCATCGTTATTCTTGATCGCCATCGTCTTTTCCAGACGGCAAACCCATGATGCGCATCCCTGCGTTGATTTTCCCGATCCATCGGAACTCCGATCACCTCCTGTTGTGTCACCGATCCCTGATTACCCGGCCGAAACGGCTCACGCCACCCGCCGCGGTCTGAAAATGTTGCAAATCTGATGCCATGAATGACCTGTTTTTTATTTATTTATAATCAGTAGCTTATATTTATATGCCGCAGCCAAATATCTTCAAAATCGCGAAAATTCGCCATCACTGCGATAAGTGGCGACATTGGCCGGCTTTACGGCGGGGAAAGGTGTCATTTTCCGACACGGTAACGGGCGGCTTCTCGATCAGCCGCTGAATCCCTACATTAATGAATGGACGGAGAGGAAATGGACAATATCTGGACAGCCGTGGCGCAGCGTATTTCCGAGGCCAGCGGGGATTCGTTTGTCGTGCGGTCACAACGGGCCGTTAGCGGAGGCTGCATCAATCGCGCCACGGTTATCGAGGACGGCAGGCGCCGCTATTTCGTCAAGCTCAACGACATCGCGTGTCTTTCGATGTTCGAAGCGGAGGTTGAGGGACTCCGGGACATCGCGCGCACGCGCAGCGTGCGCGTTCCCGAACCGTTGTGCTGCGGGGAAGCCGATGACCAGTCGTTTATCGTGCTCGAATATCTCGATCTCGCGGACACGGATTCGAGCAGCCTGGAAAAACTCGGAACGCAGCTGGCGCAGATGCATCGTGCCACGAGCGATCGTTTCGGCTGGCGCATGGACAACACCATCGGCTCGACGCCGCAGATCAACTCGCCGGCTTCCGACTGGCTGACGTTCTGGCGCCGGCGCCGGCTGGGTTATCAGCTGACGCTCGCCGCCCGTAACGGACGCCATCTCGGTGACAAGGGCGAACGGTTGATGGCGGAGCTGGACGAATTCTTCCGCGACTACCGTCCGGCGCCGTCATTGCTGCACGGCGATCTCTGGGGCGGCAACGTCGGCGCGACCGCGGGGCAGCCGGTGATTTTCGATCCCGCGGTCTACTACGGCGACCGCGAGGCGGACCTGGCGATGACGGAATTGTTCGGCGGATTTTCGGCGCGGTTTTATCAGGCCTATCGCGAAGCCTGGCCGCTCGATCCCGGATACAAAACGCGCAGAACGCTGTACAACCTCTACCACGTCCTCAATCACTTCAATCTTTTCGGCGGCGGTTACGGCGCGCAGGCCGAACGCATGATAGATTCACTGCTGAGCGAATTGCGGTAACCGACGGCAATTCCGAATAATAATCCGGCGAGCGGAATTGCCGGCAAACTTCGAGGCCCGCATGGATATCCGTTTTCTGGGCGCCGCTAGGGAAGTCACCGGTTCGTGCCATCTGGTGCGCGCCGGCGATCGCCGCCTGCTCGTCGATTGCGGCCTGATTCAGGGTGCGCCGGAGGACGAGGCGCGCAACCGCAAGCCCTTCCCGTTCGGTCCCGGTGAAATTGACGCCGTGGTGCTGACTCACGCGCACCTGGATCACTCCGGCCGTCTGCCGTTGCTGGTCCGGGCCGGCTACCGCGGACCGATCTACACCCACCGCGCGACGCGCGATCTTTGCCAGATCATGCTCCGCGACGCCGCCGCGTTGAGCGAGAAGGACGCGGAGCACGAGAACCGCCGGCGCCTGCGCCAGGGCAAGCGGCCGGTCGAGCCGCTGTACACGCGCAGCGACGCCGAAAAGGCGGTGCGCCAGTTTCAGGTGCTCGACTACGATGTCGAGAAAAAAATCCTGCCGGGCATGCAGCTGCGTCTCCAGGACGCGGGCCATATCCTCGGCTCGGCGATCGTGGAACTGTGGCTGGAGGAAAACGGCCAGCGGCGCAAGCTGGTGATCAGCGGCGATCTGGGCCACGCTGGCGCGCCGATTCTGCGCAATCCCGAGGTCGTCGGCGAGGCCGACCTCGTGGTTCTCGAAAGCACCTACGGCGACCGCGAGCATCGCTCGTGGGACGCGACGCTGGCGGAACTGGGCGAGGTGTTTCACGAAGCGCGACGCAGCGAGGGTAACGTTCTGATTCCCGCCTTCGCCGTCGGCCGCAGCCAGGAGCTGCTCTACTTTCTCAAGCGCCATGGAAAAGAATGGGGCATTGACCATTGGACGGTCTTTCTCGACAGCCCGATGGCCATCGAAGCCACCGAGGTCTATGCCCGACACTGGAAACTGTTCAACACGGAAACAAACCGGCGGCGCAAAAAAGACGGCGACACCTTCGACATGCCGAATCTCCATTTCAGCCGTACCGCCGCCCAATCCATGGCCATCAACCGCGTGCGCGCCGGCGCCATCATCATCGCCGGCAGCGGCATGTGCACCGGCGGGCGCATCCGGCATCACTTCAAGCACAATCTCTGGCGTGAACAGTGTCATGTCATTTTCGCCGGCTTCCAGGCACAGGGCACGCTCGGCCGCCAGATCGTGGACGGCGCCAAGACGGTGAAGCTCTGGGACGAGAACATCCGCGTCGCGGCGCGGATTCACACCGTCGGCGGCCTGTCGGCGCACGCCGGCCAGTCCGGCCTGATCGACTGGTACCGCCACTTCGAACGTCGCCCGACTGTGGCGCTGGTGCATGGCGAGCCCGGGCCGATGGAGGCGCTGGCCCGCCGTTTGCATCTATTACATACCACCGTGCTGATGCCGCAACCCAATGAGTCGCTCGATCTGTCGGCATTGGCGCGCAAGCCCGGAAAATAAAGAGTGAAATGGATGACGTCGGCGGAGCGGCCGGCCTGAAGCGCCGGCTGCCTGGCCCTGTCAGTGACAGCTTGTCGTGACAGACTGTCAGCTGCGCCGGTTGAAAACCGCGGAACGGCGCGCCCGATGATGACCGGCTTGCCTTTCCCGAATCGAGAGAGTTAGATGGTCACGACGAATCTCAAAACCGACGCATGGACTCCCCGTCAGGAGGCGCGCTTGATCAAGACAAGCCGTGGCGTATCCGGTAAACATCACCCCGCTCTCACGCGCCCCGCCGCACCGGCGGCGCGCCACGTGTCCGTTGTCCGCCGTGCCTTTCTGCAACCACCCTGCACTTCATCCACATGAGGAGGTTTTCATGAAATTAAAATATTCATTGTCGACTTTGCTGCTGAGTGCAGCCTGCCTGGTTGCCCTGCCGGGCCCGAGCATGGCGGCCGACGCGCCAGCTCCGGCAGCGGCGCCCGCACCGGCCGCCGCCCCACCGGCTGCTCCACCCAGCCCCGCGGCGGTCGTGAACATGGTGAACAACTGTTTCTCCTGCCACGGCACCGACGGCCGCAGTCCCGGCGCCATTCCGAGCCTGACCGGCAAGAACGCCCAGCAGGCGTTGCTGCAGCTCAAGGAGTTCAAATCCGGCCAGCTGGCCGCCACGGTCATGACGCGCCACGCCAAGGGCTACACCGACGCGGAACTCGAGGCGATCGCCAACTACATCGCCAACAATCTCAAATAGGGGGATGACATGAGCCAATTTACACGCAGAGACTTTCTCAAAATCGCCGGCGCGGCTTCCGCCGCCGGCGTGCTCGGTCATGCCTCGCTGGCGCGCGCCGCCGAGGGCGGCAAGGCTGCGCGCGTGGTCGTGGTCGGCGGCGGTTTCGGCGGCGCGACCTGCGCCAAGTACCTGCGCCGGCTGGATCCCGGCATCGCCGTGACGCTGGTGGAACCGAGCACCAAGTTCATCACCTGTCCGTTCAGCAACCTCGTGCTCGGCGGCTTGCGCGACATGAACTCCATCACCCAGAACTACGACGCGCTCAAGAAGAAACACGGCGTGAACGTGATGCACGACACGGTGACGAGCATCGACGCCGCCGGCAAAAAACTGAAACTCAAGAGCGGCAAAACGCTGAGCTACGACCGTCTCGTGGTTTCGCCCGGCATCGACTTCAAGTGGGACGCGGTCGAGGGCTACAGCGAGAAGGCCGCCGAGGTCATGCCGCATGCCTGGAAAGCCGGCCCGCAAACCGTGCTGTTGCAGAAGAAGCTCAAAGCCATGAAAAACGGCGGCACCTTCATCATGGTGTCGCCGCCCAATCCGTTCCGCTGTCCGCCCGGACCGTACGAGCGCGCGAGCATGGTGGCGCACTACCTCAAGGAACATAAACCCAAGTCCAAGATCATCATCCTCGACGCCAAGGACGCCTTCTCCAAACAGGGTCTGTTCCAAGACGGGTGGAAGAAAGTCTACGGCGACATGATCGAGTGGGTCCCGGGAGCCAAGGGCGGCACGGTGAAAAAGGTCAACGTGAAAAAGATGACGCTGGAAACCGATCTCGACAAGCACAAGGCCGACGTCGTGAACTTCATCCCGGCGCAGACCGCGGGCAAGATCGCCATCGCCTCGGGTCTGGCCGACGACAAGGGCTGGTGTCCGGTGGACCCGAAGACCTTCGAGTCGAAGCTGCACCCGGGCGTCCATGTCATCGGCGACTCCTCGATCGCCGGCGCGCTGCCGAAGTCCGGCTTCGCCGCCAGCAGCGAGGGCAAGATGTGCGCCGCCGCCATCGTTGCGCTGTTCAAGGGCGAAACGCCCGCGGAGAACTCGCTGGTCAACACCTGCTACAGCCTGATCGCGCCGCAGTACGGCATCTCGGTCGCGGGCGTGTACAAGGTGACGGAGAAAGGCATCACCGAGGTTCCCGGCGCGGGCGGCGTGAGCCCGAAGGACGCACCGGATTCGTTCCGCGAGCAGGAGGCGAAATACGGCGCCGGCTGGTACGCCAGCATCACCTCGGACATCTGGGGCTGATCGCGGCTTCGATGTAAATTCGTCGTGCCACAAGGGCGGCTCTGGCCGCCCTTGTTTTTTATGGGCGCGTGTAAAAGACTGGAGCCTGTCTCAAAATATATGTAGGGTGAGGCGGGGTTTCGTGAACACACTTAACGTGTGTTCACGCCGCCGAGCGGGTGCAACGGGTTTTGTTGCACCCCGGGCTGGAAGCACCGCCCACCGTCGGACAACTGGCGAAGCCGTGATGGTGGGCTATGCCCACCCTACAATCTATATGTCAGAGTATTTTTGAGATAGGTTCCAAGCACAATGAATTCCCCACCAACACTTTCGGCAGGCGTGGTCGTCGTCAGGCGCTCGGCGGATACCTGGCGCTACCTGCTGCTGCGCGCCGGGAGCTACTGGGATTTTCCCAAGGGCATGGTCGAACCCGGAGAGGACCCGCTGGCGGCGGCGATCCGCGAAACGGAAGAGGAAACCACGCTGACCGATCTTGACTTCCGCTGGGGACAAACATTCATCGAAACCGAACCGTACGGCAAGAACAAAATCGCGCGTTACTATCTCGCGGAATCGAAAACCGGCGAGGTGGACCTGCCAGTCAGCGCCGAACTCGGTCACCCGGAGCACGATGAGTATCTATGGCTGGATTATGAAGCAGCGCGACCGCTGCTGGTGCCGCGAGTGCTGGTGGTACTGGAGTGGGCGCGGAAAATAATTTAGGAATTTTTTCAGATAACGGCTGAACTCACCTGCGAACGGTGCGTCAGCACCACGAGTCAGGTGGAATGTTTTATTAGCGACTCTCGCTTTCCAAGCGACAGGTTGAGCCACTTTGTGAAAAGGTGTAATTGAAATACGACGTATCAGGTCTTCGCCAGCAGCCCAACGTGTAGACACGTAACCTCGATTCATGCTTTGTTAAGATGATGTCGCAGTTCTCTGGTAATTCGTGCGGAAGCTGTGGAAGCCTGACTTCAGGTTTTTCCTGTAAAGACCAGAAACCTGGCTCTTTTATGAGAATTGTATCATCCAAAGAGGTTTCCGAACGGTAGTGAAAACCCGGTCTCAGGTCCGGGCTATCTGGGATAGAAATCGCTTTCCAGGCAAATTCTGTGAGCTTTCCATCCTGGATCCGAAAGCGAAGGCTCCGCATTCCGTATTTACCCTGATCGTCATTCACCTCGCATTGAAATGTTCCAGCTGGGGATGAGACCAATGGGTTTTTGGAAGTTAGCTGTTTAATGCGGTCTTGATATATCTCCTCCAGATCGTAAGTATCCACTTGGCGATTGCGTACCACTTTTAGCCATGCGCGTTGCTGGGCCAACAGTGTATTTCGAATACTCTTGTCTTGTGCTGCTCTTTTGTAGACATTCGCCAGTTCGTCATCCAGCTTTGATAGATTAGCATCATCGCAAATTGCCTTTTCAATTTCGGCAGATGCCCGATAGCAGTCAAAGCTCGCACCATGGGAGTAAGGAGCTAAACAGCACAAGATTGAAATAATTGCGCTGATAATTGGTTTCATAGTATTTAGCGCTAACTAGATGTAGACGACCTAAATGTCGTTTTATAAAACGACATAGTACTGTATATCAGTGCAGCATATTATTTTGCGCCTTGTTATTTCAAGCGCTTACGTTTTTTTAGCACGACCTAAAACGGAAACACAAACTGTCCGCGTGGCGGGTGTTCAGTGGTTGTCCGGGAGTACGCCCACTTGCGGCATGCGCGCCAAACCGACTTCGCGCGCGTGCTCCTGGAAGCCGCGGTTGCGCCAGAAGAACGCGCCCGGCATGGTGGTCGGGATCACCAGCACGTAGAACAGCGCGCGGCCGATGACGGCGGCGGTCACGGCGGCCAGGGTCAGCGGGGCGAACAACAGAACGTTGCCCAGAACGACGATGGCCGAAGCCAGCAGCAGACTCAGGCCCAGCAGACCGTTGCGCAGCCAGTAGGGATAACCGTAGGTCGTGGTCTGCTCATAGAACGAGGCCGCGCCTTCGTCGCGCGCCGTCTTGAGAGAGCGTGCATGCGCCAGCAGGCCGACGGCTTCCAGCGTCAAACCGAAACAGATCGAATACGCCAGCAGCCTCGCCAGTGCCGGCGTCAGCGCGCCAAACGCGAGCGCAAGCAGCGCCAGCAGCAATCCGCCCAGGTTGAAGGCGGTGCCGACGAAGGCCGCATCGGTATGCCAGTGATTCCAGAAGGGCCGGGCCGGGATGCGGTAGAGCTTGATCATGTAATAGCCGCCGACGCCCAACCCGAGCAAACCGGCCGCGGCACTGGCGGGTTTCAATAATCCGGCAAAGGGGAAACCAGGGAACAAATTGAAAAAGCCGAAACCCGCGAGCCCGGCAAAGAACAACGATACCCCGGCGATTTCCCGGCTCACCGGCGACAGCCGCCAGTTGTTGAAGCCGCGATAGAAGCGATGCGGTTTGCCCAAGTGCATGTTGAGCCGGAACAGGCCGAAGCTCATCAGCACCAGCATCACGCCCAGGGTCGGCAGCCAGGCAGCGCCGGCGGCGTACTCGACCAGCGGCGTCACACTCAGCCAGCCGCCCAACAGCAGCAACAGGAAAGCGCCCATCACCGCCTGCACGCTGAGGGTGAAAGCGATGTGGGCGTTCTCGTGCGAACCGAGCAGTTTTTTCAGATTCCATTGGCGCTGAAAACCGTGCTTGGGGTCCAGCTCGGGCGTGAACCGGCCGGTGGCGTCGTCGCAATGATATTTCAGCGGCGTGCTGTCCAGCCGCAGCATGTCGCGCTGGGTGACGCGCGTCTGCTGGAAGCGAATGTTGGGACGGGTGATGTCGCTGCGCGGAAAGCCGGGGATCTCGACCTTGGCCTGCGTATGGCCTTCCGGGATGTTCTCGATGACGCCGAAATCCAGCGCCTTGCCGAGGCAGGCGGAAACACAGGCGGGCTTGAGGCCAACTTCCAGTCTGTCCACGCACATATTGCATTTGGAAACCTGGCCCTTGACCGGGTCGAGCTGCGGCGCGTTGTAGGGGCAGACCCAAGTGCAATAGCCGCAGCCGAAGCAGATGTCCGGGTCCTGCAGCACCGCGCCGTATTCCGCGAACTTGGTGTAGGCGCGGGTCGGGCAGCCCTTCAGGCACACCGGATCGTCGCAATGGTTGCAGGCCATCGAGATGTTGAGGCGCTGGACGTTCGGATAAGTGCCGCCCTCGACGAAGCCCACGGAACGGAACGCGAGGTGCGCCGGGACGTCGTTCTTTTCCGAACAGGCCGACTCGCAGGCGTGGCAGGCGATGCAGTTGTCGGCATTGAAGAAAAAGCCGTGCTGCTTGTAGCGGTTGGGATTGGCACCGATGGCGGCGTCGCCGTTGATATTCAGGCTCTGATCGCGCAGCGCATGGCCCGCCGGCACGGTCTCGACGGGCTGGCCATAGCGGTTGTGACTCCGGCAGGCGGGATCCTTGAGCAGCGCGTAGTCGGGTTCGTTGGATCGGATGGGGAACATATCGGCCTCGTCAGAACCTGCGCATTTCCATCGACAGCTTCGCCGCCGCGATCTGGTCAGCGATCTTCTCGATGCGGATGGCGGATTGCTTGTAGGCGGGCTGGCGCGAGTGCGGGTCGAGCAGCCCCAGGGTCAGCCGGTTGGCGCAGTCGAAGAAGTGAAACGGCAGGAACACCATGTTCTTCGGCACCCGCTGTGTCGGCTGCGCCATCGCCACCGCGTCGCCGCGGCGCGAGACCATGCGCACGTATTCACCGCGCTGAACGCCTAGTTCATCCGCCAGGTCGGGGTTGATCTCGATGAACGGGATCGGGCTGAACTTGTTGTTGTTGCCGATCTTGCCCGTCTTGGTGCGGCCATGCCAATGTTCGATCAAGCGCCCGGTGTTGAGCCAGACAGGGAACTCCTTGTCCGGCACTTCGTTGTTGTCAATGAACGGCAGCGGGATCAGTTTGGCGCGACCGTCCGAGTAGCGGAACTCGCGGTCCGCGGTGTAGAGGCGTTTGCCGCCTTGCGGTGGCGCCTCGCCGCGTTCCCGTTGCGCCGCCGTGTACGGCCACTGGATGCCGCGGTTTTTTTCGATCAGATCGTGGTTCATGCCGGAGATATCGGCCAAGCGGCCACGGGACAGCTCGCCCATTTCCAGAAACACGTCGGCGGCTTTTTCCGGAAACTTCACTCTGGCATCCCGGTTGAAGCGTTCCGCGACACGGTTGAATATCCACAGGTCGGGTTTGGCCACGCCCGGCGGCGGCGTCAACGGCTTGACCAGATTGATGCGCCGCTCGGTGTTGGTCATCACGCCCTCCTTCTCCGCCCAGGTGCCGGCCGGCAGATACACGTGCGCGTACTGCGCGCTTTCGGTGTCCTGATAGCAGTCCTGCACACAGCAGAACTCCAGTTGTTCCATCGCCCGGCGGATGCGCGCCGTGTTGGGCAGCGACGACAGCGGATTGGTGGCGATCAGCCACAGGCCCTTGATCTGCCCGGCCTCCATCGCCTGATAGATGTCGGTCTGGAACATGCCGCGCTGCTTCGGGAAGAACTCCGGGTCCATGTTCCAGAACCTGGCGATTTCCTCGCGGTCCCGGGCGTTTTCCAGATAGCGGTGATTGGGCAGGCCGGAACAGGACGACCACTCGCGCGTGCCCATGGCGTTGCATTGGCCGGTGATGGACAGCGAAGTGCCGCCGGGTTTGCCGACGTTGCCGGTGATCAGCGCCAGGTTGTTGATGCCCACCACGCCGTCGGAGCCGTGCGTGGACTGGTTGATGCCCATGGTCCAGATCTGCATGGCGGCGGGGGCTTTGGCAAAGGCGCGCGCCACCACGCGGATGCTGTCCTCGTCGATGCCGCAGATCTTGGACGCGGTGACCGGGTCGTACTTGGCGACTTCGGCACGCAGCGCCTCGACGCCGTCGGTGTTGGCTTCGATGTAGCGTTTGTCCTCCAGGCCCTCGGCGAAGATGACGTGCATCATCGCATTCATCAGCACCACGTCGGTGCCGGGCGTGATGGGAAGGTGCATGTGGGCGTTCTGCGCCAGCATGGTGACGCGCGGGTCCACCACGATAAGCGTGAAGTTGCGTCTCTCCTGCGCCTCTTTCATGCGCCAGTAGATGATGGGGTGCTGCTCCGGCAGGTTGGAGCCCCAGGCGATCAGGCAATCGGTGTGCTCGAAGTCCTCGTAACAGCCGGGCGGGCCGTCGGAGCCGAACGAGCGCTTGTAACCGGACACCGCCGACGACATGCACAGGGTGGTGTTGCCGTCGTAGTTGTTGGTGCCGATCAGGCCGCGCGTGAGCTTGCCCAGGGTGTAGAACTCCTCGGTGAGCAGCTGGCCGGTGGAGATGACGGCGAAGGAATCGCGCCCGTGCCTGGCCTGGACGCGCACGATCTCGTCGTGCAACTTGTCGAGGGCCGTATCCCAATCGGCGGGTCGCCATTCTTCGTGCCAGCGCTCGCGCATCAGCGGCTGGGTGCCGCGCCCGGCGGAGCTGAACAGTTCGTGCTCGAAGATGCCCTTCAGGCACAGCTTGCCGCGGTTGACGTCGGCGTCGGCCACGCCGCGCGAAGCGACCGGCCGGCCTTCGCCGTTCAGACCGACTTCGATCGAGCAGCCGGTGGAACAGTAGCCGCAGGTGGCGTACTTCCACTCGACCACGCCCTTGTCGGCGATCTGGATCGGGTTTTTTCGTTTGCGTCCGAAAAGCATAAATTTTTTGATGCGTCTTCGAAGAATCTTAAATGTAGGTTGGGCTGAGCATGGCGAAACCCAACAAAATGTGTCACTCGTTGGGGTTGCGGAGTCCATCCCTGGACTCCGCCCTGCGGGCCAGCCTGCGGCTGTCCAAAATCGCTCCCGGCGATTTTGTCGCGGCGATCACCCCACCCTACCGGGACTTTTAGTACTGTTTTGTCACTGAGTTGCCCCACCCGGCGCAGGTGGGGAAGGCGATTTCGGCGCCGGTTCGTCCTCTTCGAACAGTCCCGGCGGTGGCGCGGCCTGCGGCGGGCTGCCGTCGTAGATCTGGTTGACTCTGCGCTGGCGGTAGGCCTCGCGCACGAAAATATACGGGTCCTGTCCCGCCGCCTGTTCGAGAATGTCGCCGGCTTCCAGATATTGCGCGCGCTTGTCCACTACCTCCACCACCAGCATTTTGTCGCGCGTGCTTGTTTCTTCCATGTGATTCGGCGGGTAGGTTTCCCAATCCACCGGCAGCGCCGCGCCGTCGCGCAGATTGCTCGGCCCCAGGAATGGCAGCACGAGATAAGGCCCATCGCCCATGCCCCACTTCGCCAAGGTCTGGCCGAAATCCTCGTTGTGTTTCTCCATTCCCATTTTGGCCGCGACATCGAACAGGCCGGCGATGCCGAGCGTGGTATTCACCAGGAAGCGGCCCAGATCAGAGCCGGCCTGCTTCGGTTTTCCCTGCAGCAGGTTGTTCAACATGATCCCCGGATCGTGCAGATTGCTGAAGAAATTCGAGATGCCCCTTCGCACCGGCTTGGGCGTGATCGCACGGTAACCTTTGGCGACCGGTTTGAGCAGGTAGCGGTCAAACTTGTCGTTGAACGTGTACATGGCGCGGTTGAAACCCTCGAGCGGATCGCGCGCGTTGTCCTGTTCCGTCGCCGCCTCTGCCGGCCGGGCCTCCTCGCCCGAGCGTTGTTGTGTCGTGGCGCAGGCGCTGAGGCCGACGAGACACAGACAAACCAGCAGCAAACGGAAATAGCGGGGAAACATGCGAGGTGTACCGGTTGTTATTGTTGCGGTCGTGACATGGCGCACGCCGCTAGGCTAATGGAATTCCGGTATTTCTGCAAAGCCGGTCATCAGCGCTCATAGGTACCCATGATCTCGACCTGTGAAAGGATATGTCCTTTCATGGCGGCCTCCAGCTCGGCCTTGGTCGG
>DAIDLH010000006.1 GCA_027449605.1 Candidatus Muproteobacteria bacterium | reverse complement strand
AACTTGACAGCTACCACGTTGACCACATTCAGCCGTTATCTGCTGGCGGAAGCAATGACAAAAGCAACATCCAGATTCTTTGCGTGACATGCAATTTATCGAAGGGGGCCAAAGACCCGATTGAGTTCATGCAAAAGCGTGGTTTTTTACTGTGACGACTTGTTTTTAAGGGGGCGCATCCATGCGGAAAGATCAAATAGAAAGGCTTAATGTTCTCGCGGAAGAAATAGGAGACGTTTTTCTCCATGACGCATCGCCTGATAACTGGACAGGCAACGGACTCAAGCAAAGCGAACTGACCAAGGATGAGCGCGGAGACGCCTACTGGTGCCGCAAGGTTGCCATCCAGACCGGCAGCCTGCTTGCCCGCGTGCTTGACCTTGCCGAGCGCGACAACCGCAGCCTCGATACCAAGATGCCTGAGGAAGACGCCGACAGCGAAATCAACCGCTACGAGAAGAAGGCCAAGGAACTGCTGAAGGGGATACAAGATCGAGCGCGAACCGCCTGAAGTCCGGTTTCTCGCGTTCTTCCTGTGCTGGGCCGACCGCATGGGCTGGGTCGTGCCGGAGATTCACGTCCGCGCCTGTATCTGGCTGGCGACGTTCGGCGAGCTGGGCGTGCTGCGCTGCTTCCGTGGCTTCGGCAAGTCGACCCTGCTTGCGATCTACAACGCCTGGCGCTACCACGAAGACCCGGAACACCGGATCTTGCACCAGGGCGACCAGGACAAGACCGCATACAAGACCAGCCGCGACACCAAGCGGGTACTGATGAAGCATCCGATGACGGCGGCGCTGCGCGAGATCCGCGGCGAGTCGGCTTTCTGGTGGGTGCCGGGTGCCGACGACGAGCGCAACCCGTCGATGCAGGCTGCCGGCATCACGTCTGGTATCACGTCGAGCCGCGCCGATGAAATCCAGAACGATGACGTCGAAGTCCCGAAGAACATCGGCAACCCGGAGGCGCGTGAAAAAATGCGCTACCGACTCGGCGAGCAGACGCATATTCTGGTGCCGGGCGGGCGCATGCTATACATCGGCACGCCGCACACGCACGACTCGCTCTACGACGAAATGGAGCGCATCGGCGCCGACTGCCTGACTATCCGCATGTTCGACCGCGAGCACCGGATCGAGAGCGCGTCGGAATCGGAATACGCCTTGCCGTTCGCCCCTGAATACGTGTTCTTCGGCATCGGCGAGACGTCGAAGCTGCTGCAGGAGGGCGCCGATTACGTCCTGACCAAGACCGGCATCAAGTTCTCGCAGCCGCCGCATGGGCTGGTCGACTTCTATTCCGGTAGCTCGTGGCCGGAGCGCTTCGACCGCGCCGAGTTGCAGAAGCGCCGTACTCGAACGCGCACTATCAACGAATGGGACTCGCAGTATCAGCTTCACTCCAAGCCCGTCAGCGAAATCCGCCTCGACCCGGCCAAGATCATCCCCTATGCGGTCGCGCCCGTCGTCAAGATCGCCAACCGCGCCGCGTCGATGTGGCTCGGCAAGGTCCAGATCGCCGGCATGGCGGCGCGCTGGGACCCGTCATCGGCCAAGCTCAACAGCGACATATCGGCCTTCACCGTCGTCCTGCAGGACTTGCGCGGCCGGCGTTACATTCATGTCGCGCAGGCGCTGACCGGCGAAGTCGCGGAGTTCTCACCGGATGGAAACCGAATTCTCGGCGGACAGGTCTTCCAGATATGCGAGCTGGTCAGGCAGTACAAGATACCGCGCATCGTCGTCGAGACCAACGGCATCGGCGCCTTCGCCCCGGCCATCCTGCGCGGCGCGCTCAAGCAGTACGGCCTGCGCTGCGCCGTGATCGACGAGCCGGCCGTCCAGAACAAGAACAAGCGCATCCTCGAATCATATGAAGGCGTGCTGTCATCGCGCATGCTGTGGGCGCATGTCGAAGTGCTGCGCGGGCCGCTGTGGGATCAGATGAAGGACTGGAACCCGGACACGCAGAACCAGCCAGACGACTATCTCGACGTCACCGCAGGCGCCATCGTCGACCAGCCCGAGCGCATCCAGGTCGACCCCGGCGAACTCGGCCCCGAATCAGGAGAATGGCGCCCGGCTGGCGGGGTGCATGAGATCGCCTACGAATAGTCGGGAATCTGACCGGGCATCCCCCTAAAATTTCGGCACAAAGGGGAACGCCATGACTGTCTCGGTACAGACGCCATTCACCGCCGCATCTGCCAATGGAAGCACGACCGTCTTCCCGTACCAGTTCAAGATTCTTGACGCGAACGATCTGCAGGTCACGCTTGACGGCGTGATTCAGACGACTGGCTTCACCGTCTCCGGCGTTGGCGGTGGCCTTGGTGGAAATGTAACCTTTTCGGTCGCGCCGGCCGATGGTGTTGTAGTTCTTCTTGCACGAACGCCCGTCCTTGACCGCGATACCGATTATGCGCAGTTCGGGAAAATCCCTGCCGGGGTGCTGAACGCTGACATCGACCGAATTTGGCTGGCGCTGCAGAAATTCGCCAACGACTTCAAGCGCTCGCTCAAGTTGCCGACCGATACCGGGAGCGATCAGGTAGTCAACTTCACAGCTGGGGAACGTGCAAACGCCCTGCTCGCGTTCGACGCCTCTGGAAACCTGACGATTACTCCGATCACATCGATCGCTGTTTCCGTATCGGCTGGCAGTTTCACGGTTGACACTTTCAGCGGAGACGGCGTGACGACTGGATTCGCGCTGTCACGCGATCCTGGTATCAAGAACAATACTACGGTTTTTGTCGATGGCGTATATGTCCAGAAATCGGCTTACTCGATCACCGGAACGACGCTTACGTTCACGTCGGCGCCAGCTTCCGGGACGGCGAACGTCGAAGTAACGCAGTCCGTAGCCCTGACCGCTGGTGCGCCTGCCGATGGGACTGTCACCGTCGCGAGCCTGGCCGACTCCGCGCTCGCTGCGACGACGCAGGGACTCGCCAAGATGGCGGACGGTTTCCTCGCCGCATCGACCGCTGCCCGTGCGAAAATGGCCGACAAGTTCCTGACCCTCGCCAAGATGGCGGACATGGCGACTGGAAAGATACTCGGCAACATTTCAGGTGTCAGCGGCACGCCGGCCGAAGTTGACATTGCGCAGGCCTTTCCGCAGATCCATCCAGTTTCCGCTTCGGTTGCAGCCAATGCATTGACGATCGGGCTCAATCCGACCCGTCTTGATTTCAGAAGCTCAACTCTGACCACAGGCACCACCAACACACGACACACCTCGGCGATCTCTCTGGTCGTGCCTGATACCGCAACGCTCGG
>DAIDLH010000005.1 GCA_027449605.1 Candidatus Muproteobacteria bacterium | reverse complement strand
AAGCCGCCCTTCCGGGCGGCTTTGTTATTCAAACCTTGGATGCTGGCTCCCGGCTTACAACATGCCGGGACAGGTTCCGCCGGCATGACAGTCAATGTGTTACGCGGGTCACGCCGCCACCCGACAACACCCGCACGCGATCGCCGGCTTTGAACTGTTCGTCCGCCGCCTGGGTGACCGCGATCAGGCGGCCGCCGTCGAGCTTGACGGTGATCTCGATGCCCTTCTGGCGGGTGGTCCCTTCTTCCACCGCCGCGCCGGCGACGCCGCCGGCGACGGCGCCCAGCACCGAGCCGACGACAGAGCCCTTGCCGCGACCGATTTCGCTGCCGGCGACGCCGCCGACCACGGCGCCGGCGGCGGTTCCGACGCCGGACTTCGTGCCTTCGAGCTTGACCTCGCGCACCGATTCCACGACGCCCATCTGCACTTCCTGGACCCCGCGCGTCTGTCCGCGTTCGTAATCACCGCCGCCGAGCCCGCCGGCGCAACCCGCCAGCATCAATGCCGCGACGAAACCAGCTGGAATGAGATAACGCATGAAATCCTCCGCAACAAAATCAGATGATGGTTGAACTTTAACGTTAGAGATGTCGCCCGGTTGACAAGTTCCCGTTCAGCTCGATCAGACTCCCGACATATTATGCCGTGTGAGCAGGAAATCCAGCCACTGGTTGGTGACGTGTTCCTGCACCCGGTTCTGCGACAGGCGTTCGTCGAGATTGTCGAGGTCGACGATATCGAGCGGCTGATCCTGCCACGAGCAGCTGAACACCGCCTTGGTGCGCTTGCCGGTGGCCGGGTCGATCTGCCATTGCAGGCATTGCGAGCACACGCCCTTCAGGCAGCACTGCATCGGCGTATTGATCGAACCGGTCGTCGCCGGTTTCTTCGTCAGGTACGGCGCGAGTTCGTTTTTGCGCGCGTCGCGGATCAGGCGCACCAGCCGGTTGCTGCCGACCACTTGCAGGCGCGTGGCGTCTTCGAGACCGATCGGCGCCGCGCCCAGTTTGCCCGCGGCGTATTGCGCGATGGCGTCCACGACCGGCGCCGTGACACTGCGATCCTGCGGCCGCCGCGGCTGGACCGGCTCTCCGCTGCCGGTGATCCACAGCACGGCGTCGGCCGCCGCTTCGATGTCGTCCTGGCAGAAGACATCGCGCGCGGTGTCGAAGCAGCCCACGAACAGCACGCGATTGCCGTGCTCGCGCAACACTTTTCCCGTGGACTGCACGTGCGCCGCGCCGTGACGGCCGCCGATGAAGAGTATCGTTTCGCCGCCGTCGGGAATCATCGCGCGCACGCCGGTCGGACCCATGAGCGCCACCGGTTCGCCCGGCTTGAGCAGGGACACGAGACGCGAACTCGCGCCGCGCTCGATCACCACGAGCGACACCGTACCCGCGGTCGTGTCGACGCGCGCGCCGGACATGGCCAGCGCCTCGGTCTGCAGGCGCGTGCCGTCCACCAGCGCCGACTGCGTCTCGAAATTCTGCAAGCGGAAGAACTGGCCGGGACGGAACTTGCGCGCCGCCATCGGCGCGCGCAACGTGAGCTCGACGACCGTCGGCGTCAGGCGCTTCACCGATTCCACGCGCGTTTCGAGCAGTTCGCGCATGTGCGCGCGAAAACGCAGGTATTCCTGCGCGTCGCCCGTGTGGTTGAGCCGGGCGCCGAACGTGGCGAGAATCTTCGGATAGGTGCGTTGCGCCGAGGCTACGGCCTTGACCACGCTGCCGTGGAATACGGGATGCGTGTCGCCGAGGAAGCTCACGTGACGGCCCTCGGGACTGGTGTAGGACGTGAACGGGCCGAAGTCGCCGGTCTTGCAGTGCGGCGCCACCGGGATCGGATCGAGTCCGCCGAGCACGGCGCGGTATGTCTGGTAATGGCCGCGTTCCTTGTGAAAATGGCCCTTGTGTTCGAATTCGTAGGCGACGTTCGGGCGCGCGCCGGTGGCGACCAGGATCGCGCGCGTCGGGATCACCACCTCTTCGCCGGTTTCGTTCCATTTGCCGTTTTCGTCGGGCCGCAGCCGCTTCGCCACCAGCGCCTCGACCTGGCCGTCGGCGTCCACACGCGCTTCCTTCGGATCGAGACCCTCGGCGTAGTAGATGCCTTCCTCGAACGCCTTGATGATTTCCTCGTGGTTGCGGGTGTAGGCGGGCGACTGGTTCATGCCCTTGCGGTAGGCGATGGTCACGCCGCCCCACTGGCGGACGAGTTTGAGCAGCGCGGGCGATTCGCCTGCAAGCCTCGCGCGCACGCGTTCGGCGCGCACCGCGCGTCCGTGGGCGAGGAATTCATCGAGGATTTTGAGCGATGGGCCATCGAGCCCGGTGCGCACCGCGGCTTCGCCCCTGGCTTTGGCGAGTACCTCGTAGCGTTCGAGCATTTTTTCGACCTGCACGATGTAATACGCCTGAATCTCGGTGGCGGTGTCGACGCCGGTGAGGCCGCCGCCGATCACCACCGCCGGCAGGCGTACTTGCAGGTTGGCCAGGCTCGAGTGCTTGGCGGCGCCGGTCAGTTGCAGCGCCATGAGGAAATCGTTCGCCTGGCGCATGCCGGGCGCGAGGCTGCCGGGGATCGGCAGCGCCTGCGGCAGGCCGGCGCCGATGCAGATGGCGATATGGTCGAAGCCGAGATGCCAAGCATCCTCCACTGTCAGCGTGCCGCCGAAGCGCACGCCGCCAAACACCTGGAAGTGCTCGCGGCGCGCCAGTGAAAGATAAATGAGCTTGAGAAAATTCTTGTCCCAGCGGTTGGTGATGCCGTATTCGGCGACGCCGCCGAAGCCGGCCATGGTGCGCGTGTCGAGCGCTTCCTCGAGGTCGAGGTAATCGCGCACCGGTTCGCGCACCAGCTTCTCGGGCAGCGGTTCAATTTTGAGGCCGTCGGCGCCGACCACGGCGAAGCCCTCCATCAGCATGTGGTGCGCGAGCGTGAAGCCGGCCGGACCCATGCCGAACACCAGCACCTTGAGCCCGTTGTACGGCTTCGGCAGCCACTGGCGCGGCCGCAGCGGGTTCCAGCGGATCAGCAGATCGTAGATCTCCACGCCCCACGGCAGGTCGAGCACGTCGGTGAGGATGCGCGTCTCGGTCTGCGGGATGTTGACCGGGTCCTGCTTCTGGTAGATGCAGGCCTTCATGCAGTCGTTGCAGATGCGGTGGCCGGTGGTGGCGCACATCGGGTTGTCGACCGTGATCATCGCCAGCGCGCCGATGCCGTAGCCGGATTTTTTCAGGCTGTGCATCTCCGAGATTTTCTCGTCCAGCGGGCAGCCGGTGAGCGTCACGCCGAGCGGATTGACCTTGAGTCCCTTGTCCGGCTCGCCCTTCTTCTCCGGAAAACCCTTGGCGCAGAAGTCGCCGTCGTGGTCGTGGCAGTAGATGCAGTAGTTGATTTCGTTCTGCACCTCGCGCGCGTTCATGCGCGGATCGGTGAGCTTGAAGCCGTCGCGGGCGCGCAGCTGCTGGTCCGGTCCGGCGACACGGCCGACGGCGTCGTCGAGCGGCACGATCGGCACCAGCCTCTGGTGATCGATGCCCTCCGGCAGGCGGAAGCTGACCCAGCCCCTGACTGCGGTCTTGCCCTCGGGCGCGGTGAGCGCGCGCAGGCACCAGCGCGTGAGTTTTTCGATCGGGTCGGCGTTCGCCTTCTCGTCGTGGAGCAGCCGTTCGCCGTATTGCGCGATCGCCAGCTCACGATCGGTCGCGTCGAGACCCGCCTGTTTGAGCGTTTGCGTCAGCCAGGCGTCCAGCTCGGCGAAGCTCTCGAATTCCTCTTTCTTCGCCAGGCGCCGGCGCGCGCGCCGTTGCACGAAGAATTTCTTGAAATGGAACACCGGATCGTGCGCCAGCGTCTGCCGGCGCGAAGCGGCGACCGTCTCCCGGATGCCGAAGAGGCCGGCGATGAAATCGTCCAGCACCGGACCGCAGCCGAGCAGCAGTTCGCTGACCTGCAACGGCGCGAGCGGCTCGCGGCCCTCGCGCCAGGCGACCAGCGTGTCGCACGCGTGAGCGTCGTGACTGCGCAGGGAATCGAGGAACAGGCCGTCGATTTTTTTCAGGCCTTCCGGCGTGAACAGCTCGGCGAAGCCGAGGCCGTGGTTCAGCGTCAATGCCGGCGGCGATTCAGATCGGGACATGAAAAATTCGTTGTGCGGAATCCGGAATATGTGCGCCGGCGTATCCCTGCGGGGCCGGCGGCGAGCGCGTATTGTAAATCCTCACGCGCGGGATTGCATGAAAAAACCGATTCGACGCGGGATTATTCCGGGAATCGTCCGCGTGTTTTACTGACCGTCGTCAGGATTGTTTCGGTTTACAGGTATTGACCCCGATCAGGGTGTACGCCGGGCACCAGCCCAAAACCACGGTCAGGATCGGGCCAATGCCGATCAGCCCCCACCAGCGTACGTCGCCTTCGAGCAGGAACAACAGACTTAATAATGCGAGGCCGACGACAATGCGGATGGCCTTGTCCACGCTGCCGATGTTCTTTTTCATGCACGCCTCCTTGAATGTATGGATTGCGCATCCAGATTAACGCCGTGGTCCCGGCGCTACAACTGGCGCCGCCAGTCGCCGGATTTGCCGCCGGTTTTGGAAACGAGGCCGATGTCGGTGAGGGTCATGCCGCGGTCCACCGCCTTGCACATGTCGTAGACGGTGAGCAGCGCGATCTGCACCGCCGCGAGCGCCTCCATCTCGACGCCGGTCCGGTCCCGGGTGCGCACCGTGCCGCGGCAATATACCGCCGAGCGTTTTTCATCGGCTGTCAGCTCGATCTCGACCGCGGTGAGGGGAACGGCGTGACACAGCGGAATGAGTTCCGCGGTTTTCTTCGCCGCCATGATGCCGGCGACGCGCGCGACCGCGAGCACGTCGCCCTTTTTGTGGCCGCCGGCGACGATGAGTCGCAGCGTTTCCGGGCGCATGCGGATCAGCCCCTCGGCCACGGCCTCGCGCGCGGTGACGTCCTTCCCGCCCACGTCCACCATGCGGGCCTCTCCGGATTGATTGAGATGGGTCAGCTTGCTCATGGTTAATATGAATTTATGCCGCAAAGACGCGAAGGACGCAAAGAAAGGCTCATGAGAATAAAACCCAAGAAATCTTTGCGCTCTTTGCGACTTTGCGGCAGATGATCATATAAATCTCTCTTCCTTATTTGGGCGCGGGATCGTGCCGGATGCGCGGCAGCATTTCGGTGAGGTTGCACGGCCCGGTGGTCGCGTTCAGCTGCGGCAGGATGATCTTGTCCATGCCGGTGCGGCAGGCGCCGGTCGAGCCCGGCAGGCAGAAAACGAGCGTGTCGCCGGCGACGCCGGCGAAGGCGCGCGACTCGATGGTGGAAGTGCCGATCTCCTCGTAGGACAGCCAGCGGAACAGCTCGCCGAAACCGGGAATGGCTTTGGTGAACAGCGGTTCGAACGCCTCGGGAGTGACGTCGCGTTTGGTCAGTCCGGTGCCGCCGGTCGAGATGACCGCGTCCACGCTTTTGTCCGCCATCCAGGCGCGCAACTGGGCGCGCAGTTTCTCGACGTCGTCCGGGAGAATCGCGCGCGCCGCCAGCTTGTGGCCCGCCGTCTCCAGCCGTTCCTGAATCGTGTCGCCGGAAGTGTCGTTCTCGCGCGTGCGCGTGTCCGACACCGTCAATACCGCGACGTTCAGCGGGACGAACGGACCTTTGGTTTTTTTGCTCATGTCATTCCACCGGAGGCAGATGCACCAGGTTGCGCAGCGCCTGCACGTCGCGCACGGTGATGTGATTGCCGTGCACGTCGATCAGTCCGCCCTGGCGCAGTTTTGCGAGGATGCGCGACAGCGTCTCGGGCTGGATCGCGAGGCGCGAGGCGATCACGCCCTTGGGCGTGGTCAGCTGCACCTCGGGCGAGGTCTTGACGTCGCGCGGAATCTGTTCGAGCAGGTACGCCACCAGGCGGTAAGTCGCGTTCTGCAACGTGAGACTTTCGATCTGGTTCACCAGCATGTGCAAACGCCGGCTCATGGAACCGAGCAGCCCGAAGCAGGCGTCGCTCGATTCGCGCAGCAGGTTGAGAAAGGATTTCTGTTCGATGGCATACAGGCGCGATTCGTTCACCGCCTCGGCGTTCACCGGGTAGCGCCCGTGGGTGCCCATGAACATCACCGCCTCGGCGAAGGTCTGGCCCGGCTGCATGATCTCGATGATTTTTTCGTCGCCCTCGGGCGAGAGACGGAACAGTTTCACCATGCCGTCGCGCAGGAAGAAGAAACGTTCGGCGGGCTGGCCCTGCCGGAACAGCGCATCGCCCGCGTTGAGATGGATGTCGTGCGCGGTCTGAAACAGGGCGTTCAGATGTTCTTCCGCCATGTCGGCGAACAGGTAGGCGCGGCGAAGTTCACGCGCGGCCTCCGGGGATCGGTTCATGGCGTAATCATAACCTAATACATTAACAAGACGAACGGAGCGAAGCGCAGCAGGGCTACATTAAACGGGGGCGGTTGACCAAGGTCAATGCCATCGACGACGCGTCGTTTCAGAGTGGCGAACGTCTCGAGCATCCGCGGCCGCGTTTTCAACGTCGTTGCGGCAGTCAACCCCAGGGAGGCAAGTGGAGGCATGAAAGTCCAACTGCTGGTTTCCGAAGCGTGCGCCCCGTGCGACCAGGCCGAGAAAGTCTGGCGCGACGTCGCGGCCGAGCGCGAGCTGGACTTTTCCGTCGTGGATCTGGCCACGTCCGAGGGCGCGACCCTGGCCGGGCGGCTGCGGCTCAAGACCATCCCCGCGCTCGTGATCGACGGCGTGCTGATCGCCATCGGCGTGCAAAGCCCCGACGAAGCGCGCGCCCTCGTGACGCGCCCCCCGCAGCGAAAGCGTTCCTGATCTTCGACCGGCGTTCCGCCATGTCGCGCGCTCTAGGCCCGAGCCGCGAAATGCGCTACCGTTTCCGGCATGCTGACGCTCGAAGAAGCCCGCGCCGCCATTCTGGCGGAAGTATCTCCCGCCACCGCGAGGGAGTCCGTTACGCTGCCACAGGCGCACGGACGCTTCGTCGCGCGCGAGCTGCGCGCGCAAACGGACAATCCGGCGTTCGACAATTCCGCGATGGACGGTTACACGCTGCGCGCCGCGGACCTGGTCGCCGCCAATTTCGTCCTGCCGCGCCGCGGCGAGTGTCGTTGCGGCGACGCGCCGGGACGGCTCGCGCCCGGCACGACCATGCGGATATTCACCGGCGCGCCGATGCCCGAGGGCGCCGATACCATCGTGATCCAGGAGGATGTAAAGCTCGAAGACGACCGGGTGATCTTTCCCCGAACCGCGCAACCGGGCAGCCACCTCCGCCGCCGCGGCGAGGATTTCCGCCGCGACGAGCTGCTGTACCCGCCGGGGCGGAGGCTGTCGGCCTTCGATCTGGCGCTGCTGTCCACGGCCGGCGTGGCGGAGATTCCGGTGTACGCGCGGGCGCGCGCGCTGGTGGTGGCCACCGGCGACGAACTGGTGGCGCCCGGCACGCCGTTGCGCGCCGGACAGATTTACGAATCCAACAGCCTGGCCACGCAACTGTTGCTGCGCGAGCTGGGCGCGGAGGCGGTCGACGGCGGCACGGTGCGCGACGATCCGGCGGCGCTGCGCGAACTGTTGAAGTCGTCCACCGACTTCGACTTCGTGATCACCAGCGGCGGCGCGTCGGTCGGCGATCACGATCTCGTCAAGCAGGTGTTCGCCGAGATCGGCGAAATCAAATTCTGGAAAGCGAAAATCAAGCCGGGCAAGCCGATCGCCTTCGGGCGCGTGGGAAGCCGCGCGCATTTCTTCGCGCTGCCGGGCAATCCGGTTTCCAGCCTCGTGACCTTCAAGCTGTTCGTGGAGCCGGCGATCGTCGCCTGGCATCACGGTGCGCCGCACATGACGCAGCTGCCCGCCGTCGCGGCCAGCGATTTCCGCCGTCATCCCGGACGCACCGAGTTTTTGCGCGCGCGCCTGGCGACCGAAGGCGGAAAGCTCATGGCCACGGCGCTGCACGGACAGGGCTCGCACATGCTCGGGCCGATCCGCGAGACCAACGGCTTCATCCGCGTCGAGGCCGACAGCGCCGGTTTCCGCCAGGGGGAATCGGTGATCGCCATTCCGTTGAGCGCGGACATTCCGTGATTCGCCGCCGGCGCGCGCATGAGCGGGCATTCTCCAACCCCGATTTCCCCGCGTGACATCACCGGCGTGATCCTGGCCGGCGGCCGCGGGCAGCGTCTGGGCGGCGTCGACAAGGGTCTGGCGCCGTTGCGCGGCCGGCCGTTGGTGGAATACGTCATCGACGCGCTGCGCCCGCAGGTCGGGCCAATGCTGATCAGCGCCAACCGCAACCGCGAGACCTATGCGGCTTACGGCGTTCCCGTCGTCGCCGACACCGTCGGCGAATATTACGGTCCGCTCGCCGGCATGCTCGCCGCCCTGCGCGCCGCCGCGACGGAATTCGTTCTCACCGCGCCCTGCGATACGCCCGCGCCGCCGCCCGATCTGGCCGCGCGCCTGGGCGCCGTTCTCGGGCAGGCGCGCACCGACGTCGGCGTCGTCTCCGTGGGCGGACGCCCGCAGCCGGTGTTCGCATTGCTGCGCCGCGCCTGCGCCGACCGTCTGCAGGAATACCTGGCGTCGGGCGGGCGCGAAGTCGGCGAGTGGATGCGCCGCGAGCAGGCGGCGGTCGCGGATTTTTCCGATCGGGCGGAGGCGTTTGCCAACATCAACACCGCGGCCGAGCTGCGACGTTTCGAAGACGAAGCGGGCGGGAAACGCCGGTAGAATATCACGGCCGGTCAAACCGGACTGAAACGAAGCCGAATGAAATCCGCCGCGCGGAGATATATGCTAGGCTTGATATTCGTCGGGACGGCCGCATCAACTTGACTATTACTGGTGTCTGACGCGCACGGAGTCGCCATGCCGGAATTGTCTGAAAAACAGTTGCAGGGTTTCGAGCAGCGCCTGAGGCAGCGGCGCGAGGAACTGCGCGAAATTATTCGCGAGGAGCTGGCGAGCATGAAGCGCGAGGATTATGCCGAACTCGCCGGCATGGTGCACGACACCGGCGACGAATCCTTCGCCGAACTGTTGCGCGGCGTCAATCTCACCAATCGCGCGCGCGAGCTTGAAGAAATGCAGGACATCGAAGCCGCGATCGAGCGCATCAGGAACGGCGCCTACGGCGCCTGCGTCGAATGCAACGACGCCATCGCCGTCGAGCGTCTCGACGCCTATCCCACCGCCAAGCGCTGCATCACCTGCCAGAGCCGCCACGAAAACCGCCGCGGCGGGCGCGACGCCACCCCCAGCCTGTAACACGACGTTATCCCGGCGACGCGCGACCCCCGCGTCACGCGGCGACGCCGGCGCGGTTTCCGGTCAGCAGATATTCAAGAAGATCGCGGACCCTGCGTATTTCCGAACCGAAGGGCAGCGATTCCGAGCCGCGGAAGAACAGGCCCTGCTGGATATTGCCGCGCTGCGCCGCCGCCAGCTGCGTCTCGATGCAGAACTGGCCGGCGTGGGGATTGCCGTCCTTGAAGCCGCAATGCGCGAGGCATTCGAGCCGGCTCGGGCACTGCGCGCATTCGGGACTGGCTTTTTCGCGCAGTCGCGATTCCTTCGCCAGGTAATTCTTCAGCCACGGCGTGAGCACCGCGCGCGCCGGCAGCCCGGCGGCGCTCATGAAGGTCACGATGTCCTCGGGCCGGGCCTCGGCCAGCACTTTCTTGAAATTGGGATGCGCGTCGCACTCCTCGGTGACCGCGAACGGCGTGCCGACCTGCGCGCCGCCGGCGCCCAGGTCGAACAACTCCTTGAGCTTCTGGAATGAATTGATGCCGCCCGCCGGTATCAGCGGAATGCTGCCGAGGGCGATGCCCAGTTCCTGGAACACGCGCCGGCATTCTTCCAGCACGCGACTGAAATCGAATTTCGGATCGTTGACTTCTTCCATCCGCGTCGCGCCCAGGTGTCCGCCGGCGTAGCGCGGATGTTCGATGACGATGGCGTCCGGCAATCGTCCCTTGCGCATCCACTTCTTGAGCACCGCGCGCACGCCGCGTTCCTCGGACAGGATCGGAATCAACGCGACGTTCTTGAATTTCTCGGTGAGTTCGGGCAGGTCGAACGGCAGTCCCGCGCCCGAGATGATCGCGTTGGCGCCGCTCTTGCACGCCTGCACCACGAGCTCGGCGTAGTTCGACAGCGCGCGCATCACGTTCACCGCCACGAAACCGTCCGGCGCGATGTCGTGCGCGGCGCGGATTTCGCGGTCGAGCGCCTCGATGTTGGCGGCGCTGTGGACCCGCGGGTCGTGGCATTTGCGCAGACGCTGCATGATGTCCGGATACAGCCGCCGCAGGTCGACGCTGGCGATGGTGCCGACCGCGCCTTCTTTGGCGACCGCGCCGGCGAGCCGGTGGCCGGAAATGCCCACGCCCATGCCGCCCTGGATGAGCGGCAGCAATTCGCGGCCGCGGATCGTGAGCAGGGGAAAGGAGGTGCGGATCATGAAGAAATGGGCCTCAACGAAAAACAAACTAGCCGATTTACGGCGAAAAAGAGTTGATGCAGGTCAAGTTGTCGAACGATGACGGCGGCAAAATATCAGGAAACGAAAGGCAATGCCTGGTGCGTGAGCGCGACCAGCACGATGTAAACGAATATCGCGATCGCGCCGAGCCAGGCAACGACGCGGATTTTTTTGGTCCGGCCGTACTTGAGGCCAATCGCGCCGACCACGATGTAGGCGATCAGCGCCAGCACCTTGGCCGTGAGCCAGCCATGGACGAAAGGATATTGCCGAATCTGCACCGCCAGCAGAAGAGCCGAGCCAAGCAGGGTCGTATCAATAATATGCGGCAGCACCCGCACCCATTTTCTCTGAAGCCAAGGCGATTCGCGGATCATCCAGATGCCGCGGATCACGTAGCCGGTGATGGAAAGAATGACGCAAGCGACGTGGATAGTTTTGAGAATGGCGTACACGGTACCGGAATTTTGTCTTGCCTGCGTGACACCTGTCCATGGCGAATTACAAATCAAGCCGCCACCGGCGTCTGAAACAGCCCACGGCAATGTTGTTTCCATGAGAACCGCACGAGTGACGCCGGAAGAGGAGATGCGCCGGTGCCGATTTGATCCGGCGTTCGGCCCTCGAGCGACGCATGGACCCGGTATCCGTTGTAATAGTCCTTAAACGCATTCAGCTTCCTTTCCAGATCGGAGGAGTTCCAGAACAGAACCCGATCCAGGTATTCCCGTCGCACGGTTCCAATAAGGCGCTCGATGAAGGGATGGGAAATAGGCAGGTAGGGGATGGATTTGATCTCCTCGATGCCGAGGATCCGCAGGTTGGCCCGCCATCGGTGGAAGGTGAACAGCGGATCGTTATCCGAGCTCAGATACCGCGGGATTTCTTGACCCGACACGGCTCGGTTAAACAGCCGGCAGAGCGCCGGCCCATCGACATCCCCGGCCTGGACCGCGAATCCAATAATGCGCCGGCTGAATTGATCCATGACCACCAGCACCCAGTGACTTTTCAGCCGTATCGATTCACAGCGAAACAGGTCGATGCTCCAGAGGCTATCCTTCAGGGAACCGATAAAGCTCAACCACGACGGACCGCCACCCGAAACGGGATCGGGCCGGTAATATTTCGCTAACACGCGCCGCACCACATCTTTATCGATCGGTACGCCAAAGGTATTGGTAACGATTAGCGCAATCCTCGGACAGCCATACTGGGGATTGCGCTGTTTGATCGCCACGATGGCGGCGATCAACTCGGCCGAAGGCCCTGGGGATCCTGGCTTTCCGCGGCGCCGGGATGAAAACAGCAGGCGGTACTTGCGCTTCATCAGCGCCTGATGGAATCTAAGAAGGGTGGAGGGTTTGATCACCACGGCGGCCCGAAGCCACCGGCGGGGCGATAGGAATAACGACAGCCACCCCAGGTAAATTCGGTCTACGGGCGCTAACGTCGGTGCTCGCCGGCGAGACCGGTTAAGGATGAGGAGCTGATGCTTGAGGAGAAGATTCTCGGCCACGACCGACTGGATACCGCCGGGACCGAGCAGTTTGGCCAGGGTGGTCAGGCAATGGATAAACAGAAATAGCAGCGACCGCATGGTAGTCGTGATACTACCGGGCGAGCGCGACGAGACAAGACAAGACTGCGAAACTATTACTGGATATGATAGGTGAATAATAATTCGCCATGGACAAGCGATTACCAGCTCATCGATGGCGCCGACTTGGGCGATATGGAATACGACCCGTTCGTGGCCCGCTTGCTGGAATCGGATGCGCACCCTGTCGCTCACGGCGGCCACCGCCACTGAAGCGAGTGCGCTGTGCCGGGCGATCCAAAAAAAACGCCCGCGACCCTCTCGGGCCGCGGGCTTCTGCATGTGTCGACGCAGCGGAAAGTCAACCGCCTTCCATCGCTGCCGCACCGGGTCCGTGTTTCCGGCCGCGATGAGTTGCCGTCAGTTCACAGCGGCGATGACCGACGCGAGGGTCTCCGCAAGGATGCCGCGTTGCTCGAACATGCGCTTGAATGCGGCGACTTCGGGCAGGTCCGCGTCCACGAACAGGTCTTGCAGATGGCCGTACGACTGTCCCTGGTAGTTGAGCTCGGCCGTCACGGTCAAGCCGGCGGCGTTCCCGACCGCCACGCGATAGACCACGGTGTCGCTCCCGTTGTCGAAATCCGGGTCCGTGGCCGCGTCTCCCACGACGCGCACCTCGTCGGGCACAGCGAGCTTCCTGAACCCGCCGGGAGGCAGGCGGTTGTCCTTCAGGTAACGCGCGCCGCGGAGCAGGGTGTGGGTCACGTTGCCGTCGGTGTCGCCCATGATCGGCTCGTAGACCTGCACCTGGTCTTGCGCGGTGATGACCTGATAGTGCGGCTCGTAAGTCGTGGAGTCCTGGTCCACGGCCGCGCCGGCAATGCTGCCGTCGGCGTTCATGCGCCCGGATTCGAACACGGTGCGTCCCGTGGCGTCCTTCACCACGAAATGAATCCACGCGCGCCGCGACGGGTAGGCGGTCGGCAGCTTGTGGCCGGTGTGGTTGGTGACCCGCACCTTCGCCTCCAGGGTGCCATTGCTCACGGTGGCCGCGGGAATCTCGATGCTCGCCGCCGTCTTCAGGAATTGGCGGGTGAGATCGATCTCCTTGGCGAATCCGGTGGCGGTTACGCCCAATTCCGTCCGGTTCTTGTCGAGAATGTCCAGCATCGTGGTATTCGCGCCGCGGAAATCGTGCAGCGCGAAACCGCTACGCGACCGCCCATCCCACCGCGCAATCCTCACGCTGCCGGCAACGACGGGCATGTGGCAAGACTGGCAGCTCTTCTCCTTGCTCCCGCCGGCACGATAATCGCTGTTACTCCATTCCATGAAGGGCGTCTGCTCCGGGAAGTTGGTCGCCGGCGATGCGCTCACCACGTTGCCCTGGCCATCCACGAACGGGGTCTTGAGGTCGTGGCAGGTCGCGCACATCCCCGAGGTGGAGGTGTGGGCGCCGTATTGCGGCGTGAAGCGTACCCGATCGCGCATGGGCCATACGTTGACATCGGTGTACTGGCCGTAGGCCGGCCGGCTGGTTCTGTTGGAATAGGTAAAGACGCTGTAGGCGCCGGAGTTGCCATCGAGCGTGCCGAGCTTGCCGTCATCCGCGATCTGATGACAGAGCGTGCAGCTCACCCCGTCCATGGCATGGTTGAAGTAGGCATTGGCGGGATTGAGGAACCCGTTGCCGAAGATCTCGATCGCGGCCCCGTCCTTGTGCGCACTGTCGTTGGCCATGGGCGCGTGGCAGCGGGTGCAGGCATCGTTGATCTCGTGGCTGAGCCCGGGGTTGCGCTTGAGCTCCGCCGCCACCTTCGCGCGCCAGTAGGGATCGCGCGTTGCGTTCGCCATCATGCTGCTCGTCCAGGCCTTCACGATCGAGATGTCGTTCCCCTGCGAGTCCCGCAGGCCGTCATGGCAATCGCGGCAGGTGCCGGATCCGGAATAGTGGGTGCCGACGAAGCTCGCATTGCCCGTGGTCGAGGTGTTTCCGCCTCCTCCCGAGCCGCCTCCTCCCCACTCTGCATACGCAGCCCCAAAGGAAAAAATCGCGAGAACTGCGAGCAACACCTGGGCGCCTGTCCGAGGGCCGATGGCGCGTGGCAGTCGCGCGCCGAAGCTGAGCGCTGTCTGCGCCCGGGCACTCGTTTTTTTGTTCCGGAACAGATGAACTCGACGGCTGACGCACATGATGGGGTCTCCTCCACGTATCATTAAATTTTTAGTGATGAACGGTGAATGCTCATCGACGCGTCCGCTCCGCGATCAGGACCGACAGCGGCAACGGAATACGAGCACCGGCCACCGCCGGTCCGATCGACGCGCCATACGGCGTAACCGCGTGGCGTGGTCGGACATTCTCACGTTATTTGTATGTGATTGTTCATAATGGACTGCCCGCTTGTCAAGCGCCGCACGTGCGGCATTTTGCCGCACACGCGATACTCGCTCGTGCTTGTCGTGACTCGGATCCGGGTGGCAGAATGATTATTTAGATGCGGAGAGGGACTCGATCGCCATGCCGGCACTGCAGGATATCTTTTCCCAAACGTCGGATGCCGTCTTTGCCATCGACGGGACGCACCGCATTGTTTATCAGAATAGAACATTCACCGAAATTTTTCCGCATCAGAGTTCGCTCCCGCCCCGGCGGAAATGTTACGAGGTGCTTTGCGGCCGCACCCTGGATGGGAAAAAATTCTGCCATCCGGACTGCCCCGTCGGAAAGTCCCTGTTAAAGGGCCGGCCCGTTGAAAATTTCGACCTGTCCGTCCCGCGGAACGACGGAAAACCGGTCTGGATCAACGTAGGGGCCGTGCCGGTTTCCGGCGTGTTCGACAACGTCGCCGCGATTTTCATGCTCCGGCCCATCAGCGCCTCCGGAACCCTTTTTCGTCTGATCAGCGATAAGCAGGAAACAAGCGGCATCTCTCCCGATATCGGATACCGGCTCACCCGTCGCGAACGGCAGATTCTGATCTTGCTCGCCAGGGGGCTCGATACCAAGGCCTTGGCGAACACGCTGCATATCAGTTATGTCACCGCCCGCAATCATATCCAGCACATCTATGCAAAGCTTGGCGTGCACAACCGGGTCGAGGCGGTGAGTTACGTGTTCCGTAACGGTTTGATGCGTTAGCTCCGTCGCTTTCCTTGCTTCCAAGACCTCCGCGCCCCGACCGCCGCCGCGGTGGCGCAAATTACCTTTCCTGTCCGCAGCCCCGAAAAATGATGCGCATGCATCATTGCCCGGGTTTTGACAATCCTGAGATAGTTCCATCATCCGTGAAAATCCGGGAATGGCCCGGATGATTCCGGCGCTTGTCGATCAGCGGGTCATAAAAGGTCTTATTACATTCGGAGGAGATTGGTCATGAAGATAGGAAATATCCCCACGTATCTCGTTGCATCCCTGCTGCTGTTGTCGCTGACGGTCGGCAGTGCCTGGGCCGAAT
>DAIDLH010000004.1 GCA_027449605.1 Candidatus Muproteobacteria bacterium | reverse complement strand
CCATAGGCTCCGGCTATATCCGTGAGGTTGGCGCCGATTTCCGCCGCGGCTGCGCCGACTGCGCGCGGGAGGGTCGTCCAGGCCGAATGCTTGGGGACCGGCTTCGCGGGTTCGAGCGGCTGCGCGGCCATCACGTTGAGGGCCTGGTCGGTGCTGTCCTGGTAGGCGTCGAGGAGTCCCATCAGCGCACCTTGACGAAAATGGTGCGGCCTTGGCTGTTCGTCACCGGGCGCCCACGCACGACGACGGCATACCGCCCCGGACCGGCGTAGATCAGCTCCTGCCCCGGCAGCGAACGCGCGAACTCTTCGGCGGAAATCTCGGCGCCGCCTGCGCGGACCTTTCCGTCCGGAGCCTGCGCCGTGATCTGGCTCGGCATGATGCTATGCAAGGCTGCCTCGAAGTCAGCAGAATCGGTGAACGGGATAGGCAGCTTCTTGCCGTTGTGGTCGATGATGTTGCCGCCGATGGCAATCCGGACCGCGCGCTCGATGTCGTTGCCGCTGACGCTGCCGCCGTTCTCATGCGCGAAGCCAGCCGCGATGTAGTAGGCCGCATCCTTGACCGCGCCGGCCGCGCGCTCGTCGGGGAAGGCGCCGTCTACCTGCTGGGCGATGGTTGCCTTCCATCCCGTGACCTTCTTGTCGTCCTTCATGACCGCGCCGTCCTTCAGGGCGTTGGCACCCTTCAGGATCAGTTCCGACGTGTAGCGCCCTGCCGTGGTCTTGGCGCCGCTGGATGCGAACGCCAGCGCGAGCGCCTTGTCCTGCTTGTCGAGTTGCAGCGCCATCGCGCCGGCCATGCGCGGGCCGACCGACTCGGCAATCGTGGCGACGGCCTGAGACTTGACCTTGGGTGGCAGCGCGTCGAGCATACCGCGCAGTTGCTCGGCTTCTCTGGCATCGAGCGGCGATACCGGCTTGCCGGCCCACATTTCCACGGTGCGCGCCTGATCGACCCGCTTGCCGAGAGACGCGGCCAGCCCCTGCGGGGTCGAGACATCAATCGGCGACAGGTCGGTGATGACGCCGCGCTCAAGCCCGGCGCGCAGGCCGTTTTCCTTGAGGTCAGTCTGGCTGCCGTTCAGGACCTTGACGATCTGCTCGCGGCGCTTGTCGAGTTCAGGCGTACGCCCGCGCTGCGCGATCAGGCGGTCGACCTGATCGAGTGTCGCCTGTTGCACCGCTACCGGCTGGGCGGCAATGCCTCCGGTTTCCTGCGCCTGCTTGGCGAGCGCCATCACGCCGGCCTGATACGGCGTGCCTGCCGTCATATGCGCGGCGCGGTCGATGTAGGCCGGATCGATGATCGTTCCCTTGTCGGCGAGCGCCTGGAAGGTGTTGAACTCGGCCTCGGCATCGCGCATGCGGCGTTCTGCCAGACGTTCGGAGCGTGCGGCCGCGACTTCCTGGCGCTGCAGCAGCGAGGATCGATAGCCCTCCAACCGTGCGACCAGCGTATTGCGCTTGTCGGCGTCGAGCTTGTCGGCGTACTGCCCGGACGTGACAGCGTGTTCGAGCGCCTTGATGCCGTCCAGACTGTCACGCACGCCAAGTGCCTGCTGGTTGATATGCGCCATCCAGTTGGCGTCGAGCCAATCCTGTTTCTTCTTCTCCCACGCCTTGCCGTAGGCCGCCTGCCCGATGGGGTCGAGTATCGCCACACGGGCATTGATCTTCAGGATGTCGGAGCCGGGCAGCCCGACCTGCTTTCCGAGCGCGTCGAGCGCGTTGTCGGTCTCGCCTCGAAGTTCTCCGACCTTGGCCGTCTCGGCAGCCTTGCCGATGTCGAATCCGGTTTGCATCTCGATCCGCTGATAGCCGGTGTCCAGATTGGCCCGGGTGACGGGATCGAGGTTGCCGACGTCGGGTTTGTCGAGGAACTGGGACGCAGCCTTGAACGCCTCGGGCGCCTGGTCGTGCCGCAGTTCGCCAGTGGCGAGCCGGTTCGTAATGTCGGCCTCCAGCGTCTTGTACTGCATTTCGCGTTGCAGCAGGGCATTGGTCGCGCGGGCCTTGCCGAGCGCTTCGTCCTGCGCCTTCTGCTCGCGCGCAAGGCGTTCGGCTTCCTGCCGCTGCGCCTGCATTTCATTGCTGGCAGCCTGCATGCCGGCGTTGCCGAGGTCGGCCAGCGCCGCGCCGCCGTTGTCGAACGCAGCGCCGACCAGATTGACCTGCGGGCGAGGCTGCGCGATGGCGTTGCCGAAGTTGCCGAGCGGGATTTGTGCCATTACTTCCACCCTCCGCGGTTGTAGTCGACGGCCGCGCCGAGCACGGTCTTGGCAGCGCCGAGATAGGAACTCTTGACCGCGTTGTCGCCGGCCTTGCCGTAGATCGACGCCTGTTCAGCAGCGGCAGAAGATGTGCGACCGCCGTTCATGATCGCGGTCAAGGCGTCCTCTTCCGAGCGCTGGACGATGGTCTTCTTGAGTTCGAGCGGCGTGCCCTCGCCGAGCTTGACGCCTGACCCGGCAAGGGCTGCTGTCGTCTCCCCGACCTGGGCCTTTCCGGCGCGGCGGATCTTGTCGGCCTGCTGCTTGTAGGCGTCGGCCTGATAGGCGCCTTCATTGAGCGCCTGCTGGGCCTGGGCGTTGGCCTGCTTCTTCTGCGCCTGACCCTGCATCACCGTTCCGGCAACCGATGCCAGGGTCGACGCAATCAGGATTGCCGTTTCAATTCCCATTGTTCAAGTCCTCAACAAAAAGATTCCCGCAATGGCGCATGCCTAGCGATTGGTACAACCGTTCAGCCCCTGCTATCCCGGTAGTAACGCCCATCTTCACCTGACGCGCGCCGCTCAGACTTGCCCACGCCTTGAACGCCAGGACCAGACGCACGGCGATCATGCCGTTTCTGTAGGCCGGCTCGACGAAGACCGAGTAGTCCCCGGCGATCTTCTCGCGCGAGAACCAATATTCGGTGATGACGCCAGCAACACCGCCGCGGATCGCACCGTCGCGCTCGTAAACGAAGACGACGCCGCGATTCTCTATGGCGTCGATCATGGTCTCGGCTACCTTGTCGGGGTCATACGGGATGTCACGATATTCCGCTGATTCGGAGTGCAGCATCTTCCCGAGTTCGATGATGCGCGGGAGGTCTTCGACGGTCGCGGTACGGATCATGTCATCCCTCGTTGAACGAAATGGACCGCACCACGGCGAGCAGATGGAACGGGAACGGATGGTCTTGGCTGATCGTGACCTCGGAGCGGCCTTTGTTCCAGCCGATGACCGAGACGCTGACGTCGCCGGTATATGGGATGGGGCCGACGTCGAGCGCAGCGGTGTCGAAGCTCTGCGAGAACATGACCTCTTGCCCGTCGACGGTCGCGCCTATGGTTTCATGCACCTTGAGGATGATTTCGTTCGCACTCATGGCCGACCCCTGGACCGATCCGCCTGCGCCCTGAATCTCGGGCGTCAGCAGCGTGATTTCCGGCTTGAACCACAGGCCGACGAGGATGCGATTCGCCGCCACCTCAGTCGTGATCGCGCCGCCATAGACGGTCTTGTTCGTCAGTTCGGCGCCGTCTGCGATGACGCGGACCTCGCGCCCCTCAAGGTGGCCGAGGCCGGACCATGAGGTCGTCGGCGTGGCGCTGTCCAGACTGATCGCGCAGTCGAGCTGGAATCCCCAATTGATCGGCTCGTCGCCGGGCGGGAAGACATCGGCATCGGGTGACGTCGTGCCATAGGCCGGATACCAATCTGGCTGCAGGCGCTCGACGTAGCGCACGATGGCGCCGTCAACCGAGCGGCGGATGATGAACCACACCTGTTCGCGGTCGCCGTTCGGCATGACCGCGACATCCTCGAAAGCGCCGTCCGTGACCTGCGGGTCGAAGGCGATGATGTCGAGATCCTTGTCCAGCGTGCAGGCGATCAGGTTGCCATTGTTGAGCACGATCCAGAGGATAGGGTCCGGCTCCTGCTGGAACGCCATCGCCTTGATTCCGGTCAGGGTGACGTGCTCGGCCAGCGTCGTGAGGTCGGAGGCGAGGTAGCCATCATCCTGGAACGAGTACGCCATCGCGCGCAGCTTGCGGCCGGCGCGCTGGGCGAAGATGGTTTGCCGCGAGACCGTAACCGGACGCACCTGTTGCGAGCCGTGCGGCGTCTGCAGCTTGATCTTGACGTTGGTCGGCGTGATGGCCTTGTCGGTGCCGCCGCTGATCGCGTACTCGCCACCATATGTCAGCGCGAGCAGATCCCGGCCCGAGGCAAGGTAGTTGATGAGATTGACCTGGCTGTCGTTGCCGCTGATCGTGAACGCATAGGCGTCGTCGTCGTTCGGGCCGATGGCGTGGTCGAGTTCTTCTCCGCTGCGGCTGCCCCATACCGTTTGCGGGTTGCGCGTGGTGCCCGCGGTGACAAGCCGCTGTTCGTGGATCGTACCTGTGCGCGGATAGCCGAAGGTCGCATTCCACACGGCGCCCTCAAGCGTCCAGGCCAAGGCTGGCGCAGCGGTGACTGACGACACTTCGATGATGATGACGCCGGTCATGACGGTCGTGCTGCTGTAGGCCGTGAGCTTGACCAGGCCGCTGTTGACGCGGACGTACTTGCCGACGTCGCCAGCGCGCCAGCCTGCGGCAGACAGTGTGCAGGTCACGGCCGAGCCGGGCGGGTCCATCAGCGGCGTGGCCGCAGGCGCCGATAGCGTCAGCGTGGTCTGCGGGCTGGAATCGAGGTTCCATGCTCCAGTCGGCACAGTCGTCGCCGAGAATGCTGTCGTGATCTGCACCGTAACATTCTGCGTGTCGGTGTATGCGGTAATGACCCCGATGCCAGTCTTCCAGATGATCGCGCGGCCGACGTCGGAGGCAAGGAATACAGCGGCGCCTGCAGCAACCGTGCGCCCGGTGCCGACCGTCGCCGCTGACAGCGTGAGGATTGCAGCCGGGTAGTCTCCGACCTCAGCGAACGGGATCGACGAGAACGGCGCTGCCGAGCAATCCCAGTTCGTTGTGTCGAAGCGCTTGAGAAGCTGTGGATAAATGCTGCCGTGGAACAGATACATGCCGAGCTCGCTTTGCGCGTAGTCGAACTCCTGCGCCTGCGCCTCGCTGTAGGGCGTGGCGATTTCCAGCGGCGAGCCGCCAGACAGCACCTGCGTGCCATCCGGCTTGAAGAAACGGGCGTAGGTCGCGCCGGTCTCGATCATGTAGGCCTCGGTCTGGCTGACGATGAACGGCACCAGATGCGATGCCTTGGTCATGTCCTTGGTCTGCGCCAGATACTCGGTGCCGGGCCGCTTCTTGCCGCCGCCGAGGGTGCGCGATAGCACGTTGCGGATGCGCTTGGCGCCGTTGTTGTAGCGGGCGATGTCGACACGGCCGGCAGCCTGAGGCGAGAGTTCGCCGCTCGAGAGGTTGGTCTGGATGACCTTGAGCTTAGCCATCAACGCATCCGATTCGCGAGCATGGGGAAGTCACCCAATGTGGGGGGCGGGTTGTCTGATGCATCGATCGCGCGCGCCGTCTTCAGCACGTCGCGGACAATCTCTTCCTCGGTCGCCTGCTTGGTCGTCGATTTGGTGATCGGGTAGGTCAGCGCCGCGACCATGACCTGCGTCATGGCGTCGATCAGCAGCGGGTCCCAGGTCGACTCGTCCTCATTGGCGTAGACGTAGCGCAGATAACAGTCTTTGCGGTTCATCAGCAGATAGCGTCCCTCCTGCTCGTAGTCGTCCTGGTCCGATGTGGACACGCCGACCGAAAGCGTGCGCAGCCAGTCGGCCGGCAGCAGGAAGCGATAGCCCCACTCGAATGTTGGAGCCGTGGCGTCGGGCGACAGGATCACGCGCTTGGTTGCGCACTTCCAGTCGTTGAGGCGCAGCACCTTGTCACGCTTCAGCGCGTACAGGTTCGAGACGAGGATCGTCCGGTCGTTGTTCTCACTGAAGTCTGCAATAGGCTTGTCCCCAAGCAGGAGCAGCGCGGCGGAGCAGATCGATACGGCTGATGTCATGGCTCACCTTCAACAAAAAAGGCCCGGCCCTTTTGTGGGGACCGGGCCGAATCCCGTCTTTCAACAGGGAGGAGGCGTCAAGCGGTGTAGAAGATCGAGAACCGCACATTCTGGTCGGCAGCCAGTACCGCGCCATTGGCGGTGATGTAGACCTCGCACTCATCGTCAAGCACGGTGTCAACGCCAGCCGCAACGTAGGTGCCGTTTCCGCATTCGAGCGAGGTAGTCGTCGCGGTGGTCAACGCCGTTGCCGAACAGATCGCGGTTGCATCGACGACCGTGCCGTCACGCTTGCGCAGGCCGACGTTGGCGGTCGAGGCTGCGGTGCCGGTGCCGTGGTTCTTCAGCACGTTGAGGATGCGCGCACCCTTGGGGATGTACACGCCGGTCGCCATCGTGTCACCGATTGCGAGCTGGGTGAACGTGGCCGGGGTGGTGACGTTTGCGACCATGACGGCACCCTGCTCGTTGGTCTTGAGCTTGGTACCGGCTGCGATCTTGGCCGACTGCGCCGAGTTAACTTCTGCCATGGTGATTCTCCTTTGCGAACTGGAAGAGACAGGGGCTAGGCCCCCGTCACTGGATTATTGAAAAGCAATCTCCACTACCTTGGATTCGTCCTGACGGCCGGCACCGAAGGAGGCGCCCATCGATACCTGCCACAAGTCCTTCTTGTCGCCGCGGCGGGTGACGTTGCCCTCAACGTAACCTTCGCCGAAGTGGATGCCGCTCTTCGCGTAGGCCACGGCGTAGTAGGTCGAGGCCGAGAACACCATGCGCTCGTACGGAATCCAGGTGAAGCCCATCCACTTGGTTGCAATCTGGCCGGACTGCAGCATCTGCACCGCCATCCAGTCGGCAGAGGTCAGGTTGGTGTCGCTCATGATGTCTTCCAGCGCCTTGCTGTTGTACGTCATGTAAAGCTCTTCACCCTCGAACTCGTCGGCCTCGTTGGCGCGGAAGATCGACTTCGCCTGGATGATCTTGGCCTTGGTGAAGCCGGTCGAGCCGTGGGCGATCTTCTGACCGGACGGCAAGGTGTTGGCAGTCACGCCGTCCTTGCTGTTGATCGTGCCGCGCGCCGCCGCGTAGATGATGTCGTCGATCTTGCGGTTCTTGCCGGACATCAGCGCGCCCATGTAGTCGCCGCCCGTCACCGGGTTGACGATCATCTTGGGAATGTCGTTGCGATCCAGCGGCAAGGCCTTGTAGAAGTCGCTCATCACGGCCAGGCGGTTGGTGTGGCCGGGGTCGCCCCAGGTCGTGTCGCCGTGGCGAACGGTGTTCGGGTCAAGCTCGACGGCCAGCATGTCATTGATCGTGAAGCTGTCGCCGGTAATCTGGCCGCGGTTGGTCACGGTCTGCATGAGGCGGGATTGTTTCTGCTGGGCTTCGGCACGGATGGCCGAGTCCCACTGCTGGACAAAGGCTGCGGTGATAGACATGTTCGTTCCCTTCCAAAAGGTTGAAGTGTTGGTTTCAGCCTCTCAGGGTGTCCGGCGTGCCGGGCCTGCGATACGAACACGATCACGGCTTGCTGATCCTGCTCGGGCGTTGAAGGGTGTCCGTGTGCCAGTCCGGGCCTATGGAGAGGATTTCAGCACAGAGCGCGGTCAGATTCCCGACTATCTGATGGAATGAAAAAGGGCCGCTACTGAGAGCGGCCCTTGATGGTTGGCGCGGTGCGTTACATCAGCGGCACATTGCCGCTCTTGGCGTCGATGGCTGCCTTTTTCTCATAGTAGGCGCGCACCTTGGCAGACACGACCTTGTGCTGCGGATCGGTCGCATCGCGGTACGCCTTCGAGGCTTCGAGCGCTTCGATAGTATCGCCGCCGAGACCCTGGCCGGGATCGAGCGACGTGTCCTCTCTGACCTCGTTGCCGACGCGCGACAGCAGACGAATCAAGGCCGGATCGTTGCCATACTTGGTCAGAATGGCCTCGGCGTCATCACCGCCATAGGCCTTGATCGCGCGACCTGCGGCTTCGGTGCCAGCCTTGTATTCGGCCTCGGTGGCCCATGTTCCCTGGAGGTCAGCCGTGCATTCGTCAGCGCTCAGCGCCACGGCACCAGCAACCAGCCCAGGCGCAATGTCGCCATAAGTCGCCACGACCAGATCCATCTGCGCCTGTGTAAAGCCAGCGGCGTGCGCCTTGTCGCGGAACGCCTCGAACATCGGATCGGCAGCAGGGTCCCACGCGCCAGCCAGCGCCTCGGGCACTGTGACGGCATACTCGGCGGCGGTCTTCGGCGGAAGATCTCCGGAGCCGATGCGCTTCTCGGCGTGGGCGTAGGCTTCGGTGAGCTTCAGCGACGACGCCTCAAGGTTCAGCGTGCCGTCTTCATTCTTGACTTGGAACTTTTCCGGGATGCCTTTCGGCTGCTCCGTTGATGCGGCGGCCTGG
>DAIDLH010000003.1 GCA_027449605.1 Candidatus Muproteobacteria bacterium | reverse complement strand
TCGCCCGAGGACAGCGGTTTGTAGAAGCTCCCTTTGTCCCAGAAGTCCGGCTCGGAACAGCCGAGGCAGCCGTGCCCGGATTCGATCGGGAAGCTCACGCCGCCGTTCCACTTGGCGGTGGCGCAGGCGTTGTAGGTCGTCGGACCCTTGCAGCCGAGTTCGTACAGGCACCAGCCGTTGCGCGCGCCCTCGTCGTCGAAGCTCTTGGCGAACTTGCCCTGATCGTAGAACGGCCGGCGGTAGCAGCGGTCGTGGATGGTGTCGCCGAAGAACACCTTGGGCCGCCCAAGTTCGTCGAGGTCGGGGATGGTGCCGAGGGTGAGGAAATGCGCGATCACGCCGGTCATGACCACCGGGATCGGCGGGCAGCCGGGGACATTGATAATGGGCTTGTCCTTGATGATCGCCGAAACCGGCACCGCGCCGGTGGGATTGGGATCGGCCTTGGGGATGCCGCCGTAGGCGGCGCAGGTGCCGACCGAGATGATCGCGGCCGCGCCCTTGGCCGTTTGCTGCAGGTGGCTGACGAAACTTTCTCCGCCGTGAGCGCCGTATCCCGGATTACCCATGGGTATCGACCCGTCGACGACGACGAGGTACTTGCCCTCGTTTTCCTTCATGGCGGTTTCGCGCGCCGCCTCGGCGGCCGTGCCGGACGGAGCCATCAGCGTGTGATGGTAATCGAGCGAGATCGCGTCGAAGATCAGGCTTTCGAGCGTCGGCGAATGCGAGCGCGTGATCGACTCGGTGCAGCCGGTGCATTCCTGGAACGACAGCCAGATCACCGACTGGCGCCTCGCCCTGGCGAGCTTCTCCGCCATCTCCGCCGCCATCGCCGGCGGCAGGGCCATGAGCGTGGCCATGGTGGCGCAGAACTTGAGGAACGAACGGCGGCTGACGCCGCGCTGCGCGAGGGTTTCGGCCAGGGTTTTTTCGTCAGACATCGGCGTCTCCTTCGTCGGTTTCCGTCGACAGGGTCAGGCGTGAATCGAGCGTGTCGAGCGCCACGCGCGCATCCGCCGGATGCGTGCGCAGTATCTCGGGAACGTAGGTCACTTCGATGAACTCGGCGACGATGTCCTGCTCGTCGCCGCTGAAATGCGTCACCCACCACACGCCGTGCACCGCGGTCTCGCGCACGTGCGTGGCGCCGAGCGTGTCGAGGGTCGCGCTCACTTCGCCTTCGCCGAGCGTTTGCTTCAATTTTTCGTAATCGCCGGGCAGCAGCGGCAGGCTGCGCAGATCGATGCTGGAGGATTTTCCCGACTCCACGAGATCCTGGAGGAGCGCGCGGACCTCGTGCAGAACCGGGTCGGCGTTGCCGCTGAGCGCCAGGACGTCATCGGCGCCGGCCATGGCGATCGGAATGCCCTTGAGGCTGCTCATCCACGCCACCTTTCTATAAGGCCCATGGCAAGATCGCAGGCCACGGGAATGGCGCGCGCCACGGCGTCGGTCGGAGTGTCCGACCAATCGAGATATTCGGGCTGAATGCCGATGAGCGCGCGGCGCGCGGGCAGCGACTCCGCCAGGGTGGCGATCGCCATCAGGTCCATGAGGCTGACCTCGTGCACGCTGCTCTGGCGATGGCTGCCGAGGAAACGGTCCATGTCCTCGCCTTCGAACAGGCGCACCGCGCCGGGCGGCTGCCTGAGTTGCGTGGCGTCGATGACGATCAGGTTGTCCGCGTCCTCGATCGGCCCGGCGAGGGTGAAACTCAACGTGCCGCCGTCGAGAAATTCCACGTCGGGGTTGTCGGCATGCCGGTCCTGCAGGGCGCGCACCGCGTAAACACCCGCGCCTTCGTCACCCAGCAGCGTGTTGCCCAAACCCAGAACCAGCGTCTTGTTCTTCATCGACGTGCCCGGCCCACTATCCAAATCGGTTGTACCCCTGACGATTCGCTCATATCCTTTGAGCTTGCAGCAGCGCCTGGGTCAGGCGCATCATAATAGACGGTCAAGCCAGAGCTGCTCCTGTGTCCGTACTGCTGCCACCGACCGATGACGGGCAATTTGTATCCCAACGAATATCGGCGTTTATTGATACAGGTCAAAATCCATCGGTTTTTTCGCGTTACGATCGAATCGCATGAGGACTCAATCGACAGCCGAACCGCGTCGCGGCCATGCATGAATTGTCGGTGTGTCAGGCGCTGATCGGCCAGATCGAGGACATCGCCCGGCAACACCGGGCGACGGCCGTGCGCCGCGTGAGCGTGCGCCTCGGACCGCTCTCCGGCGTGGAGCCGGATCTGCTGTCGCAGGCATTTTCATTGGCGAGCGCGGGCACGGTGGCGCAGAACTCGCGGCTCGAGATCGAACGGCTTCCGATCCGCGTGCGTTGCGAGTCCTGCGGCGCGGAAACCGCCGCCGAACCGAACAAGCTGGTGTGCGGCGAATGCGGCGACTGGCATACCCGACTCCTCAGCGGGGACGAGATGGTGTTAGCGAGCGTCGAATTAATTCAGAATGGGGAGTGCGGAGTGCGAAATGAAAACCGTTAAAATCAATAATTCCGCATTCCGAATTCCGCATTCCGCATTTGGAGGTGGCCATGTGTGAAACCTGCGGCTGCAACATCACCCCCGGCAACGAACATCTCGCGCGCCGGAAAAACGCGCTGGGCGGCGACGCCGTCACGGTCCTGAAGAATCTCCTGAGCGAGAACGATCGGGCCGCGGCGCACAACCGCGAACACTTCGACCGGCACGGCGTGCTCGCGCTCAATCTCATGTCCGCGCCGGGCTCCGGCAAGACGCTGCTGCTGGAAGCCAGCATCGAGGCGCTCAAGAACGAATTCCGCATCGGCGTCATCGAGGGCGATCTCGAAACCGAAAACGACGCGGCGCGCATCCGCGCCAAGGGCGTGCCGGCCGTGCAGATCACCACCGGCACCGCCTGTCATCTGGACGCGCACATGGTGCACGACGCATTGCATCATCTGAAGCTGGCGGACATCGACATCCTCTTCATCGAGAACGTCGGCAACCTGGTCTGCCCCGCCAGTTTCGATCTGGGTCAGCACCGTAACATCGCCCTGCTCTCGGTCACCGAAGGCGACGACAAGCCGGCGAAATATCCGGTGATGTTCCGCGCCGCCGATCTCGTGTTGCTCACCAAGACCGACCTGCTGCCGGTCATGGACGACTTCGATCCCGCGCGCGCCGAACATTGCCTGCGTCAACTCGCCAATCCGGCCCCGGCGCTGCGCCTGTCAGCGAAGAAAAAGGACGGTCTCGATGCCTGGTTCGACTGGCTGCGGCGGGAAGTCGCGGGACAGCGTGAACGCGCGAAACGGGGGCAAACCCTGCGCCCCGCGATCCAGCCCGACGGCGCCCGGATGCACGCGGAAACGGGCGCGCATCACTCCATTCCACCGGCTTCCGGAAACCACTACCGGTATCGGCAAGTCTGATTTATTCACCGCAAAGACGCGAAGAACGCAAAGAACAGCATGAAAATTTTCAGGTAAAAACCTTTGCGCTCTTTGCGGTGAAAAATAATATTCTTGGAATTTAAAACCCGCTTCACATGGCCTCATCGATAAAATCCCTGAATAACTCCGATCTCGGCGCGGCGCAACAGGCGCGGCGGCTGACGGTCAGCGGGCGCGTGCAGGGCGTGGGTTTCCGTCCGTTCGTGTATCGCCTCGCACATCAGTTCGGCCTGCATGGCTGGGTGCGTAACGAGACCGGCACGGTCGAGATATGGGTGGAAGGCGAGACACCGGCACTGGAAGCTTTCGAAATGGCCTTGCTGGAGCAGACGCCGCCGCTGGCGCGACCGAGAATAACGTCGCGCTCGGCCGCGGAACCGCAGGCCTTCGCAAACTTTGAAATTCTTCCCAGCCGCGCCGACGCCCCGGCGCACGTCCACGTGCCGCCGGATTATTTCGCCTGCGACGATTGCCTGCGCGAGCTGCGCGATCCGGACAACCGCCGTTACCGTCATCCTTTCATCAACTGCACCCAGTGCGGGCCGCGCTACACGCTCATCGAAAAGCTTCCCTATGACCGGCCCAACACGGGCATGGCGGGGTTCGCGATGTGTCCGGAATGCCGGCGCGAATATGAAAACCCGCTCGACCGGCGGTTTCATGCCGAGCCGGTCGCCTGCCCGGCCTGCGGGCCGCGCTTGCAGTTCGCGGCGCCGGCCGGCGCCGCGGTACGCGACAACGCCGCCGCGCTGACGCAGACGGCGGCGGCGCTGCGCGCCGGCAAGATCGTCGCGGTCAAGGGCATCGGCGGCTATCACCTGATGTGCGACGCGCGCAATGACATCGCCGTCGCGCGCCTGCGCCTGAAAAAACCGCGCCCGCACAAGCCGCTGGCGGTGATGTTTCCCGCGCGCGGCGCGGACGGGCTGGAGGCGGTACGCGCCATGGCGGAGCTGACGTCGGAACACGAACGATGGCTGCGCGACCCCATGCGCCCCATCGTGCTGGTGAATAAAAAACCGCACGCGCCGCTGTCACCGCGCGTCGCGCCGGGGCTGCGCGAGGTCGGCGTCATGCTGCCGTACAGTCCGCTGCATCATCTGTTGCTGGATGAATTCGGCGGGCCGCTGGTGGCGACTTCGGGCAACGTGAGCGGCGAACCGGTGCTGACGGAGAACGACGACGTCAATCAGCGGCTGGCGCACGTCGCCGAGGCGTTCCTGCATCACGACCGCCCGATCCGGAGTCCGGCCGACGATCCGTTGTATCGCGTCATCGCCGGCTTCGCGCGCCCGTTGCGCCACGGGCGCGGCAGCGCGCCGCTGGAGCTGACGCTGCCGTTCACGCTGGGCAAGCCGGTGCTCGCCGTCGGCGGACACATGAAAAACACCGTCGCGCTTGCGTGGGATGATCGTATTATTATTTCTCCGCACATCGGCGATCTCGACGCGCCGCGCTCGCTCTCCGTGTTCGAGCAGGTGATCGCCGATCTGCAAAAACTTTATGGCGTGCGCGCCGGCTCCATCGTGTGCGACGCGCATCCGGTGTACGTCAGCTCGCGCTGGGCGCGCCGCGCCGGCCTGCCGGTCACGCCGGTGCTGCACCATTACGCGCATGCCTCGGCGCTCGCCGGCGAGCATCCGGACGTGAAAGACTGGCTGGTGTTCGCGTGGGACGGCGTCGGCTATGGCGCCGACGGCACGCTGTGGGGCGGCGAAACGCTGCTCGGGTCTCCCGGCCAATGGCGGCGCGCGGGAAGTCTGCGGCCGTTTTACCTTCCCGGCGGCGAAAAGGCCGGGCGCGAACCGTGGCGTTCGGCGCTGTCGTTGTGCTGGGAAGCCGGCATCGAATGGAAAACCTGTCCCGAAGACTCGATACTGGCGCATCACGCCTGGCAGCGCCGGCTGAACTGCCCGCAGACCACCGCCGCCGGCCGGCTGTTCGACGCCGCGGCGGCGCTGACCGGATTGAACTACCGATCGAGCTACGAGGGCCAGGGGCCGATGCTGCTCGAAGCGGCGTGCGCCGGCGAAACCGGCGAAGCGATTCCGCTGCCGCTGGCGCCCAATCGCCAGGGCATCCGCGAAACCGACTGGGCGCCGCTGTTGCCGTTCCTGATGGACCCGAAGCTTTCGCCCGCGCAACGCGCCGCCGGATTCCACGCCAGCCTGGCCCGGGCCATCGTGGAGCAGGCAAACGCGGCGCGCGAGGAGCACGGCGAACTGACCGTGGGACTCGGCGGCGGCGTGTTCCAGAATCGCGTGCTGACCGAGCAGGCGCTTTCGCTTCTGCGCGCCAACGGTTTCGACGCACGGCTGTCGCATGACGTTCCCTGCAACGACGCCGGCATCAGCTACGGCCAGATCGTCGAGGCCGGCGGCAGACTCGCATGAACGCCAAACCCGACATTCTCGGCGTCAAGCACATCGCGCTGGCGCACGGCAACGGCGGGCGGCTGATGCGCGAATTGATCGAGCACATCTTCGCGCGTCACCTTTCCAATCCGCTGCTGGACGTACAGGCCGACGCCGTGCCGCTGCCGACGCCCGACGGCGAACTCATGTTCACCACCGACGGCTTCACCGTGCAGCCGCTGGAATTTCCCGGCGGCGACATCGGCTCGCTGGCGGTGCACGGGACCGTGAACGACCTCGCCGTCACCGGCGCGACGCCGCTGTATTTCTCTCTCAATGCATTTATCGAGGAAGGCCTGGAAGTGGCGCAGCTCGAACGCGTCATCGCGAGTCTCGGACGCGCCGCGGAAAGTGCCGGGGTGCGCATCGCCGCCGGTGACACCAAGGTGGTGCCGCGCGGCGAGGGCGGCGGGCTTTATCTCGCTACCACCGGCGTCGGCGCACGCCGGAAGGATCTTCGTCTCGACATGCGGCAGATACGCGACGGCGACGCCATCCTCGTCAGCGGTCCGGTGGGCGATCACGGCATCGCGGTGATGCTGGCGCGCGAGGAGTTCGGCCTGCGCGGCGATCTGCAGTCCGATTGCGCGAGCGTGTTGCCGCTGACGCAGGCGTTGCTGCCTTTCGAAGGATTACGCTTCATGCGCGATCCCACGCGCGGCGGGCTGGCCATGATCGCGCATGAAATCCGCCGCGCCACCGGCATGGGCATCCACATGAACGAACCGGCGATCCCGGTGCGCGAGGCGGTCGCCTCGGTATGCGAGATGCTCGGCTACGATCCGCTGTATCTCGCCTGCGAAGGCCGGGTGGTCGCCGTGATCGCGCCGGAACAGGCGGCGGCCGCGCTGGAGGCGTGGCGCGCCCTGCCCCAGGGCCGGGACGCGGCGCTGATCGGCAAGGTGGATAAAACCCGTCGCTTCGTGGTGATGGAAACCGCGCTCGGCGGCGAGCGCATGCTCGACGAACTGGAAGACGACCCGCTGCCGCGCATCTGCTGAACCGCTGCGGCGTCATCGAACCGCAGCCGGAGCCCGCTGCAAAAACCCCGACACGGCCCGACGATTCCGTGCCCGACCCGGGAGAATCCCGGGTCTGCGCCGGGAGCCTTACTGCTCGTACACCCCGATATCGTAGCCCCCGCCCTGCGGCCGGCTCACGCCGTCGTGGTCCACGGCGGTGACGACGCCGACGGCGGTCGAGCCCACGTTGATCGCCGGGCTGCCGCTCTGGAGATGGAAGTTTCCGGCCGCGGCGTTGACGAACAGCGGGTTGCCGCTGACCGGCGCCGTGTCCTGCAATGGCGCCGCGCCGGCGTTGTAGTACAGATTATGATCCATCGTGACCGTGATGTAGGTGCTGCCGGCGGAGAAATAAGGGGTAGCCCCGTCGGAGTAGAAGATATTGTTCTTGATGTCCAGGTTCGGTCCCGGCAGCCACGCGCTCGGCGCGCCAAAACTCGTGAACGCGGCGTTGGTCACCCACACCATTTGCGATCCCGACGCCTGGATGTTGTACATCGTGTTGTTGAATATCTTCCAGGTGCCGGACCAGACGCCGATCGCGCCGTAACCGCTGCCGATGCTGTCGAACACGTTGTTATAGATATAACCGTAGGAATCGCCGTTGGCGTTGCCGATCACGATCGCCCGCGAATCCCCGTTCGCGCCCTTGGCGAAAACGTTGTCGTGCACGCTCACCCCGTAATAGGAGTAATAAGGATCGGTGTGGATCTGCACCACGCCGCCCATGCGCAGATCGTGGAAGTAGTTCCAGGCGATTTCCGTGTAGCTGGAGCCGGCCTGGTTGTAAATGCCGTGATTGTTGTTGATCGGAGCACCGGTGCCGGTGTCTTTCAGCTCATTGCCGAGAACCTTCCAATAGTTATTCTGGATCAGGATCACGCCGGTCATGGTGTTGGCGTTGCCGTAAGCGGCGTCCATGACGTTACCGATCAGCCGGATGCCGACGCCACCGCTGTTGGCATTCGAGTAGAACCCGCCGTCATCAAAACAGGAGGAGCCGCCATGCAGCGTGAAATTGGCGAAGGTGACGTAACTGGCCGGCGTCCCGCCGTTGTTCAACCCGATGTTGCCGCGGCCGATATCGAGGTATTGGAAGACGGCGGTCTCGTTCGGATACCCGACCATGGCCATCGGCTGACCCGCGGTTCCGCCGTGCGCCTGGTCAAGCGCATAGTTGCGATAGCCGTACACGCCTCCACCGCTGTAGTTCTGGTTGTACGTGCCGCCGCGGAAATAAAACGTCTTGCCCGGCCCCATCTGGCCGTAGGCGGCGCTGGGCGACATCGGGCTGGCGATAGCGCCGTTGCCGGTGCCGTTGACGGCGACGTAGTAAATCGCGCCGGCGCGCACCGTGAACGGCAGGCCGTTCGAGGACTGCGACGCCGAGGACGTCACCACGATGTTGCCGCTCGTGGTGGCCGCGCCCAGCTGGACGATGATCTTGTTGTCCGACCACAGCAGGTAGCGGGCGACCGCGCCGCCGCCGACGGTGACCGTTCCCGAGCCCTGGGTGGCGCCGAAGTTCTTGCCCCAGACCGTGACGAACACGCCCTGGTTGTTCTCGCCGCCGGTGTTCGGACCGCTGTCGAGGTCGGAGAAAAACAGCACCGGCGAGCCCGTCGACGTGCCCGTGGTGGCAAAAATCGCGGTTGCGGTGCGGTTGGCGCTCATCGTCACCGTGCAGGTGGAGCCCAGACCCGAGCAGGATCCGCCCCAGCCGGAGAAACTGTAGCCCGCGGCGGCGGTGGCGGTCAGCGTGACGCTCGTGCCGCTCGTATAACCGGCGCTGCAAGTACTGCCGCAGTTGATGCCGCCCGGAGCGGAGGTGACGGTGCCGGAACCGGACGTGGAAACACTCAGCGTGTAGTTGCTCGGCGCATTCTGTGTGAACGTTGCCGTTGCGCTGCGCGTGGTCGTCATGGAAACGGTGCACGAAGCGCTGGTGCCGCTGCACGCGCCGCTCCAGCCGGAGAAGCTGTAGCCGGTGGCGGCGGAGGCGGTGAGCGTGACGCTCGTGCCACTGGCGTAGCTGGCGCTGCAGCTAGCGCCGCAACTGATCCCGCTCGGCGCGGACGTGACGCTGCCGGAACCGGAAGTGGTGACGCTCAGGGTATATGTGGTCGGCGCGTTCTGCGTGAACGTCGCGGTGACGCTGCGCGCGGTCGACATCGAAACCGCGCAAGTGGCGCTCGTGCCGCTGCACGCGCCGCTCCAACCGGTAAAGCTGTAGCCGGTCGCAGCAGCGGCGGTCAGAGTGACGGAAGTGCCCGTGGCATAGGAGGAACTGCAAGTCGTGCCGCAATTGATCCCGGTTGGCGAAGAGCTGACGGTACCGGAACCGGTCTTGCTCACGGTCAACGTATAGCTGCTGGCTCCCGTCTGACTGAACGTCGCGGTAACGCTGCGCGCGGCCGTCATCGAGACCGTGCACGAGGCGCTGGTGCCGCTGCACGCGCCGCTCCAGCCGGAGAAGCTGTAGCCGGTGGCGGCGGAGGCAGTGAGCGTGACGCTCGTGCCACTGGCGTAGCTGGCGCTGCAGCTAGCGCCGCAGTTGATGCCGCTCGGCGCGGACGTGACGCTGCCGGAGCCGGTAGCAGTGACGCTCAGGGTGTAATTGCCGGAGACGGTCTGGGCCGCAGCTGTGCTGGACGTGCCGTCCGCACCACCGCCGCAGGCGGTTATCAGCAGCGACATGCATAGTAAAACGGGGGCCAGAACGCCGCGCAGGGTGTGGTTCATGCGCGGCGCAATCGAAAGCGCGCGGAAAGTCATGGATACATCCTCCCTATGTCGAACCGGCATCTTTAAAAACGGCTCGACCCAACCTCTGGCAACTGACGAATTTACTTTCGATTCGCTGCCTGCAGGAAATCCTCCTGCTTATTATTTGCCGTGGAAGGCGTCCACGTACGACTCTCGCTGCGTGCACCACTTACGCCGCTAAGGTTAATCGGTGGCGTGAAGAATGAGAAATTTTTGCAGACTATTGGATAATCGAGGCGGATGAGCGGCGACGAACGGTAGCGTCACCGACTCACACAGCGGAATCGTCGGGTATCGGTTCGGCGAAACAACAACTGAAAACAAGATCCACTGTCGACGCCGGACGACTGCGGATGATTTAAAAATTCCCCAATTTCACCTTGAGCTGGAAGAACCAGAGCGCCACCATCTTCGGTTCTACTTTCGGAATGTAGGTCATGTTCACGGAAACACGCTCCGTACCGATCGAGAACGCCGGCAGCACGCCGAAGAACGGCTGATCGTTCTTGTAGTTCTTTCGGGTCATGATGAATCCGATCGCGCCCACGTCAACGTGCGTGCCGTCGAACTGGAACCGGCGCAGCGCGCCGCCGCCGACATAATAAGAAGGATTCTTGTTAGAATCGCTGAATCCGGAGACGGTGGCGAACGGAACCCACTTCTTGTTGACGATGTTTCCGTCATACTGCAGGCCCAAACCCCAGTTCTTTTCGTTCAAATGACTTCCCGCCGGAGCGTTGATGTGGATTGCCTTGCCGTTGACCAGCAGGTGCATTTCGGCCGCGGCGGCGGCGCCTGACGCCAGACCGGCGCCAATCGCGACGGACAGCGCCAACGTGACACATTGTGTGATCCGGCGGCTTGCATGCAAAAGCCTCCGGCAGGTCCGATTCCCCTTGTTTGCGTATTCCATTGCCCTGTCCCTCCGAACTGCTGCAGCGCCAGATACCCGACACCGAGGTCTCAGGGGATGCACCGGACAGCGATGGGAGATTCTTTTCGGCAGGCTTCGGCGATCCCTGCCCACTTCCATGCTTGTCGTTCGTTCCGGCAATCCCGCTGTCGTGGGGCTTGCGCCCGGTAGACCGGTGACTTTGCGCCCCCGACCTTTCGGCCGGGTCTGCCTTTGTCTGAACTTCCACCCCATGGCGGTTGCTATCTCCGCCATGCAAGCAATGAAATGCAACATGCATGCCAGCGACGGCGTCGACGAAAACCCGCGTTTTCCGCGCTATTCCGCGCAGCAGCAGAAAGACAAACGGCATGTCAGGAGACGCTTTAAGGAGGGCGATGACGAACAAGGTCCGAAAAAACGAACGAGACGCCGCCGAAGGCGCCGAAGAGCATTGCCAGTGCGGCGTTTAAACCGCCGAGGATCGGGAATGTTCGTTCGGTTGGGGCGGCGGCGCGGCCGGCGGGCTAATCCCGTTCCCGGATATTCCAGAACTTCTGCATCGCGAGATAGGTGAACGAGGCCGACCAGCCGATCAGCAACAGGCCGTTGAGCGCCTCGATGCCGGTGATCAGGCGCAGCGGCCCGAGTGGATAAATATCTCCGAAACCGATGGTGGTATAAGTCTCGGCGGAAAAATAAAGATAAGAGGTAAATGCATCGACAAAAGTACCGCCGAAATTCCCCAGATCGAAATGGTCGCGAAGATAGAAATAGGCCAGGGCGTAGAAACTGATGCCCACCAGGTGACCGGAGAACGTGCCCAACAGCACCGCCAGCAACCGCGCCCGCGGCCGGACCCGGATGCGGGGCACCCAGGCCGACAACAGCCGCAACACCTCGTAGTGCGTGAATGTGCTCAATACGACCAGAAGCGCGGCAAAGATGGAAGCGATCAACATTGTTCGCTCGCTTCGACCCGCCGGCATGGAATTAGTTTCTCTTCGCCAAAGGAAACGGGATCCGTCCCCGGCTTTACATGATCCGACGCCTGGACTCACACCTCCCGGACCGGCGTGTCAACGATCGGAAACAAAACTCCGATCCGGTTTCAGTCGCAATCCCGCCGGCGCGGCATGGAAGCTGACGCCGTTTCGCCCGCTTTGCTTGACGCGGTACATCGCGGCATCGGCCAGTCGCAGCAGCAGTTGCGGATCGCGACCGTCGTCGGGATAGATGCTGATGCCGATGCTGCCCCCGATGGTGAGCGTCCCCCGTTTGCTCGCGACCGGCTGCGACAGCATGTCGAGCAACTTGCAGGCCACGATATAGGCATGCGTAATGTCATCGACATCGCCGAGTAAAACGCTGAACTCGTCGCCGCCGATGCGGGCGACGATATCCGTCTCCCGAATCACCTGCTTCATGCGGGCGCCGATCGTCTGCAGCAGCTCATCGCCGACCACGTGCCCGTAGGTGTCGTTGATCGGCTTGAATTTATCCAGATCGATATACAGCAACGCCACCCGCCGCGCCTGGCGGCGGGCGCGCGCGATCGCTTCATGGCAGAACCGTTCGAACTCGGTCCGGTTCGGCAGACCAGTGAGCAGATCGTGGGTCGCGAGGTGCTTGAGTCGCTCCTCGTGAGCCTTGTGCGGCGAGATGTCGTTGAAAACCCCGACGTAGTGGTCAACCGTGCCGCTTCGCCGGTCGTACACGGCGCTCAGGTTCAAACGCATCGGATATACTTCGCCGTCCTTGCGCACGTTCCAGATCTCGCCCTCCCAGCGACCCGCGGAGCGCACGTCCTCCCAGACGGCGTGAATCGTCGGGCCCGGAATTTTCACCGACTGCGGCCGCGCAAACATCAGGCCGACCACCTCCTCGGGCGCGTGACCCGTGATCGTCGTAAACGCGTGATTGACCGTCACGATGCGTCGCTTGTTGTCCAGGATCATGATGCCGTCCGCGGTGTGCGCGAACGCGTCGGCCAGCAGGCGGTAGTTGTCCTCGGTCCGGCGCGCCTGCGCCAGGACGCGCGTGGCAAGATATACGCCGAGCGCGATCATAAGCAAGATGGCCGCGGACAAGGCCCACGCCAGCACGGTTTTGAGCCAACGCACCGTCTCGCCGAGCGTGGCGGTAAAGGCGTCTTCCAACGGCTTCACGCCCGCATCGACGGCGCGCACCTGGTTGAGAATCGCCTCGACCCGTCTTTCGGAAGGCCGGTCGGAGGAGATTTCGGCGCGCAGGTCGCCGCCCAGTTGCCGGAGCCGGGCGATGTAGGTGTCGCCTTCCTTCCATATCGACACCGCGCGCTTGAAGTAGGAATATTCCGCGCAACAACGGTAGAGACGGATCATGCCGGGAATGTCGTCGGGATGATTGCCGCCTCCCAGCAGACCGGCATAAGCCTTGGCGTAATCGAAGTCGGGCTTGTCCATTTCGATCCGCGCCCGGTTGTCGCTCAGCGGAATAGCTAGCGCTTTCTGGAAGCGCGCGTAATACGCCGGTTCGCGCGTCTGGGCGTACAGCGTCAGCGAATACACCGCGTCGCGCTGCGCCTTCGACCACAGCCCCTCTCCCCCCACGTAGGCGCGCGCGGCCGACAGCACCTCCAGCGCGCCCAACGCCAGCAACAGCGAGACGACTACGATGCCGAGAAAAAGACTGAAGACGGGCACGAACCGCCGCACGAAGCCGGCCCGCCCGGAAATGTTCAAAACATCCTGCATACGATCCCTCGCATTAACTGCCAGACCGCCGGAACGATCTCTCGCCTGATCCGTCAGGCGCCGGTGATCTTTTGAACCTACGTAATAATCTTAGGCCGGGAACTCAAGGCAGACAGGAAAAACTGATGCACGGTCGATGGAATTTTATCAGCGGCAGGAATTGCGTAAAGTTCGTGCAGCCGCATCAGGACCATACCTGAGCCGTCATCGGGATTGTGCCGGAACCACTGTCGTTTTTTTGCGCCGCCCGTTTGCCAAAATGCATCAGGACGATTTCGCGATCGCGAATACAAACACAATCCACGCGGCAATAAACGCCACGCCGCCGAAGGGCGTGACCATGCCCAGCCAGCGCCACCCGCTCACGCTCAGCACATAAAGGCTGCCGGAAAAAAGAATGATGCCAAGCAGCATCAACCACCCGGACCGCTTCAGATAAATCGAATCCGCGGTCTGCGTCGCCGTCAGTCCGACGGCCAACAGCCCGAGCGCATGAAACAGATGGTAATAGACCCCGGTCTGGTACACCGCCAGCATGTCCTCCGGGATTTTCGTTTTCAGCCCATGCGCTCCGAACGCGCCGAGCATGACGACGAGCGCGGCATTGACGCCGCCGAGGATAAGGAAGAGTTTTGCGGTGGAGGACAATTGGAATCTCTGTATAGATTAACGTTCGCCGTGACCGGCAGTGAAATGCAGGGCGCCTACGTCGCCCTGCTTTTCACTGTCGGTTACGGCGAACGTTAATCTATACTGAGATTCCAATTGTCCTCCACCGCAAAACTCTTCCTTATCCTCGGCGGCGTCAATGCC
>DAIDLH010000002.1 GCA_027449605.1 Candidatus Muproteobacteria bacterium | reverse complement strand
GCTCCGGCCGCGGCCCCGGCGCCCACGCCGAACAAGGGCGACACGTCGTGGATGCTGGTGTCCACGGCGCTGGTGCTGATGATGAGCGTGCCGGCGCTGGCGCTGTTCTACGGCGGCATGGTGCGTTCGAAAAACGCATTGTCGGTGCTGATGCAGGTGTTCGTCGTGTTTTCGCTGATCACGGTGCTGTGGTGCGTCTACGGCTACAGCCTCGCGTTCACCGAGGGCAGCGGTAAACTGGCCGCCTACTTCGGCGGCTTCGACCGATTGTTCCTCAAGGGCACGTTCGACTCCGCCACCGGCGCGTTCTCCATGGGGGCGACCTTCAGCAAGAACACGCCGCTCACCGAGCTCGTGTTCGTGGCGTTCCAGGCGACCTTCGCGGCCATCACCTGCGCGCTGATCCTGGGCGCGTTCGTCGAGCGCGTGAAGTTCTCCGCGGTGCTTATCTTCATGGTGCTGTGGTTCACGTTCGCGTACGCACCGGTCGCGCACATGGTCTGGTTCTGGATGGGCCCGGATGCCTACACGGCGGCCAACGTCGTCGATGCGATGAACGCCAAGGCGGGCATGCTCTGGCAATGGGGCGCGCTCGACTTCGCCGGCGGCACGGTGGTGCACATCAACGCCGGTGTCGCGGGACTGGTCGGCGCCTACCTGGTCGGCAAGCGGATTGGTTTTGGCAAGGAGCACATGGCGCCGCACAACGTGACCATGACCATGATCGGCGCCTCGCTGCTGTGGGTCGGCTGGTTCGGCTTCAACGCCGGTTCCGCGCTCGAGGCCAACAACTCGGCCGCGCTCGCGTTCATGAACACGTTCCTGGCGACCGCCTGCGCGGTGCTGTCGTGGACGTTCGGTGAGTGGATCTTCAAGAGCAAGCCGTCGATGCTGGGCGCCGCTTCCGGCGCGGTCGCGGGTCTCGTGGCGATCACGCCGGCGGCCGGCAATGTCGGCATCCCGGGTGCATTCGTCATTGGCACCGGCGCCGGCCTCATCTGCCTCTGGGGTGTCAACCAGCTCAAGGGCTGGCTCAAGGCCGATGACTCACTGGATGTTTTCGGCGTACACGCCGTGGGCGGCATCTTCGGTGCGTTGATGACCGGTGTGTTCAACTCACCGGCTCTCGGCGGTCCGGGTCTCGTCACCGACTGGGTCACCGGCGCGACCGGCTTCCCGGGAATCGGCGCGCAGTTGCTCATCCAGGCGAAGGCCGTGGGCGTCACGATCGTGTGGAGCGCGGTCGTCGCGGCCATCGCCTACAAGATCGCCGACTGGACGGTGGGTCTGCGCGTCACCGCGGAAGAAGAACGCGAAGGCCTGGACACCACTTCCCACGGGGAGTCGGCCTATCGTCTATAAAAACAATTTTCCTTCTGGAGAATTTGACGGGCGCCGCTGGCGCCCGTTTTTTTTACATGCGCGCCAATGCCACCTGGGTCGGCATGTGCCACGGCTTGCCGTTGATCAGCAGCTGTCCGTGGCGGATGGCGAGCCTGAGCTTGTATGCGCCGTTCTCCTCGACCAGCAGGCGGGTGAATTCGTTCCGCGCCAGGTATTGCGGGAACGCCCGGTCGACGATTTGCGCCATGGCTTCCGGGCCGAGGTTGGCCACTTCATCCGCCGTGAGGGCGCCGCGCTGGCGATAGCTGGCGATGTCGCGGCGGATCTGCGGCGTGAGCAGGCGTTTGAGCACCGCGGCGGGAATGGCCAGTTCGAAATCGCCGCCGAGGGCCAGCATCATCTGCATCGGATTCTGGGCGATGTTGTACTTGCGACCGTCGAGCACGAATTTCCCCTGGCCGCTGATCTCGCCTTCGCGGGTCTTGAAACTGAGGCGCGTGATTTCCACTTCCGGCGCCTTCCTGGACAGCACCGCGATCAGCTCCATGGCCTTGCCGGCCACGATCATGCCCGCCTGCGCCGGCGGCAGGTTGCCGCGGCTCAGCCCGTCGAGTTCGTTCTTGAATTTCACCAGCGCCGCCGCGTCCAGGTTGCGCGCCTCGATCACCAGTTGCGCGGGCCCGAAACGCTCGTCCGCCACCTGTCCTTCGTCGAGCGTGTAGCGCAGGACGAGATCGACGTTGTCGCCGGCGGGACGGGCCGTGGACGACAACACGAAGCCCTTGAAGCCGGCGCGCACGGCGGCGTTGCTGAATTCGAGCTGTCCGATGTTGAGGCTGGCGTCGCCGAAGGCATACCCGCCGATTCCGTCCTGCGTGTCGGAATGCAGCGACACTCGTGACAGCGTCATCCCGCCCCGGTCCGGGGAAGTCACGCTCAGCGACGGCATGAGCACGTCGAGGCGGAGCCTGCGCCAGGTCCGGTCGAAACTCACGTCGCCGCTGATGCCGCGCCAGTCGATGGTCTCGCCCTGGGCGCCGGTGGTCTTGATCGGGGACATTTCAGCGTGCACCGCGCCGTCGCCATTCAGGCGGAACGTGGTTTCGGCGGAAAGCGGCGGCAGGGACGGGAGGTTTTGTTTTCCCGGAACGGTCAGGGAAATCTGGCTGGCGATGCGCGCCTGCACCGGCGTGAGGCGCCAGTCGCCTTGCAGCAGGCGGTCGAACGGCAGCGGTCCGTGACTGATGCGGTGTCGGGCGACGATCTCGATCGGAAGTTGCGGATGACGGATGACGGTCTCGGCGGTGGAACTCAACCAGCCGCGCTGATAATTTCTGCCCGTGAACTGCAGACCGCTGCCGGCCGACAGTTGTTCGAGCATGGCGGCGTAGGTTTTTTCCGTCTCCATGCCGAACCAGTACGGCAAAGCCAGCGCCACCAGCGCCGCCAGGACGATCAGCGTCGAGCCGAGGATCAGCGTGAATTTTTTCATGTGAGTGCGTGGCGTCCGGCCGTGGAAGACGCCGGCGATTTCGCGCGTACGGGTCGCGGCATCAGACGTTCAGAACTTTTTGTGCGAGCCGTCGCAACGGGGCTTGCCGGCCGAGTGCTTGCAACCGCACAGCGCCACCTTTTCCGCCTCGATCAATTCGAACTTCACCGGTTCGAGGCCGCTGCCCTTGTGCGAGCCGTCGCAGAACGGCTGATTTTTCGACTGGCCGCAGGCGCACCACCAGTAAGTGCCGGGCTGGAGGTCGAGGACGTAGGGGCCTTTCTGGGCGATTTTGGGTTCCATGGCGATCCTGGATGGGGAGAAGGGTTTGCGGGGTTTGACCTGGTTAAAGAGTATATACGCCGAACGGAACCCCGGTTCAATTGAGGCGGGCTGTCTGGATCAACGCAGGAATTCCGGACGGGCCAGCGCCGCCGCGTGAATGTCGTGATTGTAATACCGCGTGGCAAACGTTTTCATGGCGGAGGCCTGGGCGCGGAATTGCGCTGCCGATCCGTCCTTGCATGCCATCGTGGCGCTCCACCAGCCGGAAGGATAAGTGCACTGCGGGAAGAACAATGTCGCAACGTCACGGAAGCCCGCCGCCTTGAAGGATTTTTGCACCGAGCGGATCAGGTCGGCATGGAACAGCGGCGATTCGCTCTGGCCGACCACGACGCCCTGCGGCCGCAGCGCGCGCAAACAGTTTTTGTAAAAGCTTTCCGAGAAAAGACCGGCCGCCGGCCCCACCGGGTCGGTCGAATCGATAATGATAACGTCATAGGTATCGGGTTTCGCGTCCGCGACCCATTTGATGCCATCGTCAAAGCGCAGTTTCGCGCGCGGATCGTGATTCGATTCGCACAGCTCGGGAAAGAATTTTTCCGAGACGCGCGTGACGCGCTCGTCGAGTTCGACCTGTTCCGCCAGTTCCACGGATTTGTGTTTCAAGACTTCATGCAGCGTGCCGCAGTCGCCGCCACCGATGACGAGCACGCGTTTCGGATCGGGATGGGTGAACAGCGCCGGGTGCGACATCATTTCGTGATACACGAAATTGTCACGGTCGGTGACCATGACCAGGCCGTCGAGCGTCATGAGCGTGCCGAAGGTCTCGGTCTCCCAGATCTCGATGCGCTGGTAGGGCGACTGTTCGTCGTGGACCTTGTCCTTGATCTTGAGCGAGATGGCCGAACCCTGACCGGCCCATTCTTCGGTGTACCAGTTTTTGTCTAAAGTCATGAGTAGCAAGTAGCAAGTTTCAAGTTGCAAGATTGTAATATCTACCGCTAACTACTTGCCACTTGTTACTTGCTACTTGATACTTCAGTTTTATGATCGACTGGTCCATCCAAAAAGCCCGCGACACCTACAACATCGCCCACTGGAGCGGCGGCTACTTCGACATCAACGCCAGGGGTCACCTCGTCTGCCGGCCCGACGGCCGCGCCGAGCATCCCGGCATCGACCTGTTCGAACTTTCCCGCGAAATCAAGGCCGCGGGCCTGTCGCTGCCGGTGCTGGTGCGCTTCTCCGACATCCTGCGCCACCGCGTCGAGACCCTGTGCGGCGCCTTCGACCGCGCCATGCAGGCCGATGGCTACCGCGGCCGCTACACCGCGGTCTACCCGATCAAGGTCAACCAGCAGAAAAGCGTGGTCGAGAAAATCCTCGCGCGGCCCGACGGGCGCGTCGGGCTCGAGGCCGGCTCCAAGCCCGAGCTGCTGGCGGTCCTGGCGCAATCGCGCCAGGACGGCGGCGTGGTGGTGTGCAACGGCTACAAGGATCGCGAGTACATCCGCCTCGCCCTGATCGGACTGGCGCTGGGCCACCGCGTGTACATCGTCGTGGAGAAACCCACGGAACTGGAACTCGTCATCCAGGAATCCAAAAACCTGGGCATCACGCCGCTGATCGGCCTGCGCATGCGCCTGGCCTCGATCGGCGTCGGCAAGTGGCAGAACACCGGCGGCGAGAAATCCAAATTCGGCCTGTCGGCCTCGCAGGTGCTGGACGCCATCGCGCGCCTGCGCGCGGCGAATCTGCTGGCGTCGCTGCAGATGATGCACTTTCACATGGGCTCGCAGATCGCCAACATCCAGCACATCCAGCTGGGCATGCGCGAGGCGGCGCGCTACTACGCCGAATTCCGCGCCGCCGGCGCGGAGATCAAGGTGCTCAACGTCGGCGGCGGACTGGGCGTGGACTACGAGGGCACGCGCTCGCGCAGTTTTTGCTCCATGAATTACTCGGTTGCCGAATACGCGCACAACATCGTGCACGCGTTGAGCGAGATCTGCACGGAAAAGAATTTGCCCCACCCTGACATCGTCACCGAATCCGGGCGCGCCATGACCGCGCACCACGCGGTGCTCATCACCAACGTGGTGGATACCGAATCCGCCCCCGGTGCCGATTCGGTGCCGAAGGCGGCGGAAAACGAACCCGCCATCATCCGCGAGCTGTGGCAGACGCTCGCGACGCTGTCGGACCGTTCCGTGGTCGAGGCCTATCACGATGCCGCCTACCGGTTGACCGAAGCGCAGGGCATGTTCAGCCACGGCGTGCTGACGCTGGCGCAGCGCGCGCGCGCTGAGCAGATTTATTTCGCCATCTGCTGGAAGGTGCGCGAGCTGCTGCAACCGTCGAGCCGCACACACCGCGAGATTCTCGACGAGCTGAACGAAAAACTGGCGGACAAGTATTTCTGCAATTTTTCGCTGTTCCAGTCCATGCCGGACCACTGGGCCATCGACCAGATTTTTCCGGTGGCGCCGCTCAATCGCCTCAACGAGCCGCCCACGCGCCGCGGCGTGATGCAGGACATCACCTGCGATTCCGACGGCAGTATCGACCTGTACGTGGACGGCGAGGGTATCGACTCCACGCTGCCGCTGCACCCGCTGCGCGAGAACGAACCTTATTTGCTGGGAATTTTTCTGGTCGGCGCTTACCAGGAGATTCTCGGCGACATGCACAACCTGTTCGGCGACACCGACTCCATCCACGTCGAGCTGAAGCCGGACGGCGGTCACCGGCTGTCACAAGCGCAGCAGGGCGACACGGTGGATTCGGTGCTGCGCTACGTGCACTTCAACGCCGATGATCTGCTCGCGTCCTACCGCGCCAAGATCGAGTGCGTCTCATCCCTCAGCGCGAAAAATCGCGATACTTATCTGGCCGAACTGGCTGAAGGGCTGAAGGGATATACGTATCTAGAGGATTAGATGCTCGGATGCTCCATCCGGGCTACGGTTATAATGGCTATATCCTATATTTTGCTAGGATTTTAGAGCCTGTGGGAATAACCTCTCTCAAGAGCTGTTGACAAATTGTATACACGGACCCATTCTTAATGGCTGATAGAAATAGTGACCTCGCCAGTTCGTCCCTGATTAAGCACGTGTCTAGTTGACACGTCACGAGCTGACCGAGGTCCTTTCTATTTCTGCCCCTCAAAAATCAATAATGGCCGGCAATCCACAATACGCGATTCTCTTGGATGGTGGTTTTGTAACCAAAGTCCTCGAACAACGACTGAATCGTTTTCCTGAGGCTGCCGATATTGCGGCAGAGTGCGGACGAATCGGTGGCCTTGGGGATTTGCCACAGCACGATCTGCTGCGTATTTATTTCTACGACGCTCAGCCGCTCTCCGGAGTATTTCACAACCCGGTCAGCGGCGCACAGCTCAATCTTGGCGTTACACGGGTATACGCTAACCACAAAAGCTTGATCGACAAACTTGAATTAACGCCGAACTTTGCTGTTCGTCTCGGGGTAACGATGATGCACGGCTGGCGTTTAGGCAATCGTGCGTCAGCAAGTTTAGCCCGAAACCCACGAGCACCTACTGCCCAGGATTTTGTGCCCGACATTGAACAGAAAGGTGTCGATCTCCGTATTGGGTTAGATATCGCGCGGCTTGCACTACGCGAGAAGGTGCGAGTCATTGTTGTCGTAACAGGTGACAGTGATTTAGTGCCTGCGTTTAAGTTTGCTCGACGCGAAGGAGTAAGGGTGTACCTCGATACGTTGGGGCGAACCACGCACGTACGCCGGGAACTCAAAGCACACGCGGATGTTGTTTTGTAGATATTGAAGTTATATCCCGACGTCTGTTGCGAAGAGAAATTACCCGGTCTCACCCTTTTTAACTTTTAATCGTATCGCCTTGATTCCCATTTTCTGCAACTGCGCGGCGATTGCATCGAGCTGCTCGATATTCTCGTAGGGGCCAAGGCGCACGCGGTGATATTCGCCCTTGCCCTCTATGGTGATTTTCTGGATATGCGCGACCAGACCCGCCAGCGCGAGCCGGGCCTTCATCTGGTCGGCTTCCTCGAAGCCCGCGAACGATCCCGCCTGCAAAATGTAGCTGACGCCCTCTTCCGGTTTGGTTTTGGCGGTTTTGGTCTTGTTGCGCCGTTCCGGCAACACGGTCTCGGTTTCCGGAAGTATCGTGTAGAAATCGAATTTCGGTTTCGGCGGTTTCGCCGGCTCCGGTTCTTTTTTGACGGCTTTCTCCGCCGGCTTGTTGAAACTGGAAAAGAGGTTCGCCAGGCCGCTGCGTCCGTCGCCGCGATGCGAATACATCTGCCACAGCATCACGCCAGCCACGCCGATACCGATGCCCACCAGCAGGAACAACCAGCCGGGTTTGCGGAAACGACTGCGTGAAGATCTTCTGCGCGCCTGCGCCATAGGGAAACTTTACATGGTCTCCGGGGCCGACACACCCAGAAGCTTCAACCCGTTGGCAATGACCTGACGCGCCGCCACGACCAGGTTCAGCCGCGCGTCGCGCACCGCGGCGTCGTCGACCAGAAAGGTGTGCGCACCATAATAGGTATGGAAATCGTACGCCAGCTCGCGCAGGTAATAGGCGACCTGGTGCGGCTCGAACGTCGTCGCGGCCGCCTCGATCACTTCCGGATAGCGCGCCAGCCGTTCGATCAGCGCCCGTTCGTGCGGCTCCGTGAGCCGCGCCAGATTGCGGTCGCCGTTCGCCGGGTCGTGAGCGAATCCCTTCTCCTTCATCTGCCGGAACACGCTGTGGATACGCGCGTGCGCGTACTGCACGTAGAACACCGGGTTGTCGTTCGACTGCGACTTGGCCAGGTCGAGGTCGAAATCCATGTGCTGCTCGCATTTGCGCAGCACGTAGAAAAACCGCGCCGCGTCGTTGCCGACCTCGCGCCGCAGCTCGCGCAGCGTGACGAACTCGCCGCTGCGCGTGGACATCTGCATGCGTTCGCCGCCCTTGTACAGGATGGCGAACTGCACCAGCAGCACGTGCAGCCGCTCCGGGTCGTCGCCGATGGCGGCGAGCGCCGCCTTGATGCGCGGCACGTAGCCGTGATGGTCCGCGCCCCAGATGTCGATCACCCGGTCGAAGCCGCGCTCCAGCTTGTCCATGTGGTAGGCGATGTCGTGGGCGAAGTAGGTTTTCTGGCCGTTCTCGCGCACCACCACGCGGTCCTTCTCGTCGCCGTAGTCGGTGGAGCGGAACCACAGCGCGCCTTCCTTTTCGTAAACGTGTCCCGATTTTTTCAGGCGCTCGATGGCGCGATTCGCCGCGCCGTCTTCCACCAGTGCGCGCTCGGAGAACCACTGGTCGTAGGTGACGCCGAATTCCTCCAGGTCCTGGCGGATGTCATCGAGAATGACATTGAGACCGAGGTCGAATACCTTGCGGTAGGCATCGGCGCCAAGCAGCGATTTGGCGCGCTCGATGAGCGCGTCGATATGGGTTTCCTTGTCGCCGCCTTTAGGTTCGTCGAGCGGAATTTTTTCGAATACCCTGGTAGCGGCATGGCGGTACTTGTCGCCGTTCTCGCGGTGCAGGGTGGCGCCGATGTCGTAGACGTAATCGCCCTTGTAACCGTTCACCGGGAAGTCGAATTTTTCGCCGCACAGCTCGAGATAGCGCAGCCACACGCTGGTGGCGAGGATGTCCATCTGCCGGCCGGCGTCGTTGATGTAGTACTCGCGATGCACGTTGAATCCGGCGGCGTCGAGCAGGTTGGCCAGCGTCGCGCCGTAGGCCGCGCCACGCCCGTGGCCGACGTGCAGCGGGCCGGTGGGATTGGCCGATACGAATTCCATCTGCACCTTGCGGCCGGCGCCCAGGCGGCTGCGGCCGAAGCGTTCGCGCTGATCCAGAATTTCACGGATGACACCGTGGTTGGCGTCGGCGCCCAGGAAAAAATTGATGAAGCCCGGTCCGGCGATCTCGACCTTGGAGATTTTTTCGGACGCCGGCAGCGCCTTGACGATTTTTTCCGCGAGCTCGCGCGGCTTGGCGTGTGCGTGTTTGGCCAGCACCCGGGCGATGTTGCACGCGAAGTCGCCGTGCTCCTTCGACTTGGTGTGATCGACCGTGATCGCCGCGCCATGCGCGGGCGGCAGCGCGCCGGTGGCCTCAAGGCCGGCGAGCGCCGAGGCGATCAGATTTTCGATGTGATGTTTCAAGGGCTGTCCGGGGGCCGGTGACGGACGCCGATTCTACCGGTACCGCGAAGAGGCGAGAAGCGCCGCCGCGACCGGTTTCGGCCCGCCGGTGAACGGCGTCATCCCGGCCCGGTATCGGGCTCGCCTGCTCCGTTCAGGAGATTTTCCAGCTCCCGGAGGTTGGCGCGTTTCATCGGTTTGCCGTCCACGGGGCTCATCGGCGTTTCGCGCGCCTCACGGTGTCCGAACACGCACAGCTCCACCGGCACGCCGTCGGCGGTGAAGCTGTAGGCGGGAAAGGTCTCGTGGCGCTCGCCGCCGAAGCGCAGGCGCCGGTCGGTCTGCGTGAACGGAATGCCGTGATCCTGCAGCCAGAAGCCGATTTCCTCCGGCGTGTCGGCGGTGAGGTGCAGCTCGATCGCGCTCGCCGACGTGACGGTGCCGCTCAGCACCGGCCCCACCAGGCGCGGCTCGAACCTGGCCAGGAAACGCATCGCCTCGGCGGCGAGTCCGCGCAGGCGGCGCAGGCTCTGCGCGAGGCGTCCGCCGTGAAACAGCCGCAGGTATTCCTGCAGCGCCGCATCCACCTCGTCGTTGCCCGGCAGATGTTTGGTTTCGGGCAGGCCGAGGCGCGCCTCCGCCTTGCGCTTGGCGGTGTGGAAGTCGTTCACGCCCTCCTCCGCCATGATGCGCGCGGCATCGGCCGCGATGTGCTGGCGCAACTGGTCCATGCCCGGCGCATGAGGTCTGGGTCGGTTTCCGGTCGGGGGAATGCGGGGTTTGTTGCCCATCAGAAAAGTTTCTCGCGCACGTTGTCCGGCGGCGGGGTCGGCGGGGTCGGCGTGGTCTCGGAATTGGGTTCGCCCTCGACGCCCGGCGGTTCGTGCGGCGTTTCCGTGCCCTGGATGAAGTATTCCTGCATCGCCTGCGGATCGTCGGCCGTGGTCGGGTTGCCGGTTTCGCTATTGACGGTGAGACGCACCACGTTCTGCGGCGGCGTCAGCGGTTTCTCCGGAATTCCCTGGAGCGCGACGCGCATGTAGTCGATCCAGATCGGCAGCGCCGCATGCCCGCCGGTTTCGCCGCGGCCGAGCGAGGCCGGCTGGTCGAAGCCGATCCACGCCGTCGTGACCACGTCGGCGTTGAAGCCGGAAAACCAGGCATCGCGGTAATCGTTCGTGGTGCCGGTCTTGCCGGCGAGGTCCTTGCGTCCGAGCACGAGCGCCGCTTTCCCGGTTCCCTCGCGGATCACGTCCTGCATCATGCTGGCCATGAGGAACGTGTTTTCAGGGCTCAACACGCGCGGCGCCGCGACCGGCTTGTCCTTGTCCGCCACCACCAAGTTACCAGGAGCGACAGCCGGCGCCGGTGTTGCCGGCGTCGTGGAAGGGGTTGCCGCGACGTCACAGTCGCGACAGGGCAGCGCCGGTTTGGCCTGCTCGAGGACGTTGTGGTTCGCGTCCTCGATGCGCGCGATGAAGTACGGCGTGACGCGTTAGCCGCCGTTGGCGAACACGGCGAACGCGTTCACCATCTGCATCGGCGTGGCCGAGGCGGTGCCGAGCGCGAGCGATAGATTGCGCGGCAGTTTGGCGGGCTCGAATCCGAACCGCTCCATATACTCGGCGGCGTAGCCGACGCCGATGGCGCGCAGCAGACGCACGGCGACCAAGTTGAGCGATTGCGCCAGCGCCTTGCGCAGGCGCGTCGGTCCGAAGAATTTCCTGCTGTAATCTTCCGGGCGCCATTCGTCCTCGGGCGAATCGCCCTCCATGACGATCGGCGCGCCGCTCACGGTGCTCGCCGGGGTGAAGCCCTTGTCCAAGGCGGCGCTGAAAATGAACGGCTTGATGCTCGATCCGGGCTGGCGTTCGGCCTGGGTGACGCGGTTGAAGCCGCTCTGGTAAAAGTCGAAACCGCCGGTGAGCGCGAGGATCGCGCCGTCGGCGGGACGCAGCGAAACCAGCGCGCCGCTCACTTCCGGAACCGCGGCGAGACGCCACGGACCGATCTCCTGCTGCTGCGCCGGGTTCTCGATCGCCTCGAGGTAAATGATGTCGCCGGGCTTCAGCACGTCCGCGGCTCTCTTGGGCGCCGCGCCCAGCGTGTTCTCGTCGATGTAAGCACGCGCCCAGGACAGTCCCGCCCAGCCGAGCTCGGCGATGCTGCCGTCCTGGGTGTAGACCTGCGCGCTTTTTTCCTCGACCTTGAGCACGACGCCCGGCAGCAGATCGCCCACGACCCGGTAGTCCTTGAGCACGTCGTCGAGATGTTCCTTGTCCGGTTCGCCGCGGACGGTGACGTGACCCGCGGGACCGCGGTAACCGTGGCGGCGTTCGTATTCGAGCAATCCATTCTGCAACGCCTTGACCGCGGCCTGCTGGTCATTGGCGTTGATCGTGGTGTAAACATGAAAGCCGCCGGCGTAGGTCTTTTCGTCGTAGGCCTGGATCATGTACTGGCGCACCATCTCGGCCACGTAAGGCGCCTCGATGTTGAACCGGTACGCGTGCTTGCTGGCGGCGAGCGGCGTGTTGACCGCCTGGGTGTACGCCGCCTCGTCGATGAAGCCGAGATTCAGCATCTGGCGCAGGATGGCGTTGCGCCGCTCGACGGCGTTGTCCGGGTTGGTCAGGGGGTTGTCGCGCGACGGCGCCTTGGGCAGCCCGGCGAGCATCGCCATTTCCGGAAGCGTCAATTCCTTGAGCGTCTTGCCGTAGTAAACCTGCGCCGCGGCGGCGAAGCCGTAGGCGCGGTGACCGAGGAATATCTTGTTGAAGTAGAGCTCGAGAATCTGCTGCTTGCTCAGCTCGCGCTCGATCTTGAACGCCAGCAGCACTTCCCTGATCTTGCGCGAGTAGGTTTTTTCAGGACTGAGGAAAAAATTGCGCGCCACCTGCATGGTGATGGTGCTCGCGCCCTGGCCCGAGCTCTGGGTGCGCAGGTTGTGCAGGGCGGCCCGGAGGATGCCGGTGAAGTCGACGCCATGGTGATAAAAGAAGGAACGGTCCTCGGCCGCGAGCACCGATTTGATCAGCAGGTCGGGCACCTCTTCGATGCGCACCGGGATGCGTTTTTCCTCGCCGAACTCGGCGATCAGCTGACCGTCGGCGGTGTAAACGCGCATCGGAACTTTCAGCTGCGTCCCCGAAAGGTCGTCGAGCGCGGGCAGCGTCGGCGTCAGGATCAGCGCCACCAGCGTGAGCATGACGACACCGCCGGCGAACAAGCCGAACAGGCCGATGAGGGCCAGTTGCCAGCGTTTCGCCGGCAGGTACTGGCGGGTCCAGCGGGAGAAAAAACTCCCAGAATCATTCATAGGTATCGGGCGAAGCTTGTGGGGTTTTGGTCAGGAAGAGTCGGACGCCGGCGCGCCCGCCAGTATAAACCACCCGCCGTGAGACACGGTATTGGCGAGTTTTTCACCTTCGTCGTGATGTCGATTTCACCGGGGAATCGCTTGAAAACAGGCTAAATACGCTAATTTGTCATTTCCGAATTCCATGGTCTATATTTGATCTACATTTATATGTATCAATCATAACTCAAGGATTTAGAGAGGAAAATAAAGTGAATGCCCTTGCGGGTTTATTTTCCAAAAAGAAGCCGCCACTGATAGGCATCGATATCAGCTCTTCCGCCGTCAAGGTTCTCGAACTGAGCAAATCAGGCGAGCACCTGCGCGTGGAGCGCTACGCGGTGGAGCCCCTCCCTCAGAATGCGGTCGTCGAACACGCGATCACGGAAGTCGAGCAGGTCGCCCAGGTCGTTGAGCGCGCCATCAAGAAATCCGGCACCCGCGTCAGGCATGCCGCCGTGGCCGTGCCGGCCGCGCACGTTATCACCAAGACCATCAAGATGGCGGCGAACCTGAGCGATCAGGACCGCCAGATGCAGGTGGAGATGGAGGCGGACCATTACATTCCCTATCCGCTCAACGAAATCAATCTCGATTTCCAGGTATTGGGGCCTTCGGAAAGCAATCCGGAAGAGGTCGATGTGCTGATGGCCGCCTGCCGCAAGGAAATCGTCGACGACTATCTTGCCGTCATCCAGCAGCCGGGCCTGACGCCCATGGTCGTGGACGTCGAAACCTACGCCATGGAGAACGCCTTTTCGCTGATCACCAGCCACATGCCCGGCGGCGGCATGGAAAAGACCATCGCGGTGCTGGATATCGGCGCCACCGCGACCACCATCAACGTGGTGCACAACAATCGCTCGGTTTACACCCGCGACCACGCTTTCGGCGGGCGGCAATTGACCGAAGAAATTCAGCGTCGCTACGGCCTGTCCTATGAAGAAGCGGGACTCGCCAAGAAACAGGGCGGTCTGCCGGACAATTACCAGACCGACGTGCTGCGCCCGTTCATGGAGGCGATGTGCCAGGAAATCATGCGCGCATTGCAGTTCTTCTATTCGTCGACGCCGTTCAACAGTGTCGATCAGCTGCTGCTCGCCGGCGGCTGCGCCCAGGTCTCCGGCATCGATGAGCTGGTGGCGGCGCGCATCGGCGTGCCGGCGATGGTGGCCAATCCGTTTGCCGGCATGTCGCTGGCCTCGCGCATCAAGCCGCAACTCCTCTCCAATGACGCGCCGTCGCTCATGATCAGCTGCGGGCTCGCGATGCGGAGCTTCGACGAATGACCACGCGCGTCAACTTATTGCCGTGGCGCGAAATGCGCCGCAAGGAGCAGGACCGGCAACTGCTCACCATCGCCGTGGGCGCGTGGATCCTGATGGGTGTGATCATTTTCTATGCACACGTACACGTCAGCTCGCTGATCGAAAATCAGAACCGGCGCAATGAATTCCTGAACCAGGAGATCGCCAAGGTCGAGAAGGAGATCAAGGAGATCGCCGAACTCAAGAAGCAGCGATCGGACCTGATCGCACGCATGAACGTCATTTACCAGCTGCAGGGAGATCGCGCCCAGGTGGTGCATCTGTTCGATGAACTGGCGCGCAAGCTTCCGGACGGAATCTACTTCTCTTCCCTGAAGCATACCGGCAGCAATATTGCGTTGCAGGGCGTAGCCCAGTCGAACGCCCGCGTCTCGGCGCTCATGCGCAATCTGGCTTCTTCCGACTGGTTCGCCGACCCCGAGCTGGAAGTGATCACGGTGAAAGCCAGGGGGAGCGATAGGGTGAGTGAGTTCTCGCTGAAGGTCAAGCAGGTCGCCAAGCAGCAGAAAAAACTGACGGATGCCGGCACATGACCCTGGACGACCTGAAAAATATCGACGTAAACAATCTCGGTTCCTGGCCGGTGCCGATCAAGATCGGCGGCATACTGGTCGTGTGCGTCATTATTCTTTTCGCCGGATTCTGGTTTCTCATACAGGGTGAACTCGAGCAGTACGGCGACGCCCAGAAGAAAGAAGAAGGGCTGCGCGAGACCTTCATGAACAAGAAAGGCCTGGCGATCAATCTGCCGGCATACAAGGAACAAATGGAGGAGATGGAACAGACCTTCGGCAGCCTGTTGCGTCAGCTGCCGAATACCACGGAGGTCCCGGATTTGCTGGTGGACATCACCCAGGCGGGTCTGGGCCGGGGACTCGAGTTCACCTTGTTCCGTCCCGAGAAGGAGCAGCCCAAGGATTTCTACGCCGAGATGCCGATCAGCGTCGAGGTTCGCGGCACTTATCACGAGCTGGCGCAGTTTGTCAGCGACGTGGCGGCGTTGCCGCGCATCGTGACCTTCGGCGATATCAGCATCACCTCGAGTGGCAAAGACAACAAACTGACCATGTCCGCGAAAGCCAAAACCTATCGCTATCTCGAAGAAGGCGGCGCACAGAAGCAGGCCAAACCCGCGCCACGGACGATCAAGAAATAGGCCATGAAATTCGCAAGAACATTGCTGACAGCCGGTATTTTCTCCGTGGCGCTGAGTGGGTGCAGCAGCGACGGCCTTGAAGATCTGCGCGAGTTCGTCAAAAACGCCTACGCCGACAAAAAACCCAGGGTCGAGCCGTTGCCGGAAATCAAGATGCAGGAAACTTTCATCTACAATTCTGCCAATCTGGCCGACCCTTTCGCATCCTTCAACCTCAATCCGCAAAGCCAGAAGAGCGCCAGCGGTCCGCGTCCCGACCCGAACCGGCGCAAAGAGCCGCTTGAGGAGTACCCGCTGGATTCGCTGAAAATGGTCGGCACGCTGATGCGCGGCAAGCAGGTCTGGGCGGTGATTCAGGCGCCGGACGGAACCGTGCACCGCGCGCAGAAGGGCGATCACCTGGGGCAAAACTCCGGCATGATCAGCAAGATCACCGAGGAAAAGATTGACTTGATCGAACTGATCCAGGGCACGATGGGCGATTGGGTCGAGCGTGAGGCCAACCTGACGCTGATGGAATGAACGGGAACAAACCAAGGCGGGATAATTTTATGGCGAGACGAGCGAGCGTAGCGGGCAGGACTGCATTTACGAAACTGCTCACACAATTTTGTCAGGAGCAAAATTGGACGCGCGAAGCGCGCCCGCAGGGTGCGCGTCAAGGATGGCGCGCGTCACAAATCTTGCGCAATGCTGTTGCCAGAGCCGGCAAATGCCTGTTGCTTCTGACGGTCATGGCCGGGACGATCGCCGTGGCGCAGGGCGCGGAAGTCCAGTCCATCGCCTGGGAGCCGGGCAGCGAAACCGCCGTGTTGCAGGTGAAGGTCGCCGGCGAAGTTGCGTACACAACCCAGGCACTGGAAGACGGACAACGCCTGCGCATCAGTTTCCCGGGCAGCACCATGGGCGCGTCGCTCGCGGAACTTCAGGGACTGGACAAGGTAAAGGGGGTCTATCCCTACCTCGCCGACAACGGCACTTCCGTCGTGGTCGACCTGCTGATGACCGAGCCCGGGCAGCTCGATGTACAGAAAGCCGAATACGGGTATCGCGTGGTGGCCTCGGCCGCCGCGCCGGCCGTAGCAGAAACGCCCGTGACCGCCGCCGCGGCAACCGCGCCGGCTGCGACAGTGGCACCGGCAGACGCAGCCGTCAGCGCCCCGGAAAAACCCGCGACTGAAACGGCGGCTGCTCCGGCGGCAGTGGACGAGAGGAACGTCATTGAAGACATACTCTATGCCAAGCTGCCCGGCGACCGCATTCAGATTACCCTGAAAATGACCAAGCCGCCGGTGGAGCCGAACGCCTTCACCATCACCAATCCGGCGCGGATATCGCTAGATTTTCCCAAGACCCGGGTCGGCCTCGCCAAAAAGAGCTTAAGCGTCAAGGAAGCGGCGGTCACGAGCGTGACGGCCATTGAGGCGGAAGATCGTTCGCGCATCGTGCTGAGCCTGATCAAGCCGGTGGCGTATTCTACCAACATTGACGGCAACAATTTTGTGTTGACCGTGGAGGCGCCGGTGACCGCCATCGCCGGAGCGGTGGAGCCGAAGACCACGCACTTCGCGAGCACCCACAAGACCGCGAAATACAGCCTCAAGGCGATTGATTTCCGCCGCGGTTCGCAGGGGGACGGAAAGATCATCATCAATCTGTCCGATCCCGCAGTCGGCATCGATATTCGCGAGCAGGCCGGCGAAATCATGGTGGATTTCCAGAATACGTCCGTGCCTTCCGAGCTGCAGCGCCGTCTGGACGTGATCGATTTCGCCACGCCGGTGCAGACGGTCGACACCTATCCCCAGGGCAAGAACACGCGCATGATCATCACGCCCAAGGGGAAGTACGAACAGCTGGCCTATCAGACCGGCAACGTTTTCACCATCAGCGTCAAGCCGGTGATTGAAAAGCCGGACGAGAAGAAGGTCGACGAGTTCGGCTATTCCGGCGAGAAGCTCTCGCTCAATTTCCAGAACATCGATGTTCGCGCCGCGCTGCAGGTGCTGGCCGATTTCACCGGCCTCAATTTCGTCGTGAGCGATACGGTCAAGGGCTCGCTCACGCTGCGCCTGAAAGACGTGCCGTGGGACCAGGCGCTCGACCTGATCATCGACAGCAAGAACCTGGCGATGCGCCGCAAAGGCAACGTGCTGACGGTGGCGCCCGCGCCCGAGGTGGCGGCCAAGGAAAAGGCCAACCTGGAAGCGACTAAGGCAGTGATCGAACTGGAACCCCTGGTTTCGGAGCTCATCCAGATCAATTACGCCAAGGCCGACGATATTGCGAGCCTGATCAAGTCGATCAAGCCGGTAGGCAACGCCACCGCGCTGGAACACCCGGTTTTCGGCAGCACCGCGACCGGCGCGAGCACGCAGATCGCAACTTCGTCCAACACGCTGCTGTCGCCCCGCGGGCAAGTCACCGTGGACGCGCGCACGAACTCGTTGCTGATCCAGGATACCCCCGGCAAGATCCGCGAGGTGCGCAAGCTGATCAGCCAGCTGGATCAGCCGGTGCGTCAGGTCATGATCGAGTCACGCCTGGTGGAAGCCACGGACAATTTCAGCAAGTCCCTCGGTTCGCGCTTCGGCGTCAAGTACACCGACACTTCGCTCAGCAGCCGCGCGGGCGCGGCTTCCGGCAATATTTCGGACAGCTCCTCGATCGTTTCCGCCGGCACAATGACCTCGAACGCCAGCGGCCTCAATGTCAATCTGCCTTCCGCCGGTATCGGCAGTAAAGCCGCCGGATCCATCGGCCTGACCTTCGCCAAACTGGGCGCAAACGGGGGCCTGCTGAACCTCGAGCTCTCGGCGCTGGAGCAGGAAGGCAATGGCAGGATCATCTCCAGTCCGCGTGTGATCACGGCCAATCAGAAACAAGCGCGTATCGAGCAGGGACAGGAGCGGGTGTTCACGACCAACGTCCTGGGCGTGGGTTCGGTGGTGACCAAGAAGGCCACCCTCAAGCTGGAAGTGACGCCGCAAATCACGCCGGACGATCGCATCAACCTGGATGTCGATATCACCAAGGACAACTTCGTCGACGCCGTGGCCGGGACGCTGAACGTCAAGCAGATCAAGACCCAGGTGCTGCTCGACAACGGCGAGACCGTGGTCATCGGCGGCATCTACGAGCAGGACAAGAACGACACCCTCACCAAGGTTCCGTTCTTCGGCGATATTCCGCTGCTCGGCTGGCTGTTCAAGAGCAAGGAAGCCAAGGATAACAAGACCGAACTCCTGATTTTCCTGACGCCGCGGATACTTTCCGAAAACCTGAGCCTGCGCTGATTCCCCCCCGTCGAACCGGCCGCTGCGAGCGGCCGGTTCGCTTGATTTATCGCCGCGTTGCTGGCATACCTGCGGGCATGAGCCGGGCGGACAACATCTTTTTGATCGGTCCCATGGGCGTGGGCAAGTCCACCATCGGGCGTCATCTCGCCGAGATGCTGGACAAGGAGTTTCAGGACTCCGACCATGAAATCGAGCGGCGCACCGGCGCGAGCATCCCCCTGATCTTCGAAATCGAGGGTGAAGCCGGTTTTCGCAGCCGCGAAACCTCCATCCTCGACGACCTGACGCGCAAATCCAATCTGGTGCTCGCCACCGGCGGCGGCGCGATTCTCGCGGCGGACAACCGGCGCCATCTGCGCGATCGCGGAGTGGTGGTGTACATGCACGCGCCGCTGGAAACGCTGTTGCAGCGCACGCGCCGCGACCGTCACCGTCCCCTGCTGCAGACGACGGACCGCCGCAAGACACTGGAGGAGATTCTCAAGACGCGCGAACCCATTTACCGGCAGGCCGCGGACATCGTGGTCGAGACTTCGCACCGTTCGCCGGCGAGCGTGGCGCGTGAGATCGCACGCAAACTGGAGGCCCTGAAAGCCGATGAAAACGCTGCCTCTTGATCTGGGGGACAGAAGTTATCCGATCTACATTGGCGCCGGCCTGCTCGACCGGCCCGAGCTGCTGACGCGGCACATCGCGGGGGCCCGGGCGGCCATCGTCAGCAACGAGACCGTAGCGCCGCTGTATCTCGCGCGGGTGCGCGCGCATGTCGCATCGCTCAAGCCGGTGGAAATCGTGCTGCCGGACGGCGAACGGTACAAGACGCTGGAGCAATTGAATCGTATTTTTGACGCCCTACTCGCGGCGCGCTGCGACCGGCGCACCACGGTCATCGCCCTGGGCGGCGGCGTCATCGGCGACATGGCCGGCTTCGCCGCCGCGACCTACCAGCGCGGGGTGCCGTTCATTCAGGTACCGACCACGCTGCTGTCCCAGGTGGATTCCTCGGTCGGCGGCAAGACCGGCGTCAATCATCCGCTCGGCAAGAACATGATCGGCGCGTTCTATCAGCCGCGCGCGGTGATCATCGACACCGACACGCTCAACACGCTGCCGGATCGCGAGCTCGCGTCCGGGCTGGCCGAAGTAATCAAATACGGTTTGATCCGCGACCCCGAGTTTTTTGCCTGGCTGGAGACCAATCTGGACAAACTGCTGGCGCGCGACGCCGAGGCGCTGGCCTTCGCCATCCACAACTCCTGTCGCAACAAGGCCGAGGTGGTGGCCGCGGACGAGCGTGAATCCGGCGTGCGCGCCACGCTCAATCTGGGACACAGCTTCGGGCACGCCATCGAAACCGGCGTCGGCTACGGGAACTGGCTGCACGGCGAGGCCATTGCCGCGGGCATGGTCATGGCCGCAGACCTGTCGCGCCGGCTCGGGTGGCTGACAGCGGCGGAAATCGCGCGCATTGAGAAGCTGATAAAGCGTGCGCGCCTGCCGGTGCGCGCCCCCGGCTCGCTCTCGCCCGCCCGCTTTCTCGAACTCATGGCCGTGGACAAGAAGGTGTTGGACGGTCGCCTGCGGCTGGTGTTGCTCAAGCGTCTCGGCGAGGCCGTGGTGACCGACGATTACCCGCGCGCCGAGCTCGAGGCGACGCTCGCCAGCATGCGCGAGGCGGCGTGAAGCTGGCGTCTTACGCCGCGCAGGACGCCGCGTCGCGCGGCCGGCGGTATCCGGAGGCTTCGCCCGCCCACCGCTCCGAATACCAGCGCGACCGCGACCGCATCATTCACAGCGCCGCGTTTCGCCGCCTCGAGTACAAGACCCAGGTTTTCATCAACCACGAAGGCGATCTGTTCCGCACGCGTCTGACGCATTCGATCGAGGTGGCGCAGATCGCACGCTCCGTCGCCCGTGCGCTGGGGTTGAACGAGGACCTGACCGAGGCGATCGCGCTGGCGCACGACCTCGGGCACACGCCCTTCGGTCATTCGGGCCAGGACGCGCTGAACGAATGTCTGCGCGATTACGGCGGTTTCGAACACAACCTGCAATCCCTGCGCGTGGTGGATCTGCTGGAGGAACGCTACGCCGAATTTCCCGGGCTCAATCTTACTTTCGAGACACGCGAGGGCATCCTCAAGCACTGTTCAGTCAAGAACGCCCGCGAGCTGGGCGAACTGGGAAAGCGGTTTCTGGAAAAAACCCAACCCGGCCTCGAAGCGCAGCTGGTCAACATCGCCGATGAAATCGCCTACAACAATCACGACGTGGACGACGGCCTGCGTTCCGGGCTGCTGATGCACGAGCAGCTGAAACCCATCGCCCTGTTCGCCGGGCAATACGACGAGGTGCGGCGACGTTACCCGGATATTCCTCCGCGCCGCGCCATCTACGAAACCATACGCCGCATGATCAATCACGTGGTGACCGATATCATCGACAACAGCCGCCGCCGGATCGCGCAGTCCGGGATCAAGGATATCGAGGACGTGCGTCGCCACCCCGAACCCCTGGTTGCCTATACGCCCGAAGTGGCCGAAAAATCACGCGAGCTCAAGCGTTTTCTGCGGCAGAACCTGTACGCGCACGAACGCGTGACCCAGATGATGGGCGAAGCGGTGAAGGTTGTGCGCGAATTATTCGAGGCGTTCATGCGCGACCCCTGCTTGCTGCCCGTACAGTACCAGGAAAAGCTCGGCAAACCGGACGCTGCCCCGAACCGGGCACGGATCGTGGCCGATTACATCGCTGGCATGACCGACCGTTACGCCCTGCGCGAGCATACGCGCCTGCTCCAATCCGGCGTTTGAGCCGCGGGAAAGCCGTTTCCGGTCAATCCCTTCTTCGTTGCATGGCCTGAAAAAGAGCCATTTGCCTTCGGTTCCATTGAACCGGCCCCGGCAGGCCGGTATACTTTTCGCCCCTTTTGCACCGGATTTTCCGCGGTTTTTTCACGGGCAAAGGAACGAATTCCCCTGATCTGGGCGAAGCCCTCGCTGGCAAGCGAAAAACGACATCGATCGGTGCGGAAGAATCGCGCCGGATGGCGTTGCCAGCGGTGAATAAAGCGGTGATCGGAATTGGAACAACATCATAACAAGCAACAGGGCCTCTACGATCCGGCCTACGAGCACGACGCCTGCGGCGTCGGCTTCGTGGTGGACATGAAGGGCCGTCGTTCGCACAGGATCGTCACGCAGGCGCTGACGGTTCTGCGCAATCGCATGCATCGCGGCGCCTGCGGCTGCGAGGAGAACACCGGCGACGGCGCCGGTATCCTGATCCAGATGCCGCATGCTTTTCTGAATCGAGAATGCGGCAAGCTCGGCATCAAGCTGCCCGAACCCGGACATTACGGCACCGGCATGGTATTTCTGCCGCGCGACGCGGCTGAAGCGCGCCGCTGTCAGGAAATCTTCGCCGGGATCGTGCAAGAAGAGGGACAGCAACTGCTTGGTTGGCGCGACGTGCCGGTGGACGATTCCTCGCTCGGCCCCACGGCATGCTCGGCCGAGCCCGGCTTCAAGCAGATTCTCATCGGCCGCGCCGCCGGTATTGCCGATGACATGGTCTTCGAGCGCAAGCTCTATGTGATCCGCAAGCGCATTGAGCACGCGATCTGGAATTCAGACCTGAAAGAACGCACGCTGTTTTACATCCCGAGCCTGTCGGCGCGCACGCTGGTGTACAAGGGCATGCTCACGCCGACCCAGGTGGAACCGATGTTCCCCGACCTGGCGGATCCGGCGGTGGAATCGGCGCTGGCGCTGGTGCATTCGCGCTTCTCGACCAATACCTTCCCGTCCTGGCCGCTGGCGCACCCGTACCGCTACATCGCCCACAATGGCGAGATCAACACCCTGCGCGGCAACATCAACTGGATGCGCGCGCGCGAGGCGCTGTGCGCCTCGCCCCTGTTCGGCGATGACCTGAAGAAAATTCTTCCCATCGTGATGGAGGGCGGTTCGGACTCCGCCACCTTCGACAACGTGCTCGAATTTTTGTACATGGCCGGACGCGAGTTGCCGCACGCGGTGTTGATGATGATTCCGGAGGCATGGAGCGGCCACGAAATGATGGACGAGGACCGCAAGGCCTTCTACGAATATCACGGCTGCCTGATGGAGCCGTGGGACGGCCCGGCCTCGATCGCCTTCACCGACGGCACCGTCATCGGCGCGATCCTCGACCGCAACGGCCTGCGCCCGTCTCGCTATTACGTCACCAAGGACGGCCTCGTGGTCATGGCCTCCGAGGTCGGCGTGCTCGACATCCCGCCGGAGAACGTGCTCATCAAGGAGCGCCTGCACCCAGGCCGGATTTTCCTGGTGGACACGCGCGCCGGCCGCATCATCGACGACGCCGAGCTCAAGCAGCGCTATGTCGGCGCGCAGTCTTATAAAGAGTGGCTGAAACAGAATCTCGTGCCGCTCGATCAATTGCCCCAGCCGCCGCAATTGCCGGAGCCGGATCATGCCACCGTATTGCAGCGCCAGCAGGCCTTCGGCTACACGCACGAAGACTTGCGCATCCTGATGGCGCCGATGGCGCAGAAGGGCGAGGAGCCGGTGGGTTCCATGGGCAACGACGCCGCGCTCGCGGTGCTGTCCGACAAGCCGCGCCTGCTCTACGACTATTTCAAGCAGCTGTTCGCGCAGGTGACCAACCCGCCGCTCGACGCCATTCGCGAGGAGCTGGTGACGCAGATCGAGACTCCGCTCGGTCCCGAACATAATCTGCTCCAGCCCGGCCCGGAGTCCTGCCGCCTGCTCAAGCTCAAGACACCGATCCTGAGCAACGAAGAGCTGGCCAAAATACGCCATCTCGATCGCCCCGGTTTCAAGACCGTGACGCTGCCGATGCTGTTCCCGGCCGGTTCGGACGGAGCAGGACTGGCACGGGCGCTGGACGAGCTGTGCCGCCAGGCCAGCGACGCCATCGCCCAAGGCGCTACCTTTATTATCCTTTCGGACCGCGGCGTGGATGCGCATCACATGCCGATCCCGACGCTGCTGGCCACGGCCGGCGTGCACCATCACCTCGTGCGCGAGGGCGCGCGCGTGAAGGTCGGGCTCATCGTCGAATCCGGCGAGCCGCGCGAGACGCATCACATGGCGCTGCTGCTGGGTTACGGCGCGGGCGCGATCAACCCGTATCTCGCGTTCGAGACGCTCGACGACATGATCCGCCAGAATCTCCTGAACGGCGTGGATCATGGGGCCGCGGTCAAGAACTACATCAAGGCGTGCAACAAGGGCGTGGTGAAGGTCATCTCCAAGATGGGCATCTCCACCATCCAGTCCTACCGCGGCGCGCAGATTTTCGAGGCCATCGGCCTCGACAAGAAATTCATCGATCAGTATTTCACCTGGACCGCTTCACGCGTCGGCGGCATCGGCATCGACATCGTGGCGCAGGAGACGAGCCTGCGTCATCATCGCGCTTACCCCGAGCGGCCGGTGGGCCCGCCCGAACTCGACTGGGGCGGACACTATCAGTGGCGCCGCGACGGCGAGTACCACATGCTCAATCCGGACACGGTAGCCAAGCTGCAGTATGCCACGCGCGCCAACTCCTATGAGAAGTTCAAGGAATTTTCGCGCGCCTGCGACGATGGCGCGCAGCATCTGGCGACCTTGCGCGGACTGATGGAACTGAAACTCGCCGACCGGCCGCTCCCGATCGGGGAAGTCGAGCCGGTGGAATCCATCATGCAGCGCTTTGCCACCGGCGCCATGTCTTACGGATCGATCAGCCTGGAGGCGCACGAGGCGCTGGCCATCGCCATGAACCGGATCGGCGGACGTTCCAACTGCGGCGAAGGCGGCGAGGACCCGGAGCGCTACGGCACGAACCGGAATTCGCGCATCAAGCAGGTGGCCTCGGGCCGTTTCGGCGTCACCAGCCACTACCTCGTGAACTGCACCGACCTGCAGATCAAGATGGCGCAGGGCGCCAAGCCCGGCGAGGGCGGGCAGCTGCCCGGCCACAAGGTCTATCCGTGGATCGCCAAGGTGCGTTACTCCACGCCCGGCGTCGGCCTGATCTCGCCGCCGCCGCATCACGACATCTATTCGATCGAGGATCTGGCTCAGCTGATCCACGACCTCAAGAACGCCAACCGCGAGGCGCGCATCCACGTCAAGCTCGTCTCCGAGATCGGCGTGGGCACGATCGCCGCCGGCGTGGCCAAGGCGCACGCCGACGTGGTGCTCATCTCCGGCCACGACGGCGGCACCGGCGCCAGCCCGCTGTCCTCGCTCAAGCACGCCGGACTCCCGTGGGAACTGGGCGTGGCCGAAACCCAGCAGGTGCTGGTGATGAACAAACTGCGCGACCGCATCGTGGTGCAGACCGACGGCCAGATGAAGACCGGGCGCGACGTCGTGATCGCCGCGCTGCTTGGCGCCGAGGAGTACGGCTTCTCGATCGCGCCGCTGGTGGTGCTCGGTTGCATCATGATGCGCGTGTGTCACCTGAACACCTGCCCGGTCGGCATCGCCACCCAGGACCCGGAGCTGCGCAAGAAATTCGCCGGCAACCCGGAGCACGTGGTGAATTTCTTCCGCTTCGTGGCGCAGGAGACGCGCGAACTGATGGCGCGGCTCGGCTTCCGCACCATGGACGAGATGATCGGACGCGTGGACCGCCTGAACGTGAAAAAGGCGGTGGATCACTGGAAGGCGCGCGGCCTCGATTTCTCGCAGATACTGCACCAGCCCGAGGCTGGCCCCGAGGTGGCGACGCGCCGCGTGCGCGATCAGGACCACGGCCTCGACAAGTCGCTGGACTTGGTGACCATCCTGCCGCTGTGCCGTGACGCGCTGGAATCGAAAAAGCCGGTGGACATCATCCTGCCGATCCGCAACGTCAACCGCACGGTGGGCACGATCCTGGGCGCGGAGGTCTCGCGCCGCTATGGCGCCGAAGGCCTGCCCGAGGACACGATCCGCATTCATTTCAACGGCTCCGCCGGCCAGAGTTTCGGCGCGTTCCTGCCGCGCGGCCTGACCTTCACGCTCGAGGGCGACGCCAACGACTACATCGGCAAGGGACTTTCCGGCGGCAAGCTGATCGTTTATCCGCCGCGTCAGGCGAGCTTCGTACCGGAGGAGAACATTCTCATCGGCAACGTCGCGCTGTATGGCGCCACCAGCGGCGAGGCCTATTTCCGCGGCGTCGCCGGTGAACGTTTTGCCGTCCGTAACAGCGGCGCGCACACGGTGGTCGAGGGTGTGGGCGACCACGGTTGCGAATACATGACCGGCGGCCGCGTCGTCGTCATCGGCCCGACCGGCCGCAACTTTGCCGCCGGCATGTCCGGCGGCGAGGCCTACGTGCTCGACGCGGCCGGCGACTTCAAGCGCCATTGCAACCTCGCCATGGTGGATATCGATCCCCTGGCTTCAGGCGAAGACATCGACCTGGTGAAGGACCTGCTCAAGCGCCATGTGCATCACACCGGCAGCACGGTGGCGGAAAAGATTCTCGCCAACTGGAAGGCGATGCAGGCCAAATTCGTGAAAGTCACGCCCAAGGATTACAAGCGCGTGCTGGCGGCGATTTCCAAGGCGCGCGAAACCGGCGTGCCGGAAGAAAAGGCGGTGATGGAAGCGGCGCATGGGTAAGATCACCGGCTTCATCGAGTTTCACCGCGCCAAGCAACCCTACCGTCCCGTCACCGAACGGGTGCGCGACTGGAAGCAGGTCATGGCGCCGTTTGCCGAAAGCGAACTCAAGCAGCAAGGCGCGCGCTGCATGGATTGCGGCATCCCGTTCTGCCACCAGGGCTGCCCGCTGGGCAATCTCATCCCCGACTGGAACGACCTGGTGTACCGCGGTCAGTGGCAGGAGGCCATCGACCGCCTGCACGCCACCAACAACTTCCCCGACTTCACCGGCACGCTTTGTCCCGCGCCCTGCGAGGGCGCGTGCGTGCTCGGCATCAACGACGACCCGGTGACGATCAAGGCGATCGAACTCGCCATCATCGACCGCGCTTTTCAGGAAGGCTGGATCAAACCCGAACCGCCCAAGGTGCTTACTGGCAAGAAGGTCGCTGTCGTGGGTTCCGGTCCCGCCGGCCTCGCGGGCGCGCAGCAGTTGCGCCGCGCCGGCCACGAGGTCACGGTGTTCGAGCGCGACGACCGCATCGGCGGTCTGCTGCGCTACGGCATTCCCGAATTCAAGATGGAAAAGAAAGTACTCGACCGCCGAGTCGACCAGATGAAAGCCGAAGGCGTGATGTTCAAGGTCAACGCGCACATCGGCGTGAATGTTCCGGTCGAGGAACTGAAGAAGAATTTCGATGCGATTCTGCTGGCCGGCGGCGCCTGCGCTCCGCGCGATCTGAAGGTCCCGGGACGCGAACTCCAGGGCGTGCACTTCGCCATGGAATATCTGACGCAGTCCAACCGCCGTTGCGAAGGCGACAAAGTGCCGACGGGCCGGGAAATCACCGCCAAAGGCAAGCCCGTCGTCATCATCGGCGGCGGCGACACCGGCGCCGACTGTCTCGGTACCGCGCACCGCCAGGGTTCCAAGACCGTGCACCAGCTGGAAATCATGCCGCGCCCGCCCGCGCAGCGGGCCGCGAACAATCCCTGGCCCGAATATCCGTATATTTATCGCGTTGCCTCGGCGCACGAGGAAGGTGTGGAGCGGGTCTACTCGGTCTCGACCAAACGTTTCATCGGCGACGAGCAGGGTCGCGTCAAGGCACTCGAACTGGTGAAGGTCGAATTGGTCCACGAAAGCGGCCGCACCAGCTTTAAGGAAATACCGGGTAGCGAGTTCACTCTGTCTGTGGAGCTGGTGTTGTTGGCCATGGGATTCACCGGGCCGGAAAAGCCGGGCATGCTGGAGAGTTTGGGCGTGAAACTGACCGAGCGCGGCAACGTCTGGCGCGACGGCAACTGGATGACCAGCGTGCCGGGCGTGTTCGCCGCCGGCGACATGCAGCGCGGCCAGTCGCTGATCGTATGGGCCATTGCCGAGGCGCGTTCGGCCGCGCGCGGCATCGACAAATATCTCACCGGCGCCTCCGATCTTCCCGCGCCGTTGTAAGAACACTTGCCGCAAAGGCGCAAAGTACGCAAAGAAAAGCCGGGTCGGGTTTTTTGATCGAAACCCTTTGCGCTCTTTGCGTCTTTGCGGCAAGAATTCATATAAATGACAACGCTCAAAAACGATCGTCTCCTTCGTGCGCTGCTGCGGCAGCCGGTGGACGTGACGCCGGTGTGGATCATGCGCCAGGCGGGGCGCTATCTGCCCGAATACCGCGCGGTGCGCGAGCAGGCCGGCGATTTCAAAACCCTGTGCACCACGCCCGAGTTGGCCTGCGAAGTGACGCTGCAACCGCTGCGCCGGTTTTCGCTGGACGCCGCGATCCTGTTCTCCGATATTCTCACCATTCCCGACGCCATGGGGCTCGGGTTGTATTTCACCGAGGGCGAGGGCCCGCAGTTCCGCAAGCCGGTGCGCAGCGCGGCCGACATTGACGCCCTGCCGGCGCCGGACCCTGAAGTTGAGCTGCGTTACGTGATGGACGCGGTGCGCCTGATCCGGCGCGAGCTGGACGGAAAAGTCCCGCTCATCGGTTTCGCCGGCAGCCCGTGGACGCTCGCCACCTACATGGTCGAAGGCGGCGGCAGCAAGGACTTCAGTCTTGCCAAGTGCATGATGTTCGAGCAGCCGGCGCTGATGCACCGGCTGCTCGAGACGCTGGCGCGCGCGGTCACCGCGTACCTCAACGCGCAGGTCGCGGCCGGCGCGCAGGCGCTGATGCTGTTCGATACCTGGGGCGGCCTGCTGGCGCCGCCGCTGTTCGCCGAGTTTTCGCTGCGCTACTTGGCCGAAATCGCGCAGCGTCTGCGTGCGCACCCGGTCGCCGCCGCGCTGCCGCTGATCCTGTTCGCCAAGGGCGTCA
>DAIDLH010000001.1 GCA_027449605.1 Candidatus Muproteobacteria bacterium | reverse complement strand
CCCATAAGCCAGATCTAGAGCGATCGTAACGCTCACCCGCAACCAGAAACGCGCTGTAGGGATACGGTGCGCGCCGCCCGTCAGTCTCGCCACCGCAACGAAGGCGGGCAGGGCGGCGATCTCTTAGCCTAGCCGGCAAGTGGCGCATATAACCCCGGCAGCCGGGGCGCGGCGGCCTCTGTAGGTAGTGTCCTTTCTCGCTGCGTGACCCGGCAATCATTCAAGGAAGGAGCGGTCGCATGATAAGAATCTATATCACCGGAACGTCACTCGCGCAGAACCTGACTGCCTTTGCGAACACGGTAACGGCGCTCGCCGGCGCCGCGTTGGCGCTGGCCGCGACCACCCCAGGCGACGCCCTGGCGCACAAGGTCATCATTACGCCGAGCGGCGCGGTGACCGGGAACTACGTCCTGACCGGGACGGATGCCGACGGCAACGTGCTGACGGAGACGCTGGCCACCAACGGCGCCAGTGCCGTGACCTCGGTCGGCTACTTTGCGAGCCTGACCAGCGTGCCCGCGCCCGCCGGGATTGGCGCGCAGACGGTCAACATCGGCTTTACCGCGGCGAGCGTGTCGGCCTGGACGCACCTGAAAGAAGCCTGGTCGCGCGTCGGCGTCGGCTTCGCCTGCATCAAGGGCGCCGGCAGCCCGACGTTCGGCGTGCAGCAGGAGTACGGCGACGGTACGGCGTTCGACCATGCGACCGTGGCCGCCAAGAGCGCGAGCATCGAGGGCACCTATACGACGCCGGTGCGCGCGATCCGCCTCGCCTGGTCCGCCGCCGGGCAGGTATCGCTCTACGGCTGGTACTGATGGCGACGACCTATTCGGACGCCGACGCGATCGCGGACATCCCGAACGCGCTGTATGACGTCCTGCGCGCGCGCTTCGTGGTGCTGGCGGGCGTGACCGACGCCGTAGGCGCCGAGCGCAAGGCTCTGTGGGACGAGATCGACCGCAGGGAGAAGGAAGTCGCAATCAAGCTGCGCATCGGCGCATTGTCCGCGGCCGATCTGGTGCTCTACCAATCCGTAATCAACAGTCCCACCTTTTCAAGGAACTAAGCCATGGGCCCCATCAAAGTGTGCATTGAGATCGACGCGGCCGGCAAGATTACGGTGGGCGAGGACACTTCGGACCAGGATGAGGGCGGCCAGCTGCTCGATGCCGGAATGCCGGCAAAGGCCGGCGGTACGCCTGGAAGTATGCCGGCGGGCATGTCACCCGGAGGCGTGCAGCCAGAGGGCCGGGAGGACGCCGGCATGCAGCCGGCGGGCAGCATCGACGAGGCCCTGGCCATCGCCAAGAGCCTGCTCACCGGCCAGTCCGGGCAGCAGAACGACGCCGCACAGGCGGCTTTCCAGGCTGCGTGACATGGGCATTATCAGCAGCGGCGAGCGGAAGGCGCTACCCGCCTCCGAGTTCGGCTTGCCTGGCTCAGAGGCTTACCCCATGCCGGACAAAGCGCATGCCGCGAACGCGAAGGCGCGCGCCTCGCAGCAGGCCAACGCGGGAAAGCTGTCGCCCAGCCAGAAGGCGAAGATTGACGCCAAGGCGAACAAGGTGCTCGGCAAGGGCAAGAAGAAGCGGGCGGCCTGAATGGCAACGAAGAAAGCAAAACGCGCTGCTAAAGTGGGAGAAAGTGTCAAGCGCGCGCCGGGCAAGACAAAGGCAAGTGGGAAAAGCGCGCCGAAGCGCGTCAAAGCCGGGACCAGCAAGGCCGAAGCCGCTGCGCGCAAGACCCGATTCATCGAGGCGTTCATCGCCAACAACGGGAACGGCACGCAGGCGTACAAGACGGCCGGATTCACGGCCAAGAACGACCACGTTGCGGGATCGGAAGCGTACAAGCTCCTGAAAGACCCTGAAATTGCGGCCGAAATCGTCCGGCGCCGCGCCGAAGTCATTGCTGAAGCAGAGAAAATTACCGGCGTGTCGGTCGCGCGCACGTTGCGCGAGCTGGGCCGGATCGCCTACGCGGATCCGCGGAAGTTCTTCAATGCGGACGGCAGCCTGAAGAAGGTTACGGAGCTGGACGACGATTCCGCTGCCGCGCTGGCTTCGTTCGAGATCGATGAGATCACCGCTGGCCGTGGCGAGAACGCCCTAGTGATCGGCGAGACGAAGAAACTCAAGTTTCACGACAAGAACAGCGGGATCGAGAAGGCCATGAAGCACCTGGGTCTATTCAAAGAGGACAACCACCAGCAGGGCGACGCCGCGGTGCGCGCGCTGCTGGCGGCAGTTGGAGCCAATGCCGGCCAGTTTGCAGTTAAACCTTGACGAGTGGGGTGATCGTCGCTGGAGGCTGCACAACCTTTACTGGATCACGGATCGGTACGGCAAGCGGATCAAGTTCGTCCCGAATGAGGCGCAGATCCAGCTGCTCGACGAGCTTTGGTATCTGAATATCGTCTTGAAAAGCCGTCAGCGGGGGTTCTGTCTTGACCCGAGCACGCTCGTACTGACGGCTGATCTTCACTGGGTTCCGATAGCGGAACTGCAGGTTGGGCGCGAGGTTGTTTCGGTCGACGAACACCACGCCGGCCACCGTGGCGCTGGCAGAAAGATGCGCGCGGCGGTTGTGCAGGGTATCCGCGAAACAACCGGAAAGGCGTACCGCATTGCGTTCGATGACGGCCGCTCGGTGATTTGCACTGGAAATCACCGATGGTTGTCGAAGATGACGAATACCGAGGCGAAATGGCGCTCCATTGAGTCCCAGAACAAGAAAAAACTGAGGGTCGGTGCGCAGGTTAGGTGGATTGCAAGGCCGTGGGGCGAGGCGACCGTGGAGGACGGTTGGTTTGGTGGAATGCTCGACGGCGAGGGGTCGATGTCGAGGTCCAGCGCGAGCGCGACGGTCAATGTGTGTCAGCTTCGCGGGCCGGTATGGGACCGGATGATTTCGTACTGCGAAGATCGCGGATACAGCCATTGCATTGAGCAGGATTCATCCGTCCGAGAATCGAAGTTCGGAAAGCGTCCGGTGCCAAAAATAGCGTTCGGTCGCATGGACGAAATGTTTAGGCTGATCGGACAAACCAGACCGACGCGCTTCATTGGCCGTGGCTGGTGGGAAAACCGGGATATGCCAGGAAAGAGAACTGGCATAGGTTGGGCGCGAATAACGAAGATCGAACCACTCGAACCCAGGCCGATGATTGATTTGCAGACGTCGACCGGGACGTACATCGCAGAAGGGTTTGTGTCCCATAACAGCACGTTCATCGACATCCTCGGCCTGGACCTGGCTGTATGGGCGCCGAATCAGACCGTCGGCGTGATTGCGCACGGCCTGCGCGAGGCCGCGGTCATGTTCAAGACCAAGGTCAAGTATCCCTACGACAACCTGCCCGAAGGCATCAGGCAGGTTGTGGCGCCGGTAAGCGATTCGGTGCAGGAGCTGTCGCTGTCCAACGGCTCCAGCGTGTACGTCGGCACTTCGATGCGATCGACGACGGTGCAGTTCCTGCATGTGTCCGAGTTCGGCAAGATCAGCCGGAAGACGCCGGAGCGGGCCAAGGAGATCGTCAGCGGCTCGTTCAACGCCGTGCACCCCGGCCAGATGATCTTCGTCGAGTCGACCGCGGA